>JBKOZI010000105.1:0-5240 GCA_046725795.1 Actinomycetota bacterium
AGCTCCTGCCACTGGCGGACCATGCCCAGGTAGCCGTTGTTCATGATGAACACCTTCACGTCGATGCCGTGTTCGACGGCGGTCGCCAATTCCTGGCACGTCATGACGAGGCTGCCGTCACCCGCCAGGCATACCACGAGCTCGTCGGGCTGAGCGACCTTGGCGCCGATCGCCGAAGGCAGCCCGAACCCCATCGTGCCGAGTCCTCCAGAGTTGATCCAGCGGCGCGGCTTCGAGAAGTGGTACCACTGCGCCGCCCACATCTGGTGCTGGCCCACGTCGGACGTGATGATCGCGTCACCGCCCGTGATGTCGTACATCGCCTGGACCATCCGCTGCGGCGGTATCTCGCCTTCCTTCGACGGCTCGTACTTGAGTGGGTACTGCTCCTGCCACTCCCGCAGCTGGTGCCACCACCCGTCCATTCGCGAGCGGTCCGCCTCGAGCGCCCGGTATTCGGCGGTCAGCTTCGGCAGGATGCGCTTGCAGTCGCCCACGATCGGGATGTGCGCCGGCACGTTCTTCGAGATCTCGGCCGGGTCGACGTCGATGTGGACGAACTTCGCCTTCGGCGCGAACTCGGAGAGCTTGCCGGTGATCCGATCGTCGAAGCGTGCCCCGACGGACACGATCAGGTCGGCGTTGTCCATCGCGTAATTGGCCGTGCGGGTGCCATGCATACCGAGCATCCCGAGCCACTGCTCGTGCGGGGCTGGGAACCCCCCGAGCCCCATCACCGTGCACGTGATCGGGAATCCGCCTGTCACCACGAGATCCGTGAGCTCAGCAGCGGCGTTGCCGTTGATGACGCCGCCGCCGGCGTAGATCACCGGCCGGTGGGCGTTCGCGAGCGCTTTCGCCGCAAGCCGAATCTGCTTGGCGTTGCCCTCGGAGAAGTTCTTGTAGCCCGGCAGGTCGACCTTCTGGGCCTCCGTGGGGTCGTACGGGATGTCCGCGCGCGAGAGGTCCTGGGGAACGTCGACGAGCACGGGGCCCGGGCGCCCGGTCCGGGCGACGTAGAAGGCCTCGTGAACCATGTGCGGGATCTCGCGCGGGTCGAGCACCTGAAACGAGTGCTTCACGACCGGCATCGTGATCCCGACCGTGTCGGCCTCCTGGAAGCCGTCGGTGCCCATCAGGTCGGTGCGGACCTGGCCCGTGAGGAACACGGTCGGCACCGAGTCGAGCATCGCGTCGGCGATCGCGGTGACGAGGTTCGTCGCGCCGGGCCCCGAGGTCGCGAGCGCCACGCCGACCTTGCCCGAGGCCTTCGCGTAGCCCTCCGCGGCGTGCCCGGCGCCCTGCTCGTGGCGGCAGAGGATGTTGCGGATGCCCGCGTCGTACAGCGCGTCGTACGTGGGGAGGTTGGCGCCGCCGGGGATCCCGAACACGGCCTCGACGCCCTCGGCCTTCAGACATTCCATGATCGCGTCGACTGCTCGCATGCGGCTTGCCTCCCTTCAGGAGTCTTCAAGTAGGAGTCTTCAAGTATTCGTCAGGGACGCAAAAGCCCCGCAGATCGGGGCAAAAAGAGCCTGCAAGCTGCGAGGTTTTCGGGCCCTGCGCGGTGACCGCTGAGTGTACCACCGCCCCATTTGCCCTCAGAGCCCGGCACCGGGTCAGGCTGAGCCGTTTGATCGCTCCGTGAATGACTCGCGCGCAATGACACCGCAAAAGAGCCACCGATTGCGGATCCATCGGTCACGGAACATTTTGGGGGGCCATGGGCGCAGACGCCTAAACGCGAGGTGGACGGCTACGGGTTTGCGCCAATGGCGATTACTTGACCTGACCGTGCATCCCGGGACCGGCGTGACGCACCTACGTGAATCGAACGGCCAGGCCTGACCCCTGTCAGCGTCGGTTTTGGCGCTTCTAGCCGGCGCCGATCAGCCGCTCCTAGTGCGGCAGTCCCTTGGCCGGCACGACCGCCTCGCGCTCGGGCCAGTCCATGTCCTCGCCGCAGACCGTGCAGACCTGATCCGCGATCGGGCGGACGGAGCCGCACCGCGGGCAGCGCCGGCGCGGCTCTTGCCGCTCCCACCGGTAGAGAATCGCGCCGATCAGGCCGATCACGGGCAGACAGAACCCGATCAGGAACCAGACGAGGAACGAGCTGCCCTTGATCCGGCCGACGATGCCGGTCGCGAGCCCGAAGAAGAAGAGTAGGACGAGGAACGACACTCGAAGCTCCTACCTGGCACTTGGCTTGGACGCCCGCCAGGCGCGGTAGGCGGCGATCCCGACCAGGACGATCAGCGCGAAGAAGATGAGCTTGAAGAGGAATCCGACGATCTGGACCGCGAGCCAGAGCGCCACGATCAGCGCCAGCACCGCGATCGCGAAGTAGAGACCTGGACGGTCCATAGGACTAGAGCCTCTGACGAAATGCCCGGCGTGCCTGAGGCGCCGAAAATCGAGTTCGGCAAGGACGCAGGGAGGCCGCATACCGAAGCGGTATGTGGCCGACCGAGGACGCCGGCGGACGAAGATTTGCAGGTGCGTCAGGCATGGCGGGTGTTTCTGTTAGGGGCTCTAACTTAGCGAGGCGGAAGCACCTGCGAGACGGAACAGCAGCGGCCGAGCACTCGTCCTCGGCCGCGCAGCGCTCGGCGGAGCTCGTAGAGCCCTGTGACGGCCTCGCCGATGTCGCTGCTGAGTCGCAGGTGTACGCGCCGGCCGCCGAGACGGCCCGTGATCAGGTCGTGCTTGAGCTGGAACGTGACATGGCCGCGCGCCGCCTTCCGGCCGCCCACGCGAAGGTGGAACCTCCTGCCCGAGAGGTTGCCGAGGCGACCCGAAACCGAGACACCGGGCACGTACGAGTAGCGGTCCAGCCGCAGTCTCAGCTTCGGACGCGAGCGGGCGATCACCCGCCCGCCGCGAAGTCCTCCGATCCGGATCACGGGCTTGTCTTCTTCGAACGTGCTCCCGATCAGCGTCAGGATCGCGTCGAAGAAGCTCAGCTCCACCGCGCGAACGGTGCGCCCGGGCCGGCCTGGCAGCCGCCGGGGCGTTCCCAGCCCCGAAAGCGAGCGCGGGGGCACCGGCGTGGGCGGGAAGAGCACTCTGACCAGGTTCTGAAGGCCGCGACTGGCCCGCGAGCACGTCGCCGGCACGGGCCTGGAGGCGAAGAAGGCCGTCGTCGCCTCGTCCGCGCAGCCGGACAAGTCGCTGTCGAGGACCGAGTGCCCGACATTCGGGATCACCACGGTGCTGGCGTGTGGGAGCCTGGCGGCGAGCCGCGGATCGTTCTCGATCGGAGTCCGCAGGTCGGCCGCGCCGCCCAGGATCAGGGTCGGCACGTCCGGGAGCGGACGGGGGTCCGGCGGCACGAGCGGGCCGCTCGCCGGCCAGGGCGCGCAGAGGCGGAGTGTGTCGCTGGCCCGGCCGAGCCCGCGGTCGAACGGCGCGAACACGGTGTCGGGCATCGCGGCCGCCTCCCGGAAGACGAGCTGCCATCGGTCGCCGAACGAGAGCAACGGATCCCAGGGCAGTGGGCCCTCCTCGCAGGTCGTCGCGGTGAAGAGCGCCGGGCTGAAGACCGAGACCGAGTCCGGGAAGTACACGTCCACCATCGCCTTGTTCGCGAGTCGCAGCATCGGCGCGGCGTCCCCGGCGAGGGCGGCGCGCACGGCGGCCGGGAAATCGGCGCGCAGCTGCGGGTCGAAGTCGCCCTCTACGAGGATGCCGGACACAGCAGTGCGCCCGAAGCGCCGCGCGCGGCGCTTCCCGTCGCCGCCGACGACCAAGCCCGACAGCGGCTTCGTCGCGAGCCGCTTGACCAACGCCGTGAGATCTCCCACGGGTTCGGCCGTGATGCCCGCGCACGCGTTCCCGGCGCAGAGGTCGCGGAGAATTCGCGAAACCGCCTGAAACGTATCCCGCGCGAACGGATCGGGGCCGTCCAGGTCGACGAGTGAGTCGAGCACGAGGCGCTCGGTTCGCTGCGGATAGCGCTGCGCGTACGCGAGCGCCACCTTGGTCCCGTATGACGTGCCGTAGGGCACGACCCTGTCCACCCCCGCTGCCTGCCGGACCGCTTCGATGTCGTCGGCCGAGTCGCGCGTCGTGTAGAAGGCGCGGGCGGCGCCAAGGCTCGAGGCGCAACCCTCGACCGCCTTGATGCGGTTGCCGATCGGTCGCCGCTCCAAAGCCCGGCAGCGCAGCAAGCCCGAGAGGCCGGTCCCGCGCTGGTCGAACACGAGCAAGTCACGTGTGTCGAGCCCCGCCACGATCGCCGCGAAAGTCTGTTCGGCGAGCGGAAGCCCGGACTGCCCGGGACCGCCGGCAAGTCCGACCACGGCGCTCTTGGGGGTGCCGGGCGGTGGCGGGCGCCGAGCCTTTGCGCGCAGGACATGCAACGGGACGGTGCCGGCTACGCGACCGGTGCGGTCGAGCGGGACACGCACGATCGCGCAGTCGATGGGCGCGCCTCGATAGCAGCGCCTGAAGGGCGAGGATGACGGTGCAGCTGCGCCGGCGCTCGGCGCCAGCAGCGCCGGGACGATCGCCGAGGCTGCGAGGACCCACGGCAGCCGGGTGCGGCTCACTCGGTGATCCCGAGCTTCTGCCTGATCAAGCGATTCACCTCGGCGCCGTCCGCGCGACCCTTGGTCTCCCTCATGACGGCGCCGACGATCGCGCCCGCCGCCTGCACCTTGCCGCCGCGGATCTGCTCGACCGCCTGGGGGTTTTGCTCGATCGCGCGTTCCACGATTCCCTCGAGCTCACCGCTGTCCGCGATTGGCTTGAGCCCTTTCGCCTCGACGATCGCGGCCGGCTCGCCGCCCGAGCGCGTCAGCTCGGAAAGAACCTCCTTGGCCGCGGACTGTGACAGGTCTTGCCGCTGAACCATCAGCACGAGCTCGGCGAGGGCACGCGGGGAAAGTTTGGACTCGCGCGGATCCTCGAGGCCCTGCTCGCGGAGGCGGGCGACAAGCTCGCCCGTCGTCCAGCGCGCAAGCGTGGCGGCGTCGAGACCGTCTTCCGAGGTCGTCGTCAGGCTTTCCTCGAAGAAGCTGCCGAGCTCTTTCCAGCCCACGAGCACCGCGGCGGCATCGGTGCCGAGGCCGTACTCGGCCTCGTAACGCTCGAGCCTCGCGGCCGGCAGCTCGGGTAGCGCCGCACGGGCCGCGTCGAGCATCTCTTGCGTCGGGGCGAGCGGCACGAGGTCCGGCTCGGGGAAGTACCGATAGTCGTGGACCTCCTCCTTGGAGCGAAGCGGCGTGAGCGAGCCG
>JBKOZI010000106.1:0-10382 GCA_046725795.1 Actinomycetota bacterium
AAGACCTCGACCGCGCGCTCCTCGTACTCCTGCTCGCCCGTGAAGGCGTTGAGCCGCAAGAGACCGTACGCGGCCGATGAGTTGCCCGACGGAATCGGGTGGTCCTCGAAGTCCTTCGGGCGCACGATCAGTCCCTCGTGATCGCCCGAGGTCGTGAAAAAGCCGCCGCCTTCGGGATCGTGATAGCGCTCGATCATCGTGTCGGCGAGCTCGCGGGCGCGCGCGAACCAGCGCGCCTCGAAGGTAGCCTCGTATAGCACCAGCAGCGCCTCGACGAGGAACGCGTGGTCCTCCAGGTACGCGTTGAGCGAAGCGCGACCGTCTTTATAGGTACGGAGCAGCCGCCCGCCGGCGTCGCGCATTTCGCGGTCGATGAACTCGGCGCCCGCCCGTGCGGCCTCGACGTAGTCTTTGCGCCCGAGGGCGGCGCCGGCGTCGGCAAGTGCCGCGATCATGAGCGCATTCCAGGCGGTGATGCGCTTGTCGTCGAGGCCCGGCCAGACGCGGTCCGAGCGAACCGTGTAGAGCTTCTCCCGCGCCCGCGCGAGCGTGTCGGCATCGATCTCGTCTCCGGCGACGTGAAGGATGCTTCGCCCCTCGAAGTTCGGCCCGCGGTCGACGCCCCAGTGGTGGAGAAGGGCGTCGGCGTCGTCGCCCAGCACCGAGCGCAGCTCCTCCGCGGTCCAAACGTAGAACTTCCCCTCCTCGCCCTCGGAGTCGGCGTCGAGCGCCGAGTAGAACCCGCCCTCGGGCCCGCGCATCTCGCGAAGCGCCCAGTCGAGCGTCTCCTCGGAGATCCGCCGAAAGTATTCGTTTCCCGTCACCTGCCATCCGTGCAGGTAGGCGCGCGCGAGCAGCGCGTTGTCGTAGAGCATCTTCTCGAAGTGCGGGACGAGCCAATGGGCGTCCACGGAATAGCGGGCAAAGCCGCCGCCGACCTGGTCGTACATGCCACCGCGTGCCATGCGCTCGAGCGTGGCCGTGACAATCGACAGGGCGGTGGGCGACCCGCGTGCCAGCAGGAACTCGAGCGCGCTTGCGGGCGGGAACTTGGGCGCTCCGCCGAAGCCCCCGTTCACCGGGTCGAACTGGGACGCGAGCGTGCGTTCTGCCTCGTCCAGCACCTGGGATGAGAGAGCCTCCTGCGATGGACGGACCTGGGAGGCGGCGGCGAGCCTCTCGACCGTCTGTGGAGCGGCGGCGCGAATCTCCTCCCGCTTGGTCGCCCAGGCCTCGGCGACGCCTTCCAGGACCTGCCTGAAGCTCGGCATCCCGTGCCGGCTTTCAGGCGGGAAGTAGGTGCCGCCGAAGAACGGGACCCCGTCGGGGTCGACGAACGTGTTCAGCGGCCACCCGCCGTGCCCTGTCATCGCCTGCACCGCCTGCATGTAGATCGCATCGACATCCGGGCGCTCCTCGCGGTCGACCTTCACGGGGACGAAGTTCTCGTTCATGAAGGCGGCGGTCTCCGGATCCTCGAAGGACTCGTGCTCCATCACGTGGCACCAGTGGCAGGCGGAATAGCCGATCGAGACGAGCAGCGGCTTGTCCTCGGCCCGCGCGCGCGCGAGCGCCTCCTCACCCCACGGATACCAGTCGACGGGGTTGTCCTTGTGCTGGAGAAGGTAGGGGCTGGTCTCTCCCGCGAGGCGATTGGGGGCCATCGGAGGCGACCTACCCGTTCAGCGCCCGGGCGAACGCCTCGAAGGCGTCGACATACTGCTGGAGGTGCTCGTCCGTGTGGGCGAGCGACAGCGTCCACTCCTCCTCGACGCCCGGCGTCATGAAGATTGCGTGGTTCATGTGGTGGAGCCAGGCAAGCGTGGAAAGGTCGTCGTCCACCTTGGTCAGGTAGTCGCGGTACTCCCGCACCGGCTCGGAGGAGAACACCACGCATCCTTTGGCGCCGATGCCCTCCGTGTAGCAGGGCAGCCGGTAGCGGTCGATGATCTCGTCGCAGCCGCGCAGGAGCCGCTCGTTGCTGCGCTCGAGCTGGTCGTATGCCTCCGGCACGAGTACCTCGGTGAGCGCGGCCTGTGCGGCCGCCATCACGAGCGGGTTGCCGTTGAAGGTCCCGTACTGGTGGACGGTGCCGTCGGCCACCACGGCCGCCAGCTCCTCGGTCATGCCGATCGCGCCTCCGGGCAACCCGCCGCACGTGGCCTTCGCGAGGGTCACGACATCCGGCTTCACGCCGAAGCGCTGCGTCGCGCCGCCGGGTGAGATCGTCGCTCCCGTCTTGACCTCGTCGAACACGAGCACGACACCGTGCTCGGTCGTCAACCGGCGAACCTCGTCGAGGTAGCCATCGACCGACAGGATGATGTTGATGTTCATCATCGCCGGCTCCATGATCAACGCGGCCACCTGACCCTCGAGCCGGTCGAGCACCCGGGAGAGCGCTTCCGCGTCGTTGAACGGGACCGCGCGTGTGAGGTCGGTGATCGCCTTCGGGTAGCCGGCGCCGTAGGGGACGCTGCGCGCTCGCCGAGCGCCTCGAGTGGGGGATATACCGAGACCATCACGGCATCGTGGTGACCGTGGTACGAGCCCTCGATCTTGAGGATCGTGTTGCGTCCGGTCGCGCCGCGCGCCACGTGTATCGCATCCATCGTCGCCTCCGTGCCGGAGTTGGTGAAGTGCCACTGAGGCAGGCGGAATCGGCGCGATAGCTCCTCGGCGACCACGATCGAGCCCTCGGTCGGCGCCGCGAAGTGCGTACCGTCGTCGACGCGGCGCTTGACGGCGGCGGCGATCGCCGGATTCGCGTGCCCCACGCACATCACGCCGAAACCGTTGTGGAAGTCGGCGTACTCGTTGCCGTCCACGTCCCACACCTGCGCACCCACGCCGCGCTCGATGTAGACGGGCCAGCGATCGTTCTCCTGAAACGAGGAGGGAACGCCTTTAGGCATCACACGCCGGGCGCGCTCGTAGTACTCGCCGGACCGCGGCGTGCGGTCAGCGAGCAGCTGCCGCTGCTCTTCGATCTGCCGCAGGAGGCGCCGCCGATCGATCTCCAGGGCAGCGGCGACAGCCGGGGGCGGTTCGATCGTCATCTACAGAAACCCTAGCGCCCGCGCTGCGCCACGTCCGTTTGGTTGTGGGACGATCGATGGATGACTCAGACGTCTGAGGGAAGGCGTATTCGCCGTCTTCGTGAGCTGCTCGGTCAATGGCGACCGGCGAAGTTCGCCGATGGACTTCGGAGGCGGCCCATCACGCACCTCGAGGGCGAGCGGCCCATCGACATGCCGAGCTCGGGGGAGCGCGATCGCGAAATCGACGAGGCGATCGAGCTGCTGCGGTCAGTGCCGTTCGAGGAGTTGCAGCGACGCGGATGGCACCTTCAGCCCAACCACTATTACTGGCCGCTGAACGACGTGCCGTTTTTGCGTCAGCACCCCGAGGTCTGGATTCGCACCCGCGTGCCCAGCGACATCGACTGGGACCTGGATGCCCAGGTCAACCTTCTCGAGGAGACGGCGCCGTACTTTGCCGAGCTGGATGACGTGCCCGAGGGACCGCCTTCCGATCCCGGCGAGTACGTATGGAACAACGTTGCGCTTCCACGCATGGACGCATTGGCGTACTACGGCATCGTGCGCCGGCTGAAGCCATGTCGCGTGATCGAGGTCGGTGCAGGCTGGTCGAGTCTCGTGCTGGCGCGTGCAGTGGCGAAGAACGGCGACGGCTGTGAAGTCACGTTGATCGATCCCGAGCCGCCGTGGGACGTGCTGGGGCCGCTGCCACCTGGCTGGACGCTTGTCGAAAGTCAAGTCCAGCTCACGGACGTGTCGATGTTCGAGACCCTCGAGGCGGGAGACGTGCTCTTCTTCGACGGCTCGCACTGCGTTCGCACCGGGAGCGACGTGAATTGGATCTTCTTCGAAGTCCTCCCACGCCTTGCACCCGGCGTTTGGATCCACGTGCACGATCTCGCCTGGCCCTGGGACTACTCGGTGCAATGGGTCCTCGACGAGGGCCTCAGCTGGAACGAGCAGTACCTCGTCCAGGCCTTCCTCATGGGAAACCGCGACTACCGCGTCCGGTTCGCGGTGGCCATGTTGCCGGCGCTTCGGCGGGACGAGATGAGAGCGATCCTGTCCGAGGTGATGTTCGGCGTAAGCCTCTGGATGGAGAAGCTGCCGGCCTGAGGCGCGCCGTCAACTCCAGGCGGCCCGGAGCTCCGCGCGCTTGATCTTGCCGCTCGAGGTCTTGGGCAGCTCGCTCCTGAACTCCACGAAGCGCGGATACTTGTAGGGCGCGGTCGTGTTTTTGACGTGCTCCTGCAGCTCCGCGCCGAGCTCGGCCGAAGGCTGGAAGCCCTCGCGCAGGACCACGACCGCACGCACGACCGCTCCCCGTTCGACGTCCGGATACGCGACCGCCGCGGCCTCCGCCACGGCGGGATGCTCGATCAGCGCAGACTCGACTTCGAACGGGCCGATCCGGTATCCCGCAGAGAGAATCACGTCGTCGAGGCGTCCGTCGAACCAGAGGAAGCCGTCCTGGTCACGGCGGACGCGGTCGCCGGTCCGCCACGTGTCGCCGGTAAACGGCCCGTCCCCGAGGTATCCCCGGAAGAATGTCGGCACGGTCGAAGGGTCGAGCGCGAGCTCGCCCACTTCGGCTGGGCGTCCCTCCTCGTCCAGGACATCGAGCTTGAAACCGGGCAGGGGGCGGCCCATCGACCCGGGACGAACGGCCTCGCCGATCGGCATGCCCGTGAGCTGGCCGGTCTCCGTCTGCCCGTATCCGTCGTAGATCGAAAGGCCGAGCGCCGCCTCGAAGGCCTCGATGACCTCCGGGTTGAGAGGCTCACCCGCGGAGACGAGCCGGCGGAGGGCAGGAAGCACGAGTTCGTTCAACGGCGCCCGTGCGGCGATCATCCGATACTCCGTGGGCGACTGGCACAGCACCGTGACTCCATGCTCGCCGGCGAGGTGGAGGCGCCCGCGTGGCCCGAAACGCGCGTCGTGCAACAGGCAGGCGGCCCCCATCGTCCAGGGGGCGACGAATGCGTTGCGCGCCGACTTCGACCACCCGGTCGCCGCCGTGCACCACGTGAGATCTCCCGGGCGAGCACCAAGCCAGTGTTCCGCCTGGACTGCCTGACCACTCAGGTACCGCTGGACGTGCAGGACCCCTCGAGGCTCGCCGACCGTTCCGGACGTGAATGTCAAGAGCGCCGGATCCTCGAGCGAGGTCGCCGCCGGTGCCACGGGTTCACCGTCCGGGAGCTCGCCGGCGTCGACGTCGCGCACCGCGGGCCTTTGCTCGATGTCCTTCAGCGCGGCATCGAGCTCCTTCATGTCGCGGGCGGCAGCGAGCACGACCCCTGGCCTGGCTGCTTCGATCCGAAGCGCGATGTCCTTTCGCCGAAGCTGCTCCGAGCACGGCAGTGCCACGGCCCCGAGCCGCCAGGCGCCCAACAGCGCGAACACCCACTCGGCCCGTGCCCCCATCAAGGTCATCACGACGTCGCCAGGTGCAACTCCGAGCGCTGCGAGTCCGCCCGACACGCGGGCGGCGCGCTCGGCCACGTCCGCGAACGTGAAGCTCTGCACGACCCCGCTCTCGTCGATCGCGCGAAGCGCCTCGTCTGGGCCGCGCTCGCGTCCGAGCCGCTCCACCACGTCGGTCGTGAAGTTGAAGTTGCCGTCCGCCATCGGCGGGATGCTAAGGGCCGTGGTCAAGGGAGGACGCATGGTTCGAGCGCTGGCGCTCGCGGGTGTCATCGCGGCGCTGACCTTGCCCGTCGCACCGGCCTCGGCAGGCCGGTTGCTCGCGACTGGCCACGACGCCGACAGCCACTGTTCGGTCTACGACTCCTCGTCGCCCGAGCAATGCCATTTCCTACAGGTGGCTGTGAACTACGTGCGGGGAGGGGCACCCAACCCGAATAGGGCGCTGCTCCTGCTCGACTGTTCGCCGGGCCGACTCTCCATCGCCATCAAGAACGCCGGTTTCTCCATCGATCCAGGCGCCGTCGCGGTGATGTGCCCCACCAACCCGGCGTTTGCGGCCGAGCCGCTCACGACGTCCAAATACAGCGCAATCGTGGTGGGCAGCTCACTCGATCAGATCAACATAGGGACGGGGACCACCACGCCGGACTCGAACGCGATCACCGCCCGCAAGGCCGCAATCGAGAAGTTCTTCAACGCCGGAGGCGGCATTCTCGCCCTGTCCGCGGACTCCAACGGCGACGGCAGCCCGGCGGGCCTTCCGGACACCTACTACTCGTTCCTCCCAGTGCCGCTCGGCGGAAAACAGGTCGCATCCCCGTTCAGGCTCACGCCCGAAGGCCAGCAGCTCGGATTCCAGGACAGCGTCAACGGCATCGGTACGAGCAACGACATCAACTGCTGCCCCACACACAACTCATTTCAGGAGCCGCCTCCTGGGAGTGCGCTGAAGGTGGTCGAGCGCGACTCGAGCGCCCCACCGGCGCCCGAGACACTGATTGCGGAGGGCCAGATCAGCGGGGGCACGATCACGAACAAGCCGTCCTTCGGCAAGGTCGTCAAGCTGCCGTCGAACAAGAAGTGCGTCAGTCGTCGCAAATTCAGGATCAAGCTCCGCCAGCCCGGCGGCATCAAGATCCAGACGGCGCTGGTGTTCGTGAACGGGCAGCGTGTTCGCACCCTCAAGCGGAAGATCTTCAAGAAGCTCCGGACCACGGCGAAGGTTGACCTGCGCGGCTTGCCGAAGGGAACCTTCATCGTCAGGATCGTCATTCTCACGACCGAGGGCGACACGCTGAAGGGAAAGCGCAAGTACCGCACCTGCAGGAAGAAGAAGTCCAAGCCGAAGCGGCCGCCGAAGCTCTAGGACTCGTACTTCTTTACGACGCGTACCGTGCCCTCCGGCGCCGCCTCGACGCAGAGGTAGCAGAGCACGCACTCGTCGAGGTTCTCCTCGACGATCTTCACCGACCTATCCTCGGCCTGGGCGAAGATGTCCACGGGGCATACCTCCGCGAGTTCGCGGGCGATCTCCGGGTCGCGCGCGACCTCATCGTCGACCTCGACGTCGATGAAGATCGCTTTCGAGACGGTCGCGCTCACGACGCCACCGTCGACGCCAATCGTTCCTTTACGAGGTCCGGGATCTCGGCGATCTCCTCCGCGACCGTGATTCCGGCTTCCTCTAGGCGGGCGATTTTCTCGGCGGCCGTGTCGGCCTTGCCCTCGACGATCGTCCCGGCGTGTCCGAAGCTCATGCCCGGCATCTCGTCCATGAAGCGGCCCGCCATGAACGCGACGATCGGCAGGCGGGAATCGTTCTCGGTCACGTAGCGCGCGAGCTCCGCCTCCATGCGGCCGCCCGGCTCGGTGTAGATCACGATCGCCTGAGTCTGGCTGTCGGCCTCGAACAGCGGCATCAGCTCCGTGTACGTAGAGCCGATGATCGCGTCGCCGCCGATCGAGACGGCGGTCGACTGCCCGAGACCGGCTGCGGTCAGCGTGCTCGAGATCTCGGTCGTCATTCCGCCGCTTCGCGACATCACCCCGACGGGGCCTGGGGTGTAGGCCTTTGCGGCGTCCTTCGCGGGACCGCCGATGCCGCCCATCTTGATCACGTCGGGCACGATCACCCCGAGGCAGTTCGGGCCGATGATGCGCGCCTTCTTCTCATTCGCGAGCTCGACCATTTGGGCCACGTCGCGGCGCGGGATCCGCTCGGTGACGATCACGATCAGCTCGATTCCGTGCTCGAGTGCCTCGAAGACCGCGTCCCTGGTGAAGGCGGGGGGGACGGTCACGACCGATCCCTTGACCCGCGCTCCGTGGTGCTCGACCGCCTGCTCGACGGTGTCGAAGACCGGCACCCCGTGCACGTCGCGCCCCTTGCGCCCCGGCGTGACGCCGCCGACCACCTTCGCGCCATTGCCGTAGTCGAGGCACTCGCGGGTCAGGTTGACGGCCTCGCGCCCCGTGATGCCCTGGACGATGAAGGTCGTCTCTTCGTTGATGAGGATGCTCATGGGGCGACCGCCAGGTCGACTCTCGAGACTGCAGGTATTCGGCGAAGCCGAACAGTCATGCTCATGCCGGGATCTTCTCCACGGCACGGCGCGCCGCCTCGTGCATCGAGACCGAGCGGTCGCAGTACTCGACGCCGTACTTCTCGAGGATCTTGAAGCCCTCGTCCTCCCACGCGCCGGGGATGCGGAAGATCGCGATCTTCTCGGCTGGGTCGAAGCCGAGCTCGAGGCACGCCTTCACGACACCGCGCGCGACGATGTCCACGCGCGTGTTCGACACGATGCTCATCATCACCGCGATCTTGTCGACGCCGGGCTTGCTGAGCACCAGCTTGGCGAGCCCCGCCGCCTTCGCGACCGAAGGGTTGCCGCCGATCTCGCAGTAGTTGGCCGGCCTGCCGCCGTACTTGCGGACCGCGTCGAAGAGCGTCAGCGAGCCGCCTCCGGCCCCGATCACGAGGCCGAGGTTGCCGTCGAACTCGGTCACATTGCCCGCGACGCCGCGGTGATCCATCGCGTCCACCTGCTCGCCGCGGATCTCGAAGTCGGTTGCCTCCCTGGCTTCGCGGGTCTCCTCGTCGCCCACGCCCAGCGCTTTGAGCAGCGTCCGCTGGCGTGGCCGTGCCTCGTTCTCCATCTCCATGTGCGCGTCGAGGGCGACGAAGCTGCCGTCCTCGAGCTCCCCCAGCGGGTTGATCTCGGCGAGCGTCATGTCGTACTCGGCGAAGAGCCGAGCAAGCCTCGAAAGGATCGGAGTGATTCGCGTGAGCTGCCGTCCCGTGACGCCTGTCTGGGCGATGACCTCCTTGGCCCGGAAGTCGGGCACCTCGAGGAGGTTGGAGAGATGGCCGCGTCCGATGTGCTCGGGGTGCGTCGCCTCAACTTCCTCGATGTCGATTCCGCCCAAGTCGCTGAAGAGCATCACGGGCTTCTTGCGGATCCCGTCCCACACCACGCCGGCGTAGTACTCCTGCTTGAGCTGTGCTCGTGGGTCGACGAGCACGCCGCGCGGCATGTGACCGTTGATCTCGAGCTGGAGGATCTCCTCCGCGTAGCCGCTTGCCTCCTGCGGAGAGTCGGCGAACTTGACGCCGCCCGCCTTCATGCGGCCGCCCGTCAGGACCTGCGACTTGATCACGACGGGACCGCCGAGCTCCTCGGCGATGTCGCGCGCCGCCTCGGCCGTCCGCGCGAAGCCGTAGTTCGTCACCGGGATGCCCGCGCGCTTGACGATCTCGCGCGACTCGTACTCGTAAAACCTCATTTTCGGGGACGGAAGGCTAGCGGAGCGCGCTGAGGGGGTCGATCGCGGCCGTCCCGAGCCTGAGCTCGAAGTGGAGATGCGGACCGGTCGAAAGACCGGTCGAGCCGACTGCGCCGACGGGCGATCCGGCGATGACGCTTTGACCAGGCCTCACGGCGATCCGCGAGAGGTGCGCGTACATCGAGCGGACCCCGCGTGGATGTGCGATCACGACGAGGTTTCCGTACCCACTCGGGTCCCAACCCGCAAAAGTCACGCTTCCGCGCCCGCCGGCGCGGACCGCGGTGCCCGCCGGCGCGGGGTAGTCGATGCCTGGATGAAATCTGTTCCCGCGCGGGCCAAATCGGTCTCCGATTCCCGCACGCACGGGCGCGACGAGCCAGATCGGCGAGCGCCTGATCGGCTGTCGCAGCGCAGCGATCGTCGACGGGCCGGCGATGCCGTCGGCGCCGAGGCCGGCCCAGAGCTGGAAGCGGCCAACGGCCGCGGCCGTGCGGGCACCGTACCCGCCGTCGAACGCTCCGGAGGGAAAGCCGCGCCATGCGAGGCGGAACTGCAGTGCCGCGACATCCCAACCCGACGCGCCCCGGCTGATCGTGCGCGAGCCGAGCGCGGGGCTGCCGCGGCGCCCCAGCGCCAGCCGCGTCGCCGCGCCTGCAACGCCGTCCGCGGCGAGTCCGTGCGCAGCCTGGAAGCGGCTGACCGCGGCGACGGTGCCGGGCCCCCGCACCCCGTCGATCGTGCCCCTGTAGAGCCCAACCCCGTTGAGCGCGACCTGGAGCGCAGCCAGGTCGGCGTCGCCGGCCGCGCGTGCTGTCCCGGGCATCGTCGCCAGCGCAATGAGCACCAGCGCGATGCCCGGGCGAACGCGCAATTCCCTCAGCCGCCGAACCGCGATCGCAGCGCCATCACGTTCGCGACGTAGCGCTCGGTTTCGGGCAGCAACCCGATCGACCGGACAGAGCCCAGCCCCTGGTAGTACGAGGCGACCGCAAGGGATTCGTCACCGCCGGCGTCACGAAGCAGTTGGGCGAGGTACATGCTCCCCGCGCTGACGTTGTCCGCCGCGGAGTTGGGATCCAATGGCTGGCCGGCGAGGTTCTGCTCGACCCATGTCCAGGTCCC
>JBKOZI010000107.1:0-22802 GCA_046725795.1 Actinomycetota bacterium
CAAGGAGTTTCCGCGAACCGCATTCGCTGAGCACCAGAGCCGTCTGCCACATCCCCCCGATGCACGGTCAAGCGAGCTGTACGACCGGAAGGGTGCGGCGTTTGCCGCAGAGATTGGTACCCGATTGGTACCCGCCCGCCGTCAACCCAAAGGAAACCGCTTCAGAGAGCCATATGCCAGAAGCAATCAGGACGCGACCTTCGGCTTGACATCCGCCGTGCCGCAGCGGCCAAAATCCGCATGAGCAAGCGCTTTTGAGAGCGGACGACGGGTCTCGAACCCGCGACCTTCGGCTTGGGAAGCCGACGCTCTACCGACTGAGCTACGTCCGCGCCACCGGGATTCTAAATCGTCATGACGGTCGCTCGGCAAGCGTCACGCTGACGTCCTGGCCCTGTCCGTTCCGGCGCAGGGTGACCGCCAGCTTGTCGCCGGGCTTGTGCGCGTCGATGGCCGCGACAGCGTCCTCGGACGAGGTCACCCGCTTACCCGCAATCGCTGTCACGACGTCGCCGCGCCGGAGCCCGGCGCGGTCGGCCGGGGAGCCGCTCGCCACGCTCGCCACCCCGGCCCCGCCGTTCGCGTCCGTCAGCGAGACGCCCAGGTACGGGTGGCCCACCTTCTTGCCGGAGACGAGAGTCTGGGCGACGCGGTTCGCAGTATTCGACGAGACCGCGAAGCCGACGCCGCTGCTGTCGCCGGAGTTCGTCTCGATCTGGGAGTTGACGCCGATCACGTTGCCCTGCGTGTCGAGTAGCGGGCCGCCCGAGTTGCCGCGGTTGATCGGAGCGTCGGTCTGGATCGCACCCGTGATCGTGAAGTGGTTCGGTGCGGTGATACTCCGGCCGAGCGCGCTGACGACGCCGGTCGTAACCGTGCCGGAAAGGCCGAACGGGCTTCCGATCGCGACCACGCCGTCGCCGACCTGCACCTTCGAGGAATCGGCGAACGCCAGCGGCTGCAGCTCAGAGGCCCGAACGGAGACGCGGATCACTGCGATGTCGCTCGAGGCGTCCTGGCCGACGACCCGTGCGGCGGCCTTTCGCCCGTTCGCGAACTCGACCTCGATCGAGCCGCCACTCGAGACGACGTGCTCGTTGGTCACGATGTCGCCGCGCTTGTCCACTACGAAGCCCGAGCCCTCCGCCTTGGAGGCGCCCTGCGTCACCACGATGTCCACAACCCCCAGTTTCGCGCGCCGGTAGATGTCGTTGACGGTCAGCGCGGTACCGCTTCGGACGCCGGCCGGCTGGGTCGACGGCGCCTCGACGACGCGCTCGACGGTGTTCGTGCCGCCGTCGAGCGCCAGCGCCGCGGCACCGCCGCCGCCCGCGCCGAGCGCCAGGGCGGCAGCAAGCGTTGCAAAGGTGCGGTGGGAGAGAGCGGAACGGAGCATGCGGCCACCTCGTGCGGATTCGGGGAATAGAACGCTGCAATCCAGTCTGCGCGCTGGACCTTTGAATTCGGTTAGGCGGGCGTAAGAAGTTCCTCAGAGCCGAAATCGCCAAAAGGAGCGCAAGTTTCGGCCGCTTCCGGCGTCCTTGGGTGGGAGGGCGGCAAGAGCGCGTTGTCCTCTTCTGACGTGCGGGCCATGGACGGCCTGCGCGTCGGGCCGCCGCCTGCCAGGGCCGTGGCCGGTACCGTTTAGCGCGTATGAAGAAGCATCTTGCGGCGCTGCTCGCGCTCTTTGCGTTGCTCGCCGTGCCGGCCTTCGCAGGGGCGGCGGAGCCCAGGGCATCGCTGCCCGACATCGAGGACGAGGTGATGTGCCCGACCTGCGGCGTGGCGCTGAACCAGGCGTTCTCGCCCCAGGCCGAGCGCGAGCGTGACTTCATCCGCGCGCAGATCGCTGCCGGCCGTAGCAAGGAGGAGATCAAGCAGCGGCTCGTGAGCGAATTCGGGCCGCGGGTGCTCGCGACGCCCCAGACCGACGACTCCGGCTTCAACTGGACCGCCTACCTCGTCCCGATCGCGGCGATCGCGGCGGCCGGCGTGGCCCTTGTGATCGGGCTTCGCCGCTGGCGCACGCAGCCTCCCGGGGAGACCGGCGAGCCCGTTTCCGAGCTCGCCCCCGAGGATGCCGCGCGTCTCGAGCGTGACCTTTCCCGCTACGACGTGTGAGCGACCCGAGCGCCCCCAGCATCTTCCTCGCATTCGCCGCCGGGCTGGTCTCGTTCGTGTCCCCCTGCGTCCTTCCGCTGGTGCCCGGCTACCTCGCGACGGTCTCGGGCCTCACCCCCGACGAGCTGCGGAGCACCAGTGGGACGCAGCTTCGGGCCGTCGTCGTACGGGCGGGCCTCTTCATCCTCAGCTTTACCGCGATCTTCGTCGCGCTCGGGATGACCGCGACGGGCCTCGGCCGCTCGCTCTCCGACAACCGGCCGACGCTCGAGAAGATCGCCGGCATCACGATCATCGTGATGGGCGTCCTGTTCGTAATCGCGCTTTTTGTGCCGATGCTGAACCGCGAATGGCACGTCGACTCGCTCATGCAGCGCGCAGGACGAGGAGGCCCGGTGATGGCCGGCGCCGCCTTCGCGATCGCCTGGACTCCCTGCGTGGGCCCCGCGCTTGCTTCGATTCTCGGTCTCGCGGCGACCTCGGGCACCGTTGCGCAAGGAGGCGGTCTGCTGGCGGTCTACTCCGCCGGCCTGGCCGTGCCGTTCCTGATCACGGCGATCGCCTTCAACCGCGCGACCACGGCGTTCGCGTGGGTGAAGCGCCATTACGCGGTCATCAACGGGATCGCCGGCGTGCTCCTGATCTCGATCGGCATCCTCGTGCTCACCGGTGAGCTGTTCCGGCTCAACATCGAGGCGCAGAAGATGCTCGACCGCTGGGATTTGAACTTCTTCCAAAATGTCTGAGGATCGTCGCCTGCCGGGCGCCTGCTACATCTGCTCCGGGGCCTCGACGCCCAGCAGGCACAGCACGCGCTCGATCACCGACCTGGTCGCCGCGCACAGGCAGAGCCTGAAGTCCTCGAGCTCTGCGGGCTCGGCGCCGACGACGCGGCAGTCACGGTAGAAGGCGTGGAAGTCGGCGGCGAGGTCGTGAGCGTAGGCGGTGAGGCGGTGGGGCGCGCGGCGCTCGCCGGTCACGAATACCTCCTCAGGTAGTTCGAGCAGCCGCTTGACGAGCGCCCGCTCGGCCGGCTCGAGCGGCGTCGAGCCCGCCACGAGATCGGCTCGTTCGGCTTTCTGCAGCCGATCTTCCCCCGCGTTGCGGAGGATGCTCGCGATGCGAGCATGCGCGTACTGCACGTAGTAGACCGGGTTCTCCTGACTCCGCTCGCGCGCGAGGTCCAGGTCCAGGTCGAGCGCCGTGTCGTGAGACCGCTGGAGCAGGAAGAAGCGCGCCGCGTCGACGCCGATGTCGTCGATCAGCTCGTCGAGCGAGACGAACTCCCCCTTGCGCTTGGACATCTGCGCACGCTCGCCGCGTTCGACGATGTTGACCAGCTGCATGATCACGAGCTCGATTCGATCGGGCTCCCCGACCGCCGCGAACGCCGCCTTCATTCGTGCGACATAGCCGTGGTGGTCCGCGCCCAGCACGTTGATCATGCGGTCGTAGCCCCGTCGGCGCTTGTCGTCGTGGTAGGCGATGTCTGCCGCGAAGTACGTGGGCTCGCCGGACGAGCGACGAAGCACGCGGTCCTTGTCGTCGCCGAACGTGGTGGTTCGCAGCCAGGTCGCGCCTTCGGACTCGTACACGTGCTCGCTGCCGAGCCTCTCGAGCGCAGCCTGCAGCGTGTTCTCGTCATGGACCTGGCGCTCGGAGAAGAAGCGATCGAAGCGCACACGGAACCGCTCCAGCGTCGCGCGCACGTGTTCGAGCATGAGCTCGATCCCACGGCGCGTCACGGTCGCTTCGTCCGAAGGATCGAGGCCTTCGTCCGCCAGACGGCGCGCAAGCTCCGCCACGTACTCCCCCTGGTAACCGCCCTCGGGCGGCTCCTCGCCGCGCATGCGCGCTGCGATCGACTGGCCGAAGAGCTCGACCTGCGTGCCATAGTCGTTCACGTAGAACTCCCGCTCCACCGCGTGGCCGCCGAGCTCGAGCACGCGGCAGAGCGAGTCGCCGTAGGCCGCATGGCGCCCGCTCGCGACTGTCACCGGACCGGTCGGGTTGGCGCTCACGAACTCCACGAGGATCCGCTGCCGATCCTCCTCCGGAACGACCCCGGCTCCGAACCGCTCGCCCTTCTCCCGGACCTGCGCCAGCGCGTGGCGAAACCAGGAGTCCGCCAGGAACACATTCAGGAACCCGGGCCCGGCCACCTCCACGCGCTCCAGCACGTCGCCAAGGCCCGCGGTGAGCGACTCGCCCACGGCCTCCGCGATCTCCCGCGGCGGCGCCTTCAGCGCGGGCGCCAGCAGCAGGGCGACGTTGGTCGAGTAGTCCCCGAACTCCGTCCGCGGCGGCCGCTCCAGCGACGCGGCCGGAGGCTCGCCTCCACCGCCCCGAACGGACGCCGCCGCCTGCGCGACCACGTCGCGCAGGTGCTGAACCGGGCCGCCGGCCCCGTTTGTGTCGCTTTCGAGCATTGTCTTGTGAATAATTAAGCGGCTTCGCCGCTCGCATGTCAGAGCGTCCGCCTACGGCGACCGCTCGTTCTTCGTATCTAACTAAGCGGCTTCGCCGCTCGCATGTCAGAGCGTCCGCCTACGGCGACCGCTCGTTCTTCGTATCAGTAGTGGTATTGCTGGCCGAGGACAATCTTATGAGCGCGAAACAGCTGTTCCAGGAGGACCACGCGGGCGAGCTGGTGAGGCAGCGTAATCCCCCCCAGCGAGATCCGCTCCGCGGCGCGCTCGAGCACCGCGGGCGAGAGCCCGAACGGCCCTCCGATGACGAAATAGACGTCCCTGCGGCCGGCGCGGCGTTCTTCGAGGAAGCCGGCGAGCTCCTCGCTCGAGATCGACCGCCCCTCGCGATCGAGCACGCACACGTGGGCATCCGCCGGAATCCGCTTCAGAATCGCCCCTCCCTCCCGCTCCGGATCGGTCTCGGGGAGCTCGATCGTCTCGAGCCGGGCGTGCCGCCCCAGCAGCCGCTCGTAGTGAGCGACATCGTCCTCGAACGGCTGACGAATCTTTCCCACGCATAGGACGACGAGGCGCACGGCGGGTGCGATACTAGGCAGGTGAGCGACGACAGCGAGCGCGAGCGGCACATAAACATGCACATGTCGCCCGAGACGATGGCGGGCGCATACGCCAACTTCGCGAACATCAGCCACTCCGACTACGAGTTCACGATCACGTTCGCGCGGCTCGACCACGAGGTCGACGACGACGAGATCCCCGGCGTCGTCGTGTCCCGCGTGAGCGCCTCCGCGAAGTTCGTGCGCGAGCTGATCGACGCGCTCGAGGACAACTACTCCAAGTGGTCGACCCGCGAGGGCATCAAGAACCTTCCCGAATACCGTGGGAAGCCCGAGGGCGGGGAAGAACAGAGCCGCAGCTCCACTACTTGAGGCGCGCTCGGCCCGTCCCGGCCGTTAAGATCGAAATAACGGCGGGAGGCCACGGGTTTGCAGCTACCTCGGGAAAATTCAGCGGCTTCGCACGAGCACGAGGCCGGGGAGTGGGTCGTGCGGCTTTGCCGTGCCGTGCGCGAAACGCTGGACGCGGAACGGGTGATCGCGTGGGTCTACGACGCTCCCGCACAGGCCGTGACGCCGTACGCCACCGACGCCCCCGGAGAGCCAAGCCTGCTCGAGGCCTGGGCCGACACCCCGATCGAAACGTTGCCCTTCGCCTGCACCGTGCTGCTGGAGTCGCGCCCAGTCGAAATCGAGGACGCCCAGGACGACGAGCGCGTCCCGGCCGAGCTCGCGGCTGAGCTCGGCATCGGTTCGGTCCGGTTCGAGCCGCTGCTCGCGGGGCGGCCCGTCGGCATGGTTTCGATCGAACCGGCCTCCGCGGCCAGCCGGCCCGAGCTTCATTCGCTGCTGCCGTTGCTGGCAGCGGGCGTCGGGCGAATCGCGAGCCGTCACGAGTCGGAGCGCGGGCGTCGCGAGGCCGAGTTCCTGCTCGAGCTGACGCAGGCGGCCAACGGCGCACGCGACATCGACGAGATTCTTGCCGAGATCTGCGAGCGGCTCGCCGCCGAGACCGGCGCCCGCCGGGCGACCGCGTTCCTGCTCGAGGGCAGCCGGCTCGTCCCTCGCGCATCCCGCGAGCGCGACGGGTCCTACGACAGCGTGACCTGGACTCGTCTCCGCGCGGAGCCGCCCCCGCCGCTCGTCGAGGCCGCCCTTCAGTCCGGCAAGGCCACCGTCGCACGTGATCCGGGCTCCCCCCTCCTATCCGATAACTGGACGCGGTCGCTCGACGTGGGATCGGCGGTAGCCGTTCCTCTCGTCTCGGGCGAGCGCGCGATCGGCGCACTCGTGCTCGACGACGCCGCTCCGGAGGCCTTCTCTCCCGAGGAGATACGTCTGGCCGAGACCGCCGCCCGTCATGTCGCCGGCGCGATCGAGCGGGCGCTCGTGAGCGACGAGCGCACGTCGCATCTCCGCGCGGCGACGGCGATCAGGCGGCTGCTCGAGGAGGGCTCGGGTGTGGTGTCGGTGCGCGAGGCCGGCGAGGTCCTGGCGCGCGTCACGCGCGACGCCCTCGGCGCCGAGCGGGCCACCCTGCTCCTCCAGGACGAGAACGAGGAGATCGAGTACGTCGTCTCGGTTGGCGCGGACGGTGATTTCGAGCGAATCCTCCGGGAGCGCATCGGCCGCACGCCCGCGCGCGATTTCAGGATCTGGAGGCTCACCACGCAGCAGCCGAAGCCGATCTTCGTCGAGAACGCCCGGGCAAGCCGGCTGATACCACCGGAGCTGGTCGAGGAACTCGGCATCCAGAGCTACGTCGCGGTGCCGCTGCTGTCCGCGAGCCGGCCGCTGGGACTCGTTCTCTGCAGCCACACGAACGCTCCGCGCAGCTGGAGCGCCGAGGAACGCCAGCTCGTCGTGCAGATCGCGCTGGAGGGTTCGCTGGTCGTGGAGAACGCTGTGCTGCGCGCCGTCGAGCATGAATGGCTCGACCGCCTGACGCACCAGGCGTTCCACGACTCCCTCACGAAGCTGCCGAACCGCGCGCTCTTCTCCGACCGCCTCCAGCACGCTCTCGACCGAATGACCCGGCGCCAGGAGTCGATCGCGGTGCTGTTCCTGGACCTCGACGAGTTCAAGCCGATCAACGACAGCTTCGGCCACGACGCGGGCGACCGGCTCCTGGTCGCGGTGGGCCGGAGGCTCCAGAGCTGCCTCCGCCCCGAGGACACCGTCGCGCGGCTGGGCGGGGATGAGTTCACCGTGCTGCTCGAGGACATCACCGACGTGCGTTACGCGATCCGCGTGGCCGAGCGGATCGCAGAGGCGTTGAAGGAGCCGTTCCAGATCGACGGGCAGGATGCGTCGGTGACGGCGAGCATCGGGATCGCCGTCGGCAACGGGCGCGAGTCGACCCCGGACGACCTCGTGCGCAACTCAGACCGCGCGATGTACGAGGCGAAGCGCAACGGCAAGGCCCGCTTCGTCGTCTTCCATGAGGGACTGTCGGCGAACGGCGCGCCCGCCGAGCCGCAGGCAGACGACCCCGCCAAGGCGGTCGAGCACGCCGAGTCGCTCGAGCCGATCGAGCCGTCCGAGACCGTCGAGCCGCGCGCCGAGGAGTCGCTATCCGAGGGGCCCGTTTCGGAAGAGCTTCCGGCTCGCGAGCCGCCCGTCGAGCCGGAACAGGAACTCGACAGGGCCGTTGAGATCGAGATCCGCCGCGAGCCGATCGTGCCGCCGCCACCGAAGATCGACGAGGAGCCCGCTCCCGAGGCCGCAGCGGAGGAGCCGGTCGAGCCCGGTGGCAACGGGCGACCGCAGCAGGCAGAGCCAGAGCCCGAGCCTCGCATGGCATCGAGCCTGAGCGAGGCGCGGCGCCGCCGGCGTCAGCGCTTCCCTCCGCGCTGAGCCGCGCCGGTCCTCCGGTCCTGCGCAAACGGCTACGCTGAGCCGATGCATAGGCGGGCCCTCACCTGTGCGTGCGCATTGCTCATCGCGGGAATGCTCGTCACGGCCGCCGAAGCCGTGACCACCCAGGACGTGTCGTTCCGCGGTAAATACGCCAAGCGTGACCGTCACAAGGTGCGCGGCGGCCTCTCGCTGCGGACGGTGTTCAACATCACCGATCCCTCCGCCCCGGCGCCCCTGCAGCTCGACCGCACGACGCTGCGATTCCCGAAGGGCTCGGTCGTGAACGGCCGCTACTTCCCGAAATGCAAGCTGACCGCGATCCAGGCCCGCGGCCCGCGCGCCTGCCCCAAGGGATCGAGGCTCGGTGGCGGGAAGGCACGCGGCGCGGCGCCGCCGATCGTCTCGAGCGTGGACGCGAAAGTCACGCTGTTCAACGGCGTACCCGTCGGCAATGACCCGACGGTGATCATCTACTCGCTGCCCGACCTCGGCCCGGTCATTACCTCGTACGGAGTTCTGAAGAGCAGCCGGTCGAGCCGCTACGGGTATGTCCTGAGCGTCGACATCCCGCCGATCAAGACGCTGCCGAGTGCGCCCGATGCCTCGGTCACCTTCTTCGACACGACCGTGAACAACCTGAGCGTCAGGCGCGGACGGCGCAGGATCAACTACATCGACAGCCCTGTCCTCTGCAACGGGACATACTTCCTCCTCGACGGCGCCTTCACCTATAGAGGCGGTATCACGAACCCCGTGCTCGAGAGGTTCACGCTCAACGGCGGCCCTCGCTGCCCCTAGAGGGCACCAGCGGCGGCTTTGGGCCGCCGACCGGTAGGTAAGTATCTGAAGCGTGCGCGTAGCAGTCATATCCGACATCCACAGCAACCTTCAGGCGCTCGAAGCGGTGCTTGCCGACCTCGGCAAGCAGGATCCGGACGAGCTTTGGTGCCTGGGAGACATCGTCGGCTATGGCGCCGACCCTGACGCATGCACGGCGCTCGTGGCAGAGGTCGTCGATCGGTGCCTCGCCGGCAACCACGATCTGGTCGTCCGCGGCGACATCGACATCGGCTACTTCGCGATGAGCGCGGGCGCGGCCGCACGCTGGACGGTCAAGGTGATCAACGAAGAGACGCGCGAGTTCTTGCGCCCACTGGCGCCGCTTGGCGAACAGGCCGGGGTCGGCCTCTACCACGCCAGCCCGCGCGACCCCGTGTGGGAATACGTGCTCTCGGTGCGCCAGGCCGCCGACTGCCTTCAGGCACAGCGCCAGCGTGTTGCCTTGATTGGCCATTCGCACGTGGCGTGCTACTTCAATCGCCCCAACGGCGACTCGAACGTCGAGGAAACGATCGGCGAGGTCGCAACCGACGGCACGGTCCTCGAGATGTCGAACGGCCGATGGCTCGTCAACCCTGGCAGCGTTGGCCAGCCCCGCGACGGTGACCCGCGCGCTGCCTGGCTGCTGCTGGACACGGAGACGTGGACGGCAACCTTTCACCGGGTCGAATATCCGGTCGAAACCGCCGCCAGAGCAATCATCGACGCCGGCCTTCCGCGCCCGCTCGCGGACCGCCTGTACTCCGGGCAATGACCCCGCAAGCCGGGATGGCTGATCTAGACTGGCACGTCCGATGCTTCACGTGCGTGCATTGCGGCTGCAGCGGGCGCCGCTGCTCGCGCTCGCAGCGTTTGCCGTGCTCGCTGCCGGTTGCGGCAGCGACTCCGGCGACGGCAAGCTGCTCTCGCAGCGGCAGGCGAGCGAGCTTCGCGGAACGCTGACCCAGGTGGAGCAGGACGTGGACGCCAAGAACTGCACCGGGGCAGAGCAGCAGGTTGCTGGCCTGAGGGACCAGATCGACTCGATCCGGCAACTCGACCCCGATCTCCGCCGCGCGCTCCGGGCCAGCACCCGGCGGCTCGAGACGCTCGTGAGCCAGGACTGCCAGACCACTCCCGCGCCCGAAGTCGAGACACCGGCACCGACGCCGGACGAGGGTACGACAGGCACCACCGGCCCTGCGGAAAAGCAGAAGAAGCCCAAGAAGGAGAAGAAGGACGAATCCACGCCCCCGGGGAAGGACGAACAGATTCCCCCCGGCGAGTCTGGTCAAGGAGGCGGCGCGGGCGTCCCCGGCGAATCAAACCCCAATGGCGGTGGCGGCTGACGATGACCGTGCCCGGGGGGAGGGACCAACCCTGATGGCGGTACTCGGGGTGGAAATCGCGGGCCGCTACCGGCTCGAGCGAAGGCTCGGCGCGGGCGGCATGTCGACGGTCTACCAGGGTCTCGACCGCGTCCTCGAGCGGCCGGTGGCGCTCAAGTTGCTCGCCGAGCACCTTGCCGAGGACGACGGCTTCGTCGCGCGCTTCCGGCGCGAGGCGCTCGCGGCCGCAAAGCTCGTGCACCCGAACGTCGTGCAGGTCTACGACTCCGGGTACGACCCCGAGGCGAACCGCCACTACATAGTGATGGAGTACGTCGAGGGCCAGACTCTGGCTCAGGCGCTGCGCGAGCGGGGCCGCCTTCCGGTGGCCGAGGCGGTCGAGATCGTCTCCCAGGCCTGCGAGGGCCTCGCGTATGCCCACCGGCACTCCGTGATCCACCGCGACGTCAAGCCGGGCAACCTGCTCATCAACCCAGACGGCGTCGTCAAGCTCGCCGACTTCGGCATCGCGAAGGCAGCCGAGGACTCGCAGATAACGCAGATCGGCTCCGTGTTGGGAACGGCGGCCTACCTGTCACCCGAGCGAGCCAAGGGACAGGAGGCGACCGTCGCCTCGGATGTCTACTCGGTCGGCGTGGTGCTGTACCAGACGCTCGCCGGCCGCGTCCCGTACGAGACCGGGTCTCTGACGGAGCTCGCACTCAGGCAGCAGGAAGGGGAACCCGAGCCGCTCGAGCTCGTCAACCCGGAGGTGAGGCCGGAGCTCAGCCGCGCGGTGTCGCGGAGCCTTGCCGCCGACCCGGCCGAGCGCTACGCCACCGCGAGCGATATGCGGGTCGCGATCCAGGAGGCGCTGCGAGGCCGCGACTCCGCGGCGACCGTGGCGCTCGAGGCCGCCGCGACCGAGCGGCGCGACCCGACCGCAGCGACGGAGCTCGCACGTGCGGAGGAGACCGCGCACACGCGCGTGATGCCCCGCCGCACGCCGGTGTCCGCGCCTGCGCCGCGACCGCGGCGAGCCGTGCGCGCCGAGCGTCGTGCCCGACCGATCAAGCCGCGCCGCAGGCGCGGCCGCTTCACCAGGTTCATGGCGCTGATGTTCCTGTTCCTCTTGATCGTCACCGTCGTCGCGACCATCGTCGCGCTCAACCTGGACACGTCGGGGGGCCGCCACTTCGAACAGGTGGTCCACGACCGCGTTCAGGATCAGGTCAACGGCATCCGCGACCTGATCGACCAGGCCACCAAGTAATCCGATCAATACGACATTGGGCCCGATATACAGGCCCAATGCCGTACGGGCTGAGACCGGGTTCCGCTAGCCCTCGATCGTCTTGCCCGCGCTCGTTCCGATCTCGATGCGGCGGGGCTTGCGCTGCTCCGGCTTCGGGATCGTGATCTCGAGCACGCCGGTGTCGAACGACGCCTGGATCTTGTCGGCGTCGACCCCCTCCGGCAGGGTCAGCGACCGTGAGAAAGTGCCGAATGCGCGCTCGACGCGGTAGTAACCGTTGTCGGTGCCCTCGAAGTCGGCGCGTCGCTCGCCCGAGATCGTGAGCACGTTGTCACGTACCTCGATCTGGACGTCGTCCTCGTCGAGCCCGGGCAGGTCCGCCTTCAGCACGAGGCTGTCCTCCCGCTCGAAGAGATCGACGGCCGGCGCCCAGCGCCTGCCGGCTTGCCCGCGACCCTGGCCGTTTCCACCCTCGTCGAAGAACGTGTTGAACAGCCGGTTCATCTCGGTCTGCAGGGTGTTCAGCTCGCGCATCGGCTCCCAACGTACAAGTGCCATCGCGATTACCTCCTGTGCTGCGGTTTTTGCTGCTTCTGCCCTTTAGGGGCAGATTAAATCTAAGCGGTACCGTAGCAGATTTACTTAGCGCTATCAACCAGCGAACGCCCTCCCATCGGTGGGGGACGATCGATCCCGAGCAGGTCGAGGGCGGTCGGCGCGACGTCGGCCAGAATGCCTCCCGGCCGCGCGCGCAAGCCCTGCACGGTCACCACGAGCGGCACGGGGTTGGTGGAGTGCGCCGTATCCGGGCTTCCGTCCGGCTCCAGCATGTCGTCGGCGTTGCCGTGGTCGGCGGTCACGATCAAGCCGCCGCCGGTGGCGGTGACCGCTTCGACGACCTCGCCCAGGCAGGTGTCGACCGTCTCGACCGCGCGGGTGGCGGCCGGGATGTCGCCGGTGTGGCCGACCATGTCCGGGTTCGCGAAATTGATGATCCCGAAGCGAAAGGGCCGCCCCCCGGCGGCCGCCTCACGCCAGCGGGAGACGAACGCGCCGGCGGCCTCGGCAGCACTCATCTCGGGTTTGAGGTCGTAAGTGGGGACCTCACGCGGTGACGGCACGAGGCAACGCTCCTCTCCCTCGTAGGGGTCCTCCTCCCCACCGTTGAAGAAGTACGTGACGTGCGCATACTTCTCGGTCTCGGCGACGTGGAGCTGGCGGTCCCCGCGATTTGCCAGCACTTCCGCGATCGTCGTCTCCGGGCGCGCGGGCGGAAAGGCGACGGGGTAGCTCCAATGCTCCTGGTAGACCGTCATCGTCGTGAGCGTCACGCGGGGCGCCTCGCCACGGTCGAACTCGTGGAAATCGGGCTCGCCCAGCGCTGCCACGATCTGGCGCATGCGGTCCGGCCTGAAGTTGAACATGAGCACGCTGTCGCCGGTCCGGAGGCGCGCCGGCTCGCCGATCACCGTGGGCTGGATGAACTCATCCGTCTCGTCCCGGCCGTATGCGTGCCGCACGGCGTTCTGAGCGCTTGCCGCGTGAAGCCCCTGGCCGTGGACGATCGCGTCGTAGGCGCGCTTCGTGCGGTCCCACCGCCGGTCGCGGTCCATGCCCCGGTACCGGCCCATCACCGTGGCCACCCGGGCGTCGACCCCGGCCTCCCCGGCGCCTTCGAGCCAGCCCTCGGCCTGTGCCAGATACCCGGGGGCCGAGGTCGGGGGCGTATCTCGCCCGTCCGTGAACGCGTGGAGCAGGAGCTCTGGCACGCGCTCGCGTGTGGCGAGCTCGATGCATGCGTGCAGGTGCTCGAGGCTCGAGTGCACCCCACCTGCGGACACGAGGCCGATCAGGTGAAGGCGCCCCGCGCCCTCACGGGCGGCGGCGCAGGCACGCCGCAACGCGTCGTCCTGGAAGAAGCTCCCGTCCTCGATCGCCTCGTCGATGCGCACGAGGTCCTGCTTCACGACCGTGCCCGCGCCGAGGTTGAGATGCCCGACCTCGGAGTTGCCCATCTGCCCTGCGGGAAGCCCGACCGCCTCACCGCTCGCTTCGAGCTGTGTGTGCGGATACGTGTCCCAGAGCGAGTCGAAGACCGGGGTCGACGCAAGCGAGACCGCGTTGCCCGGCCCGGGGGGCGCGAGTCCCCAGCCGTCCAGCACGACAAGCGCCACCGAGGGCAGCGGGAGGTCGGCGGCGGTCGGTTGGGTGCTCATCGCGGCGCGGTGGCGACGATTGCAGCGAATTCCGCCGGGTCGAGGCTCGCGCCGCCCACGAGCGCGCCGTCGATGTCCGGTCGGCTGAGCAGCTCCTCGCCGTTCTTCGCGCTGACGCTGCCGCCGTAGAGCACGCGGATCCTGGCGGCCGCCTCGGCGGAGCGGTCTCCGATGAGCGCCCGCACGAAAGCGATCGCCTCCTGGGCCTGATCCGGCGTGGCCGTGTTCCCCGTCCCGATCGCCCAGATCGGCTCATACGCGATCACTACCCCGGCGAGGCGCTCGTCCGGCACCTCGGCGAGATCGGCCTGAACCTGATGGCGGAGCTTGCGCTCCATCTCTCCGGCCTCGCGTTCCTGCTCGGTCTCGCCAACACAGAGAATCGGCAGCAGGCCGGCGGCGAGCGCGGCTGGGACCTTCTGCTGGAGTGCGGCGTCCGTCTCGCAGAAGAGCTGGCGCCGCTCCGAGTGCCCTAGCACCACGCCACCCACCCCTAGCTCCCGGAGCATCGGCGCGGACACCTCGCCGGTGAATGCGCCCGCGGCCTGCTCGTGCATGTTCTGCGCGGCGACGATCACGGGCCCGCCCGCGGTGCGCTCGGCCACCGTCCTCAACGCCGTGTAGGCGGCGCAGATCACGACCTCGACGTCGGGCCGCCCACCGGCATCCGGCAGGAACGCGTCCAGAAAGGCCGCCGCCTCCGCATTCGTCTTGTTCATCTTCCAATTCGCCGCGACAAGCGGGCGCCTTTCAGCGGTCATCCAGGACCTCCACTCCCGGCAATGGCTTCCCCTCGAGCAGGTCGAGCGCAGCGCCGCCTCCGGTCGACACGTGCGTGACCGCGCCGGCGAGCCCGAAGCGCGCGATCGCGGCCGCGGAGTCCCCGCCGCCGACCACCGTCGTCCCCTCGCACTCGGCAAGGGCGGAGGCCACCCGGCGCGTGGCCGCGGCAAAGGGCTCGAGCTCGAAGGCACCCATCGGCCCGTTCCAGAAGACGGTCGCGGCCGGCCGGATCTCGGCCGCATACCGTTCCGCCGTGCGCGGGCCGACGTCGAGCCCCATCCAGCCGTCGGGCACGTCGACGCCGTCGATCACCTGATGCTCGGCGTCGGCATCGAAGCGATCGGCGGCGACGAGGTCCTCGGGAAGCTCCAGGCGGCAACTCGAGCCCTTGGCCAGCTCGAGCACCCTGTGCGCCAGCTCGACGCCCTCCTGCTCGACCAGCGAGTCGCCGGTCTGGTGACCCTGCGCCCGGAAGAAGCTGAAGCACATCGCGCCCCCGATCATGATCGAGTCCGCGATCTCGAGGAAGCGCTCGATCACGCCGAGCTTGTCGCTGACCTTGGCGCCTCCGAGCACCACCACGAAGGGACGCGCGGTCTCGGTCGTCAAGGCGGTCAACACCGTCACCTCTCGCTCGAGCAGGAACCCGGCGACCGCGGGGAGCAGCCGCGCAACTCCGACGGTGCTCGCATGTGCGCGATGCGCGGCCCCGAAGGCGTCGTTCACGTAGACCTCCGCAAGCCGCGCGAGCGCCGCCGCCAGCTCCGGATCGTTCCTCGTCTCGCCCGGCTCGAAGCGGCTGTTCTCCAGCACCAGCACCCCGGCGGGCTCGAGTTCATCGGCGAGCTCTTCGACGACCGGGCCGACGACTGCAGGCGCCTGCCGCACGTCCCAGCCGGTGATCTCTCCCAGCCGTCTCGCGACGGGCGCCATCGACCACGCGGGGTCATGTCCCTTCGGGCGCCCGAGATGCGACACGAGCACCAGACCTGCGTTCCGGTCCCGCAGGTATTCGAGGGTCGGAAGCGCGGCCACGATTCTGGTGTCGTCGGCCACGCGCCTCTCACCCTCGCCCTCGAGCGGAACGTTGAAGTCGACGCGCACGAGCACACGTTTTCCGCCGGCCTCGACGTCGGCGACGGTCTTCTTGGGAAAGCGCAAACCGCCGCGGGATCAGGCGATCGCGGGCTGCGGCACCGAGACCTTCGCGACGAGCTCCCCGAGCCGGCACGAATAGCCCCACTCGTTGTCGTACCAGGCGATCAGCTTCACGATCGTCCCGTCGGTGACCATCGTCAGCTGCGAGTCGAACACAGCCGAGTAGGGCGACTTGTTGATGTCGGTGGACACGATCGGGTCGTCCGTGTAGCTGATGATCCCCTCGTACCTGCCGCGGTCGCACTCGCGCTGGAACAGCCCGTTGATCTCCTCCACGCTCGTCTCACGGGAAACCTCGCAGGTGAGGTCGACGACCGACCCGGTCGGGACCGGCGCACGCACCGCGATCCCATTCAGCTTGCCGTCGATCTCCGGCACCACGAGCCCGATCGCCTTGGCCGCCCCGGTAGAGGTCGGAATCAGGTTGATTGCCGCCGCGCGCGCCCGCCGGAGGTCGTTGTGCGGCATGTCCTGAAGGCGCTGATCGGCGGTGTAGGCGTGGATCGTCGTCATGAGGCCGTGCACGATGCCGATCTCGTCGTTCAGGATCTTGGCGACCGGCGCGAGGCAGTTGGTCGTGCAGGACGCGTTCGAGATGATCCGATGCGCCCCGGGGTCGTAGGCCTCGTCGAAGTTGACGCCCAGCACGACTGTCGCGTCCGGGTCCTTGGCCGGCGCAGAGATGACAACTTTTTCCGCGCCCGCCTCGAGATGCTTGGAGGCGCCGTCCCGGTCGGTGAAGAGACCCGTCGACTCGACCACCACGCGCACGTCCAGATCGCTCCAGGGAAGCTTCGCGGGGTCGCGCTCGGCCAGCACCTTGATGTGCTTGCCATCGATGACGATGAAGTCGTCCCCGGCCTCGATCGCCCCCGGGAAAGGACCGAGCGTGGAGTCGTACTTGAGCAGGTGGGCGAGCGTCCGCGCGTCGGTGATGTCGTTTACGGCGACGAAGTCGACCTCGATCTGGCGCTCGAAGGCCGCTCGGAAGAGGTTTCGGCCGATGCGGCCGAAGCCGTTGATGCCGACCTTGGTGGGCATGTGATCGTTCCTCCGTCTCTCGTTCAGGGATCGCCTGGCCGCGCGCCGTGCGCCTTCCAGGGGTTCGAATCTATCAACCGTCCCGCGGCAAAGCCTGGGGTCTCACACCCGCCACGGCGGGTTGACTATGGAGTCGGCTTCGGGTCGGGCCGCACGTGCGGGTACTGCGTGGTCTCCCCGCCGAACGTTGTAGGCGCCTGCTGGCTGCACCCGGGCGCGGTCGTCACCCCGCGGTTCAGGAAGTACGCGAGGACGCCGTTCCGCAGCTCCTCCGAGAAGTTCGGGCCGGCGGGCGCAAGCGTGGGGAATCCGCCCGACCCGCAGAGGTTCGTGTTGAAGTCTTCGAGCCCGGTCTTGAGCTTGTCGTAGGCGCCCGGTGCGAGGTAGGGGTTGCGCCGGCTTGAGCCGAGCCGCCGCTGATAGACCGCGAGCGACTCCGGGTTCACCGGGCTGGTCAGGCGCAGGTAGTGAACGCGGTTCTCGCCGATCTGGTCGGTCGCCTGAAGCGTGGCCGTGTCGTTGGCGAACAGTGCTGCGATCTCGCGCTTGTAAAGGCCCAGGTACCGGAGGAATGGGTTGAAGTTGCGCAGGAACGGGTCGAGCTGAACGAGCAGGTTGCGAGTGTCGTCGAGGAATCGCGAGGACGCCGGAAGCCCGCGGATCGAGGCCTTCTGGAGCTGTCCCTGCCCGATGAAGAACTGGTCGAAGTCGGTCGAGACACCCTTCATGTTCACGAGCAGGCGGCTCAGTTGCGTCGCGACCGGCTGGATCCGCTTCAAGAGCGGTCTCGTGTTCTCCGCATAACCTTCGAGCGCCCTCAGCGCGGAGGACGAGTTGTCGATGAACGACGGGAACGCGCGGAAGAGGCCACGAATCCGATCGTCGCGCTTTGCCGTCGTGGACAGCAGCGTGTTGGAGTTCGCGATCCAGTCCGCGAGCTGCCCATCGCGTTCGGTCAGCGCGTCGAACACCTCGCCGGTGTTCTTGATCACCTCCCGGGTCGCCCGCTCCTGCGAGTTCAGGATCTTCAGCACCGCGGTGGAGTTCTCGGCAAAAGGCGTGAGGCTGCCGAGCGCGTCCGAGAAGTCCTCACCGTGCCCCTCGATGCCCGCACCGAGGTCCTGCTGCCAGACCTGGAAGCTCTCGCGCGTCTTCTTGTCGAACGCGCGGAAGATCTCGTCCAGCTCGACCGTGGGGGCGACCCGAGTGGTCGCCAGGCGACCACCCTCCGGGATCTTCGGCGCGCCCCTGGTGCCCGGCGTGAGCTCCACGTAGGTCTCTCCGAGCAGCGTCTTCTGGCGGAGGATCGCGCGGCTGTCCTCCGGTATCGGCGCGTACTTGTCGGCGAGCTCGAGGGTCGCGTCCGTGCGGCCGTCGCCGAGGTCGACCTTCTTGACCCTGCCGACGTTCACGCCGGAGATCCGCACGTCCGCCTCCTGGGCAAGCTGCGTGGCCTCGGCAAACTCGGCGTGGAATCGATAGCCGTGCGGCTTCAGGGGAATCGGGCCACCGAACGCGGACCACAGGAAGAGCAACAGTCCGAAGCACGACAGCGTGAACACGGCCATCACCATGAGCCGGCCGACTGTCGGTGCCTGTTTCTGCATTAGATGCTTGCCTCCATGGCCGCGTGCGCGCGGGGGCGTGGCAGATCGAGATGGGCAAGGACGCAGGGTGAAGCCCATGCTGGTTGCATGGGCGAGCCCGAGGACGCAGATCCAGCGAAGATATGGCGCGTCATCCGCGTGTGCGTGGTCATGGAGTCAAGCATCTCGCCGGTCACCTCCATCACTTGCCGCAGATCTCCGCGCTGCTCGGGAAGTTGGTGAGCGCGATCAGGGTGCCCAGCTGCGCGTCGATCTTCGCGACGTTCTCGAGCGCTCCCGCCGCCACGCAGTCCGTCAGGATGATGCCGCGGCGGATCGGCCCGTGGGCGTCCTGCGTGGAGTAGACGGAGGCGCCGATGTGGTTCAGCCACAGCGCATAGAAGAGATAGCCCTCGGCGACGCCGGACGGGTTGTACGCGAGCGCGTTGAAGAACTTGTTGAGGACGCCGAAGCTCGTCGCGAGCTCGGGCGTGATCTTGGCGAGGTCGCGAAGCGCCGGTCGCAGCGCGTCGACGGTCGGCCTGGCCTGGCGGGTGAACGGCCGCAGCTGGTTCTTGATGATCGGCGTGGTTGCCCTGGCGAAGTCTTGCGTCGCGACCTGGCTCGGCCCGAGCGCGGCGGCTCCCGGACGCAGCGCGCGTAGTGTCGGCCCGAGCTTCTGCGAAAGGCGGTCCGATGTCTGCAGCGCCCGATTCGTGGTGTCGAGCGCACCCGGGAGGAGCTGGAGCGTCCGGCGCAGGTTGCGGTCCTGGTTGGCGAACGCCTGGAACACCGCGTTCTGGGAAACGACGAGCTCGGCGAGCTGCTTGTCCTTCCCGCCGATCTCCGTCACCAGGAGCTGCAGGTTGTGGATCACGCGCGCGAGGTTCTTTCGGCGCTTGCCGAGCTCGCTGGTGAGCTTGGCGACGTCCCGGTTCAGCGGCGCAAACCGCTTCAGGGTCGCCGCGAGATTGGGGCCGTTGTTCTTGACCCCCTCGCCGGCGCCGGCCACGAGCAGCCGCAGGTAGTCGCGCGTGTCGCGGTCGAGGCTCGAGAGGATCTCGTCGAGGTTGACGTCCGGGCGGGTGTTCGAGACGGGGACCGTGAATCCGTCCTTGACCCTCGGCGCGCTGGGCGTGCCCGGGTCGAGCTCGACGATCATGTCCTTGAGGCCCGTCTTGGGGCGCAGGAGCATGGTGGCGTCCTGCTTGATCAGCTTCGAGTACTTGTGCTTGATCTGCATCGTGACGACCGCGCGGCCCTGCTTCAGGTCCACGCGCTTGATCTCTCCCACCGGCACGCCCGCGATGTCGACGGTCTGCCCCTGGCCGGGGGTGACCGACTGCGCCGTGCTGAACTCGCCCTTCAGCTCGAAGAAGTTGGTGCCGAGCACAGGCACCCAGGCGGGCAGGTAGAAGCGCTGGTGAGCGAGAATGAAGCCGGTTATCCCGAGCGCGAAGATCGACAGCAGGATGATCGCGATGAAGTCGCGCATGTGCTTCTGGATCGCGTGCCTCACGGCTTGCCCTTCCGGAACGCGAGCACCTGGTCGGGCGCGCCGGCGTTCGCCGCGGGGCCGTTGAGGTCCGGCTTCTGGTTCTTGTAGCAGGCGACGTTGGGCCTGTACGACGGCCGCTTGGAGGGACGCTTGGGACGGTTGCCCTTGGGCGGGACGAGCGCGTTTCCGTAGACGACGTCGCGGTTCTTCGGGCGGCCCGAGAGCTTGCCGGACTTCACGAGCACGTTACCGCCACCGGTCGCGGTGCGAGTGTAGGACCCGTTGCCCTCGAAGCCCTGAGCCTCGCCGGCCAGTCCGACGACCGTGTACCAGAACTCCTTGTAGTTCTGCACGCCGCTGCTGGCCGTGCCGTCGTTCAGAGCGACGTTGCCGGAGGGCAGGATGATCTCGTTGAAGCAGCGGCTCGTGAGGTTCGTCTGCTCGAAGAGGTCGAACGAGTTGTCGGTCGCGATCGCGAAGCTGTTGATCGCCGGCCGCAGCGAGTGGAGCAGGCCGCCCAGCTCCGGCCGCGAGAAGAGGAGCTGCGCCTGTGCGATCCAGGGCCGGACAGCGGTGATCGTGGCCGGCGTCTCCTTGACGCCCGGAATGATGTCGCGCGCGAAGCCGGCGAGCTGCGGAAGCGCCTGGTTGAGGCTCACGAACGAGGAGTGAGCGTGCTCGATCGTGGGCCCGAGCAGCCTGATCGACCGACTCAGGTTCTGCTCCTCGGCCGCGAAGATGGCGAAGAAGCGGTTGAAGTTGGTGATCAGGTCCTTGAGCTGCTCCTCGTTGGTGGAGAGCGCGGTCGTCACTTTGGCGAGGCTCTTGACGAGCTTCGAGAGATCGTGGGGCTGGGTGCCGAGCAGCGCCTCGCTCACCGCGGACCCGTTCTTGAGTGCGCTGGGGGCGTAATTGAGGCTTTCGTTCAGAGCCTGCGCGGCGCTCTTGCCGCGCACGAGCTTGTCCTGGTCGGCGTCGTCCGCGGCGCTGGGTCGGCGCGTGAGCCCGTTGCCCAAGCCCTTCAGCAGGTCCTGGAGGGACTGGCGATCGCCGGTCTGGAGCGCAGTCAGGAGCTGGTCCAGCTGCACCGGCGTGGCCGTCTGGGTAATCGGGAGCGTGTCGCCGTCCTCGACGTTCGGCGCGCCGGGCGTGCCGGGGTGCAGGTCCACGAAGAAGTTCCCCTCGAGGAAGATCCGGGCTCGGATCATCGCGGTCGCGTCCTTGTGGATCGGCTGGCCCTCGTCGGTGAGCGTCATCGTCACCTTCACGAGGTCGGAGTCCTTCGCGCGCTCGACCTTCGTCACCTCGCCGACGTTCACGCCCGCGATCCGCACCGGCGAGTCGAGTCGCAGGTTGTTGCCGGTCTGGAACACGGCGCTGAACTCGAACGGCTGCTGCCAGGGGAGCGTCTTCGTGAAGGCGAGAAAGACGCCCACGATGAGGATGAGCACCGTCAGCGTGCCCGCGCGCACGGTGTCGATTCGGCCCTGGAACCGCCGCGGCGTCACGATCTTGCGCTGTCCGGCTGAGCTCTCCATCACTTCTTCTTCTTGGGCTGGTCGTCGGTCAAGGTGCCCTGGCTACCCGGGAGGTTGCCGATCGACTGGCGCCCCTTGGCGTAGTTGTTGGCGCCCTCGTTGCCGGCCTCGCACTCACTCGTCTGGCCCGGCGCGGCGGTGTTCGGATACGGGTTCACGTGCAGGAAGGTCGGGTCGACGCCGTCGATCAGACGGCCACCGCCATTCGCGGGCGCGCTGGACGGACCGCCCTCGCCGTTGGGCGCGGGGCCGCCGTCGGGAGCGACGGGCGTCGTGACGACCATGAACCGCAGCCACGTGCCGTTCTGGTCACCGTCGCTCAAGAGGCTTGCGGCGTTGCGGAAGAAGAGCGACACGTAGTTGCAGACGGTCTGGGTCGGCGTCAGGAAGCTGAGGGTCGGATCGAGCGCCTCGACCGTGTCCATCAGATCGCGGAACCCGATCGGGACGATCGGGTCCTGAGCGAAGTCGCGAAGGTCGTTGAGGAAGACCGCAAGGCGCCTGTTGAAGGCGGGCGAGGCCCGCAGGGTCCGGGTGCCCGTCTCGAAGGCGTGCGCGAGCGTCGGAGCCGAGTCGTGCAGCGCGGCCGCGCCGGGCTGCAGATTCGCGAAGAACTTCTCCGTCTCACGGAAGAAGGGACGGATCTTCGGGAAGGTCTCGATCGCGGTCTGCTGCCCGCCCGGGCCCTTCGAGATCGTCTCCTGGAGAAACGGCCGGGAGACGTCGGCAAACGCCGCCAGCGTGAGGTCGAGGTTCACCCAGAGTTCGCCCTGGATCGCCGCAACCGGCTCGACGATCCGCGCCGCGCGCGCCTGCGAGGCGAAGAAGCGTCTGAAGTTGGTCTCGGGCGCCGCGATGTTCGCGAGCACCGGCGTCGCCACGCTCACCAGTGGGACAAACGCCTGCAGAGCGGTGTTGATGTCCTGGCCGCGGCCGGCGAATGCGTCGCCGAAGCCGCGCAGGTTCTGCTGCTCGCCGACGCGGGTGCGCTCGTCGAACATGTTGAAGAAGTCGTCGAACTCGACCGGCTTCGGCCTGGCCTGATCCAGCGGCAGCGTGGCGCCGTCCTCGAGTCCCTGGGACGAGGTGCCCCTCGTCACCTCGATGTACTTGAGACCGAGGGCGGAACGCGGCCGGATGATGATGGTGGAGTCGCTGGGCAGCGGCCGGATGCGCGTCTCGAGCTTCAGGTCGAGCTTCGCGTAGGCCGAGCCGTTCGCCGTCTGCTTGGGCGTGATCTTGTCGACGACGCCCACGCGCAACCCGCCGATCCGGACTTCGTTGCCCTTCACCAGGCTGGTCGCGACGGGCACGTCGGCGGACAGGCGGTAGGTCGGGACCCACGGCAGGCCTGCGTTCGCGTTGTAGGCCAGGAACACCGCGACCACGATCACGAGCGTGGTCGCGACGCCCACGAGCACGGGGTTGGAGGCGATCGCGGTCGCGCCTGTGCGTCGGCGGGTCATTGTCCCCCGGCTCCTCCGAGCAGGTAGTCGACGAGCCCGTCCTGGTTGCCGTTCTTCTGCTGGCTACCGGGAGTGGGCTTTGGCGTGGGCTTGCTCGGGGCGGCTTCCTTCGGCTGCGCGGCCTTGCCGCTGCCCAGCTCGTGCT
>JBKOZI010000108.1:0-25190 GCA_046725795.1 Actinomycetota bacterium
CGCTTGAGCTTCACCTGCGACGGCTTGAGGCGGAGCACCTTCGAGAAGTAGACGCGGAACACCTCGAAGCCGGCTTTGTCGGCCAGCTGGCCGCTGTCCTCGGCGATCGTCTTGTTGTTCGGTCGCGTGGGGTTCGCGAACAGCCGCTCCTTCTCGGTGCCATCCTGGGCGGTGGAGTCCTCGCTGCTGACGTTGCCGCCGCTCGAGTAGGCCCGGCTCGTCGAGGCCGCCGCCGCGGTGCGCTGAGTACCGGCGCTCGCGGGAGCGGTCGGCTTCGGCAGGGTCTCGGGATCGGGTTGATTCGCGAAGCGGAACTCGTCGCGGGCCGCGGCGGGGTCGTCGAGGCTGCGCGGCACCGGATAGCGCTGTGAGATCGAGCCCAGGTGCGCATACGTGAAGCGGTTGCCGTAGACGTCCTGCAGGATGATGTAGCGGCCGAGCTTCGAGTTGTTGCCGATCTTCTTGACGACGCCGTCGTTCACGGCGATCACCGGTGCGCCCCGGCGTGTGTAGATGTTGATGGAGCGGCGGTGCTGGCTCGGGTCCACGAGCGCCGCGGCGTTGTGGGCGCGGCGCGTCTTGCGGCGCAGGCGCTTGATGTCCTGCTCGGTGACGTCGTCCGCGTAGCGCGCCTTTGCGTGGACGGGGAAGTGGCCCTGGGTCAGACCGGTGAGCGAGCCGACGAGGTCAGCCGGCAGGCCCGATATGAGGCGGGCACGGAGCATCACCGAGTCGACGTACCAGTCGGCATGGTTGTAGGCGAAAATCGCGCGCCGGAGATTGTCCGCGGCGCCGGCCGCGTTCAGGTAGCGGGCGGCAGCGAAGATCGCGTCGACCGGGTTGTAAGGGTCCTTCTCGCCGTCGTCGTTGGCGTCGACCCCGTAGGAGCGCCAGGACGACGGGATGAACTGCATCCAGCCGAGCGCGCCGGCGGAGGAAACGTTGAGGTTGCGACCGTAGTCGGTCTCGATCTCGTTGATCGCCGCGAGCACCTCCCAGCGGATGCCGTACTGCGTGCCGGCGGCCTGGTAGATCGGAAGCAGGAAGGGTGGAATCCGGAACTTGTTGATGAGGAAGTTCGGAACTCCGACTGGAGCCGGACCGGGGAGCGCGAGCGTCAGCGTCGGGTTGCCGTCGGTCGGCGTGCCGTCCGCCTGGCGGTCCGCCCCCGGCTGCGTCCCGGGGCTCTCGACCTCGGGTTTAGCGTTGGTCTCGTCGAGGAACTGGCCGGGTGAATTGCGGGACGGCTTGCGCGCCTTGCGGTCGTGGGGACCGGTGGTCCCGGTGCCGCCGGTCGCGCCGGTCGGTCCGGTCGCACCGTTGGACGTAGGCGAGGAGTTTCTCTTGGAGCCGTCGCCGATGCCGGCGATCGGCGCGCTGATCTCCGGAAGCTTGATCTGGTCGGCGGGCGTGCCCGGAGGGACGTCGACTGTCGTCACGATCTCCTGGCCACCGACCAGAGTGATCGTGATCGTGCGCAGCTCGGCGACCGCGGGCCAGGTCGCGACCGCGAACCCGGAAACGAACAGCGCAAGCGTCAGCGCCGAGAGAAAGATCTTCCGTCTCATCCCTTAAGAAACCTTGCCTCGCCCTACTCCGGCCGCCGTGGGGCAACCACGAAGCGCCACGGTACCCGCTCCAACGGCCAGTTGCAACGCCAAAGCGCCTGCTTGCACGGCAGGTTCACGCTGCCGCCGTCGAGCAATCCCGGTACCTCCCACCGTGAGCATGATAGATGGATCGGCTTTCCCTCGTCGCGACTTGATATGGAGACGAAATCGGGTGTTCGCATGCGGGCCGCCAGTTGGACAGGAGGAGGGTGACGCGAGGGCCGCGGCCGGGTGTTGACAGCTCGTGAAGAGCCAAACGAACCGAACTCGCCCGATCTTGCTCCAAAACGGTCGTCTCAACACTCGATCTACCGTTGAGGTTGAGAGTTTTCGATGGAAATTTTGGCCATCTGCGACCCTCGACTTGGTAGTTTGCCGGAGCCCGGGTCGCCAAGGCGGTCGAGCAGCCATCCCGCAGAAGGGGGTCCAGATATATGAGCAGCCCAGACGACCAGTTCACGACTGACTCCGGCGGCGGCGAGGAGCGGCCTTCAGGGCTTCGCGCCCGGATCACGAACCAGGCCGAGGACGCGATCGGTCGGCTCGCCGACGACCTGCTGGAGAACCCGGTCATCAACTCGGCCCTCCAGGGCGCCTTCACGGCGCGCGAGAAGGTCGGTCAGGCTCAGCAGTCGGCGATGGAGGCGCTCAACCTTCCAACGGCATCGGACCTCGACAAGCTGGCCCGCCGGATGCGGTCGATCTCGCAGCGCCTCGAGGAGGTCGAGGACGGAGTGGACAGAGTGGGCACGAAGCTCGAGTCGATGACCGAGGCAAGCCGCACGCCGGCGACACGGCTGACGGAACAGCTCGATCGGCTGGAGTCGAGGATCGATCAGCTCTCGCGGGACATCGCCGCGCTCAGGGCCGAGACGGCTTCAGGGGGAGGGCTCGCGGGCGAGCCGCCCGCGGTGGTCGGCTAGCTCCGGAGACCAGTGGCGGCCGGACCTTCGAAGAAGAGCTCGAGCCGGGCATCTGGCCGCTCAGGCCGGACCACGGCTGCTAGCGCTTCCGGAGGGTCGGCGAAGCGAGGGACCGCCAGGCCGAAGAAGCCGGCGGCGAAGAAGCGGGCCGCGCCAAAACGCCAGGGGCGGGCGGCCTCGAAGACGGCAATGCCCGACGCCGTCAGGCGGGCCGTCGAGCGCACGGTCCAATCTACGGTTGGCTCGGCGGGCCTCACGCGGGATCGCGCTCAGGAGATCGTCGACGAAGTCGTCCGGCGTGCCGAGCAGAGCGCCGCCCGTGCCGGCCGCGTACGGGAAAGCGTCGGGCGTGCCGGCCACCGGCAGGCCGAGGCAGCCGCCGGAGTCGGAGATCGGCTGCGCGATGCGATTCCCGACATCAGGGTCGTCACCCGCGACGACCTCAACAAGCTTCGCCGGGAGCTCGAGCGGCTCGGCAAGCGCATCGATCGCCTGGAAGGGCAGCTGGCCAAGGAGCGGCCGGCGCGCAAGCCGGCTCGCCCGCGGACGAAGTCCGTTTCTGCCTCGAGGACCTCGCGCGCCAAACGCTGATGGGCCGACGCGTCCTGATCACGGGCGTCTCGGGTTATTGGGGATCGGAGCTTGCCCGGCGACTCGAGCGCTCGCCAGAGATCGAGTACGTCGCGGGCCTCGACTCTCGCCCGCCCGGAGGGAAACTGGAGCGCACCGAGTTCATCCGCGCGGATATCCGGAACCCGCTCGTCTCGAAGTTGCTTCCCGAGACCGGCGTCGACACGGTCGTGCATTGCGACGTGCTGCTAGCGCCCGAGCCGGGTAAGGGGCCCGAGCAGCTTCACGACATCAACGTGATCGGGTCGCTTCAGCTCCTGGCGGCCTGCGAGCAGGCCGAAACCGTCAGGACGATCGTCGTCCGGGGATCGGCGGCGATCTACGGCGCCGAGCCGAACGCCCCCGAGTTCTTCACCGAGGACATGGCGCGGCACTTCCCGCTTCGCACACGGTTCCAGCGCGACATCGGCGAGCTCGAGAGCTACTTCGAGAACCACTCGCGCCGGCATCCGGACGTCACCGTGATGATGCTGCGCTACCAGCCCTCGCTGTCCGCGTCGCTCGAGTCGCCGCTCACCCGGTATCTGCAACATCCAGTCGTCCCGGTGCAGATGGGGTTCGATCCACTGCTGCAGTTCATCCACGGAGAAGACGCGGTCGCCGCGCTCGCGGCGGCCGTGCGCCGGCCTGTGCCAGGCGCCGTCAACGTCGCGGGAGAGGGCAGCATCTCGCTGACGCGGCTGCTGCGCCTTGCCGGTAAGCCGGCGCTTCCGATTCCCAGCCCGCTCTTCGGGCCGGCGCTCGGGGTGGGGGCCCGGCTGGGGCTTCCGCGCCTTCCGCCCGAGGCGGTGCCGTGGCTCCGGAACGGGGTGACGCTCGACGTCACGCGGCTGATCGAGGAAGTCGGCTTCCGTCCGCGAACGACGCCCGAGACCGTTGCGGTGTTCATCGAGCGCAGCACGGGGCACGGCGTCGCCGCGCGGCGCGAAGCGGCGTTTCACGACGAGGATCGCGCTCATCGGGTCGCCGGGCGCCTGGCCACCGGTTAGGTCGCGTGGCGGACCGGAGCGAGATCCAGCGTGAGCGACTCCGCAGCCTCCGGTTGACGGCACCTGGCTCGAAGGACGAAGAGCACCCCGAACCGGCGCCCGAGGTCGCGGCGCCCGTGGAAGAGGTCGAGGTCGGGATCGAGGTCGAGGTCGAAGAGGTACCGGTAGAGGCGGTAGCGGTAGAGGCCGCCCTGGAGGACGATCTCCCGCCCGAGCCGCCGCCTCCGCCTCGGCGTGAGCCGCCGCCTCCTTACACGCGCCGCCGCCGGGTGCTCGACCCGCTCGGCTTTCTGGCCGCGCTCGGCGCCGGGCTCTCGCGTGGACTCGACATGCCGGCGGCGCTTGAGGCGGCCGCGGTTGCGCTTCCCCGTCCCGCTCGGCGGACCGCCGAGCAGATCGCGGCGCGACTGCGGGGCGAGTATTCACAGGACGAGTGGGGCTACGACGAGGAGTTCGTCGACCTCGTCTATCCGTTCTTCGAGTTCATGTACGAGCGCTGGTGGCGAGTCGAGGCCACCGGTGTGGAGAACCTTCCGGCCCATGGGCCGGCGATGATCGTGGCCAACCATGCCGGCGTCCTGCCGTGGGACGCCACGATGATGAGCGTGGCGATCTTCAAGCGGCATCCGCTGCCGCGCCAGCCGCGTTTCATGGTGCTGGACTGGGCCTTCCGCCTGCCGTGGGTGAGCGGCTTCATGCGGCGCGTGGGCGGCGTGGTGGCGTCGCCTTACAACGCGATGCGGCTGCTGCGCGAGGGACACCTGGTGATGGTCTTCCCGGAGGGCGCAAAGGGTGCCGGCAAGCCGTTCACCGAACGCTACCGGCTGCAACGCTTCGGCCGGGGCGGCTACGTGGAGATCGCGCTTCGGACCGGCGCACCGATCGTCCCGGTAGCGGTCGTCGGGTCGGAGGAGATCTATCCGAAGCTCGGGGAGTCACGGCTGCTCGCGCGACTGCTCGGCGCGCCCTACTTTCCGATCACCCCGACGTTCCCCGCCCTCGGCGCGTTTGGCGCCGTGCCGCTGCCGTCGAAGTGGCGGATCGAGTTCTGCCCTCCGATCGATCTCGCCCCCTTCGGCCCGGAGGCGGCCGAGGACCGTTCAGCGGTGTTCGAGCTGTCCGAGCAGGTGCGCGAGACGATCCAGGAACGCGTGCTCGCGAACCTGGTCAAGCGAGGGTCGGCCTTCTTCTAGCACTAGGCACGGAAATCGCCGCGGTCGTATCTTTCGCCCCGCAGGGTGCAACGCGGCTACAAGGGAGGAAGGCAAATCGTGAAGTACTTCGTCACGGGTGCGACCGGATTCATCGGGCGTCATCTGGTCGAGCGGCTGCTCGAGCGGGAGGGGACGATCTACGTGCTCGTGCGCGAGGGCTCACGGGCACGGCTCGAGGAGCTGATCTCGAGATGGGGCGCGCCACCTGATCGGATCGTCCCGGTCACGGGCGATCTGACGGCGCCGATGCTCGGCGTCTCCGACGAGGACGCCGGTCGCCTGGAGGACGCGGACCACTTCTTCCACCTCGCTGCCGTCTACGACATGTCGGCGGACGAGGAGACCAACCACCGCTCGAACGTCGAGGGCACGAAGAACGCCGTCGATCTGGCGAACCGCCTTCGCGCCCGGCGACTCCACCACGTCAGCTCGATCGCCGTCTCCGGCCGGTACCGCGGGCTCTTCAGGGAGGACATGTTCGACGAGGGTCAGGAGCTCGCCGATCCTTACTCGCAGACCAAGTTCGAGTCGGAGAAGATCGTCCGGGACCGCACGCAGGTGCCGTGGCGCGTGTACCGGCCGGGGATCGTCGTGGGCCACTCGCAAACCGGCGAGATGGACAAGATCGACGGGCCGTATTACTTCTTCAAGGTGATCCAGCGGCTGCGGCGCATGCTGCCGCCATGGATGCCCGTGATCGGCCTCGAGGGGGGCAAGATCAACATCGTGCCGGTCGACTTCGTGGCCGCGGCGATGGACCACATCGCCCACCTGGACGCGCTCGACGGACGGGCCTTCCATCTCACCGACCCGAACCCGAAGAGTGCTGGGCAGGTGATCAACGTGTTTGCGCGTGCGGCGCACGCCCCGGAGGCGACCATGCGGATCGACCGGCAGATGATGAACGTGGTGCCGAAGCAGGCGCGCCGGATGATCGCCCAGCTTCCGCCCGTAAAGCGCATCACCGACCAGGTATTGGGCGACTTCGGGATTCCGCGTGAGGTGCTCACTTACATCGACTATCCGAGCGACTACGACAGCCGCGACACACAGCGGGCGATCGAGGAGACGAGCATCACCGTGCCCGCGCTGGAGGCATACGCGGACAAGCTCTGGGACTACTGGGAGCGCAACCTCGACCCGGACCTGTTCAAGGACCGCTCGCTGAGGGGGGCGATCGAGGGAAAGGTCGTCGTGATCACGGGCGCCTCGAGCGGGATCGGGGAGGCGGTCGCGCTCCGCGTCGGCGAGGCGGGCGGGATCGCCGTGCTGGTCGCCCGGTCAGAGGACAAGCTCAACGAGGTCAAGTCGCAGATCGAGGAGGCGGGGGGGACGGCGCACGTCCACCCGGGAAACCTGTCGGAGCTCGAGGACTGCGATCGCCTGGTCGAGGAGATCATCGCCACCCACGGCCGCGTCGACATCCTCGTCAACAACGCCGGACGGTCGATCAGGCGCTCGATCGGAAACTCCTACGACCGCTTCCACGATTTCCAGCGCACGATGCAGCTGAACTACTTCGGCGCGCTGAAGCTGATCATCGGGTTCCTGCCGGGGATGCGCGAGCGCAAGTCGGGGCACATCATCAACGTCTCCTCGATCGGCGCGCAGACGAACACGCCCCGCTTCTCGGCGTACGTCGCGAGCAAGAGCGCGCTCGACGCGTTCTCGCGGTCGATCGCTTCCGAGCTCGTCGACGACCACGTGAGCATCACGACCGTCTACATGCCGCTCGTGCGCACGCCGATGATCGCCCCGACCGGGATGTACGACGCGTTCCCGACCGCGACGCCGGACGAGGCGGCGGACATGATCACGCACGCGATGATCTACAAGCCGAAGAAGGTCGCGACGAGGCTCGGCACGTTCGGCGAGGTGCTGTACGCGCTCGCGCCCAAGTCGGTGGACGTGATCCTCAACACAGCCTTCAAGCTCTTCCCCGAGAGCGCAGCGGCGCGCGGCCAGAAGGGCAAGGACGAGGAGGTCTCGACCGAGGGCGTGGCGTTCGCGCACCTGATGAGGGGAGTGCACTGGTAATTACGGAGACGAGAGGCGGCCGTAGGCCGACTCACGCACATGCGAGCGGCGAAGCCGCTTACTGATTCAGCGTCTGGCCGGCGCCGGAGCTTCTGGGGATGGGGCTACGAGGACGAGCAGCCCTCGCCCGAGGAGCTACGGGCAGCTGCGGCCGGGATCGTCGCCCATCTCGGGTTCGGCTCGACCGACGTCGAGTTGCCGGTCGCGCTCGACGACGTGGCGCTTCCGGCGCCACGCCTGAAGCCGCCGGCGCCGCTCGCGGAGATCTGTTCCTCCGAGCTCTACGATCGCGCCGCGCACGCCTACGGGAAGGCCTATCGCGACGTAGTCCGTGGCTTTCGCGGCCGGTTCGACCATGCCCCCGACGTCGTCGCGTTCCCACGGGACGAGGCGGAGGTCGAGGCGGTGCTTGCCTGGTGCGGCGAAGCGGGCGCCGCTGCTGTGCCGGTCGGCGGCGGCACGAGCGTGGTAGGAGGTATCGAGGCGGCTGTGGGCGACCGCTACGAAGGCGCCGTCTCAATCGACCTCAAGCGGCTCGATCGAGTGCTCGACGTGGACTCGGTGTCGCGCGCGGCGCGCATCCAGGCCGGCGCCACCGGGCCGTCGCTGGAGGATCAGCTCCGGCCCCACGGGGTCACGCTCCGGCACTTCCCCCAGTCGTTCGAGCTCTCGACGCTCGGGGGCTGGATCGCGACGCGCGCGGGCGGACATTTCGCGACGCTCTACACGCATATCGACGATCTCGTCGAATCTGTGCGAGCCGTCACGCCGGCGGGACTCTACGAGAGCAGGCGGCTGCCCGGCTCGGGCGCGGGGCCGAGCCCGGACCGGCTGCTGCTCGGATCCGAAGGGATTCTCGGGGTGATCACGGAGGCGTGGGTGAGGGTCCAGGACCGACCCACGTTCAAGTCCTCTGCCGGAGTGCAGTTCCCGAACTTCGCGATCGGCGCGGAGGCAGTCCGGGCCCTGTCGCAGAGCGGGCTGTACCCATCGAACTGCAGGTTGCTCGACCCCGCGGAGGCCGCTTTGACGGGCGCAAGCGACGAGAGCGCCCTGTTGGTTCTGGGCTTCGAGTCGGCGGACCATCCGGTCGAGCCATGGATGGAGCGGGCAATCGAGCTGTGCCGCGACCACGGCGGCAGCGGCGACGGAACAGCCGGCGATCGCCGCAAGGGCGATGGGGTCGCAGACGGCACTGACGCCGTCGGCACGTGGCGCCAGGCGTTCCTCCGGGCTCCGTACCTGCGCGACATCTTCGTGGCCGCGGGGATCATCAGCGACACGTTCGAGACCGCGATCACGTGGGACCGCTTCCCCGCCTTCCACGGATCCGTGATGAGCGCGACGGAACGAGCGGTGAAGGAAATCTGCGGCGGCGGCCGCGTCACGTGCCGGTTCACGCACGTGTACCCGGACGGCCCGGCGCCCTACTTCACGGTACTCGCGCCTGCCAGGCGCGGTGCCGAGCTCGAGCAATGGGACCAGATCAAGACCGTCGCGGCGGACGCGGTGATTGCGGGCGGCGGGACCATTACCCATCACCACGCGGTCGGGCGGGACCATCGCCCCTGGTACGACCGCCAGCGCCCCGAGCCGTTCGCGAAGGCCCTCACCGCGGCCAAGGCCGCGCTCGACCCGCAGGGCATCCTGAATCCCGGCGTCCTGATCGACCCGGTTTATCCTTAGACGCCGATGAGCATCGTCCGGGACTTCGACTCCGAGCAACCCGAGCGGCCGCAGGGGACCGAGCAGTTCATCCCGCGCAAGAGCGAGGGCCGCTCGGCCCGCGCGATCGCCCGCGGCAGCCTGGCCTGCCCTTCGTGCGATCTCCCGGTGGTCTCGGCCGGTCCGATCCCGTTCACCGCGCGCATGCGCTGTCCGTTCTGCCGGAGCATCCACTCGGCGCGCGCGTTCGTCCGACTGGAGACCCCGGACACGACGCTCAACGAAGTGCTGGTAACAGCTCGTTTGCGCTAAGCCAGGCGGCGTCGGCTAGCTTGCCCCCCGTGCAGGGGTCACCCCAAGAGCTGACGCTCGCCGAGGCCGCGCGCGAGGCAGGGGTCTCACCCTCGACACTTCGGCGCTGGGGCGAGCAGGGAGTGATCCCCGACTACAGGGGGCGCTGGACACGTGCCGCCGCGATCCATGCGCGCCTCGTGGCCCGACTGCGAGAGCACGGCTACACGCTGGATGAGATCAAGAAGGCGGGAGAGGACGGCCGGCTCGCGTTCGGCTTCGTCGAGGAGCTGTTCCCGCGCCGGGAGGGGAAGCACAGCTTTGAGGAGGTGAGCCGCGAGACCGGCCTCGAGCCTGCCCTGATCGAGCGGGTCTGGCGCAGCATGGGATTCCCGAGTTGGCGGCTCGAGCGCCTCGACGAAGATGACCTCGAGGCGCTCCGGTACATGGGAGCGGTGCTCGCGGCCGGCTTCCCGCTGGTCGCGTTCCTGCAGGTAATCAACGTCTACGGCCAGGCGCTTCGGCAGATCGCCGATGCCGAGGCACGGTTGTTCATCCTGTACGTGCACGAGCCGCTGATCCGCGACGGCGTGCCCGCCACGCAGATGGCCGAGGAGCTCGGCGAGCTGGCGAACGAGCTGCTTCCGCTCACGACCCCGCTCATGATCTACATGCACCGTCATTTCCTCCGGCACTTCGTCGAGCAGGGACTGATCGCAACGGTCGAGTCGGAGCTGGAGGTCGACGAGGAGGACATGCTGGGCGAGCTCACGGTCGCGATCGCGTTCGTGGACCTCGTCGGGTTCGTCAGCTTCACCGAGGAGGAAGGCGAGCAGGAGGCGCTCGACCTGCTCGAGCGCTTCGTCGTGTCGATCGAGGACTCGTTGCCCGCAAGCGCACGCGTGGTCAAGAACATCGGCGATGGCGTGATGATCGTCGGCAACGATCCCGTCGGCCTCACCGATTGGGCGATCGACTTCCAGGACGGCTTCGAACAACGCTCGCGCCCGCGAATCGGGATCCATTACGGACGTACGCTCTACCGGGACGGCGACTACTACGGCCGGAACGTGAACCTCGCCGCGCGCGTGGTCGCGCGGGCCCAAGCCGGGGAGGTGCTCGTGACGGAGACAGTCCGGGACGCCGTGCCCGAGACCCCCGGGCTCCACTTCGAGCGGATCGGCGACGTGCAGCTGAAGGGCTTCAAGGAGCCCACGACGCTCTACCTGGCGCGGCCCCGGGCCGACTAGCCGCCTTCGTAACGGCTATCGGGCGATGCGGGCGACGCGCTTCGGGTGGGTCTTCTTCACGAAGAACACGCTGCTCTTCGTGTAGCGGCCTCTGCGAAAGGCACGGCTGGTACGGCGGTTGCCGGCGTAGTCCCAGGCGCGCACGAACCACCGGTGCTTGCCACCCTTGAGGCGGGCTCGAACATAGGGCTTGGGGTCTTTGCCGCCCGGACCGTCCTTGTCGCGGATCGTCTTCACGGGACGCCCGTTCATGTAGAGCTTGTAGTACTTGATCCCGCTCTCGTCACGCGAACGCTGCCAGGCGAAGCGCAGCCTGTGCCGCTTGATGTGACGCTTGTTGTGCGGGCGGAGCAGGGCGAACGGCGAAGGCGGAGTGCGGTCCGGCGCGGTCGTGGTCTGCGGGACCGGCGCCCCGAGCGCCTTTGCGATGTTCAGCCGCCCACCCGTCGCCACCTTTCCGGCCAGAGAGGGAAGCTTGTCGACGCTCTGCAGGATCGCGGTCCTCGCCTGGTCGCCTGTCGACTCCGGGAAGCGTGAGAGATAGAGGCCGAGCGCACCCGAGACGAACGGCGTCGCCATCGACGTGCCGCTGAACGAGGCGTAGCCGCTCGGGTCGGTGTCGGCCGGAACGGTCGACTCGATGTCGTCGCCGGGAGCCGCCAGGTCCACCGAGGTGGCGCCGTAGTTCGAGAAGTCGACCAGCTCGTCCGTCGAATCGGTGGCCGCGACCGAGATCACGTTCGGAAGATCGAACGCCGCGGGGTAGTCGGGCTTGACGTCGCTGTTCTCGCCGTCATTGCCGGCCGCGGCGACGAATACGACTCCCTTGTCACCCGCCCGGCGCACGGCCTGGTAGAGAGCCATGCTGAGGGCAGGGCCGCCCCAGCTCGCGTTGATCACACGCGCACCGTGGCTCACGGCATAGTCGATCGAGTTCGCGGCGTCGGCGGTGTTGCCCTCGCCGTCGGCGTCGAGGAACTTCAAGGCCATGATCTTCGAGTCCCAGTTGAGGCCCGCCACGCCGGCCGTGTTGTTGCCCTTCGCGCCGATGATGCCCGCGACATGGCTGCCGTGGCCGGCATCGTCCATGGGGCTCGCGTCCTCGTCGACGTAGTCGGCGCCGTGCACGTCGTCGACGAACCCGTTGTGGTCGTCGTCGACGCCGTTCGCCGGGTCGGCTGGGTTTGTCCACATGTTCGGGGCGAGGTCGGGGTGCGTGTAGTCGACGCCGGTGTCCACGACCGCGATGGGGACGTTCGCGCCCGTGGTGACGTCCCAGGCGTCGGTCGCGTGAACGTCAGCGCCCACCTTGCCGCCGTACTGCCCGGCGTTATGGAGGCCCCACTGCTCGCCAAAGAGGCGATCGTTGGGCAGGCGGTGTGCGTGCAGAACGTAATTCGGCTCCACATAATCCACGGCGCGCTGGCGGGAGAGCTCCTCGGTGGCCGCATCGGTTTCGTCCGGGTCCACGCTCACGAGCGCCCCGTCGATCGAGTCGATCTCGTCCTCGACCGTGGCGCCGACCTTGTCGAGAGCCTTGCGCTCCTGCCGGTCGGTTGCGCTCGGCTTGAAGGCGACGACGAGCTGACCCGGCACCGCCGATTGGGCGTCGTCGGCGAGACCCGGGGCGGCGCCCACCGAGCAGAGCAGGCCGAGGGCCGACAGGCAGCCGAAGCAGGCGAGCGCAATGAGCGCGCGCAGCCGGAACATCGCGGGCAGGGGCAAACCATCCATCCCTCTGGCTTTCGGAGGCGGTTGGCCCGTGTTTCAGAAGAGGGGTCGTTAAATACGACATATGTCCATGCGTCAGGACGTGCTTGCCGCGGTGGAGCGTGCGGGGGTGATCCGCCCCGGCGAACGCGTGCTCGCGTTGCTCTCGGGCGGGGCCGACTCGGTCTGCCTCGTGCACGTCTTGCGCGAGCTGCTGGGAACGGACCGTCTGAAAGCGCTGCACGTCAACCACGGGCTACGGCCCGCGGCCGACGAGGACGAGCGTTTCTGCACCGATCTTTGCGAGTCCCTCGGAATCGAGCTTCTGGTCGAGCGTGTGAGGGTCCCGCAGCACGGGAATCTCGAAGCGGCGGCGCGGGACGCACGCTACGGCGCCGCCGACCACGTACGCGCACGACTCGGGCTGGACGTCGTGGCGACCGGTCATACCGCCAGCGACCAGGTCGAGACGATCCTCTACCGGCTCGCTTCCTCGCCCGGGCGCCGGGCCCTACTCGGCATGCGCCCCCGGCGCGACAGCATCGTGCGCCCCCTCCTCCAGGTGACCCGAGAGCAGACTCACGCCTATTGCGAGGAGGAAGGCCTGGCCTGGCGCGAGGACGAGTCGAACCTCGATCGCGCCTTTGCGCGAAACCGCCTGCGGCTCGACGTGCTGCCTCTGCTGAGAGAGGTCCATCCGGCGGCTGAGCAGAACGTGTTGGCGACCGCGGCGCTGCTGCACGACGAGCACGAGGTGCTCGAGCAGGCGGTCGAGGAGGCACTTCGAGAGTCTGGGGTGGGTGGGACACCCCCCTCCGTCGAGCTCGCACGCCTCGAGGCCTTTCCGCCGGCGCTCCGGAGGCTGGTGCTGAGAAGGCTGGCAGAGGACGCTGCGAGCGGCGCGGTCCCGCTCGGGCCGGATGAGATCGGCGCGATCGAGCGATTGGCGGCCGCCGGCGGAAGCGGTTCTGTCTCGCTCCCTGGCGGCGTGCAGGCCGTCTGCGAGTACGGGATCGTCCGCTTCCAGAGACCGGCGGCGGCTGCACTCGCCGACCCGGCCGAGCTCGCCGTCCCCGGACAGTGCAGGTTCGGGGATTGGGAGCTCCGCTGCGTGGTAGAGCCGGTATCGCCAGAAGCCGTCGGCCTCGGCTCCGTCGACGCGCCGGTGCTGGACGCGGGGCTGCTCGCGCCGATGCTGACCGTCCGCCGCTGGTCGGAGGGGGATCGAATGAGCCCTCTCGGGCTCGATGGCACCAAATCCCTCCAGGATCTGTTCGTCGACCGTAAGGTTCCGCGCTCCATTCGAGCGCTGCTGCCGGTCGTCGAATCGGCCGGCGAGATCGCCTGGGTCGCGGGCGTCGCGGTCTCCGACGCCTTCAAGGTCAGCGACAGCACGACCGAGACCGCTCGCCTCGAGGCCCGCGCGGGCTCCCGCGGCGACGATTACTAGACTCCCCTTCGTGAAGCCAGACGTCCTCGGGGAGACGATCGTCGAGGCGGACCAGCTCCAAGCGCGCGTGCTCGAGCTCGGCGCCGAGATCTCGCGGGATTACGCCGGCCGGGAGCTCCTCCTCCTCGGCGTCTTGAAGGGAGCGGTCTTCTTCCTAGCCGACCTCATGCGCCACGTGGATCTGCCCTGCGAGCTCGACTTCATGGCGGTGTCGAGCTACGGGTCGCTGACGGCCTCCTCCGGCGTGGTCCGGATCTTGAAGGACCTCGACGCCCCGATCGAGGGCAAGGACGTCCTGATCGTGGAGGACATCGTGGACTCGGGGCTCACGCTCAACTACCTTCTCCGTAACCTCCGCGGCCGCGATCCGCACTCGCTCGAGGTCTGCGCTCTCCTGGTGAAGCCCGGCCGGCGCAAGATCGACGTGCCGATCCGGTATGTCGGATTCGAGATCCCGAATCGCTATGTGGTCGGATACGGGCTCGACCTCGACCAGCGTTATCGCAACCTGCCGTACGTGGCGGCGGTCGAGGATGCGCTCGTCGCAGGCGCCGTCGCCTGAGGAGTAGCGGCCAGCCCCCGGCCTGTAACTAAAGGCAGGAGCGCAGAGACCGATCACAAAATAGTTGTCTTGAGTCTCTCGGGCCGCGATGATCTGGCCTGAAATCCCCCGCGTAATGCCCGACGGGCAGACAAAAACTGCGTGCTACGCTCTAGCGAGCGAGGCCTACGGGCCCTCGCTTCGTTTGTGGCGCAGCCGCCGGAGGGAGGGCGTTTCAGCCCTGGCGCCGGATAAATGAGCAGATTCCTCAAGAACGCGACGTTCCCGATTCTGATCGTCGTCGTGCTCGCGTTTTTCGCGCAGCGCTTCCTCGGCCAGAACGAAGCCAAGCCGAAGCCCAACTTCGGCCAGTTCCTCACGCAGGTGAAGGCCGGCGACGTCAAGAGCGTCACGATCAATACGCGTGACAACACGCTCAACGTCACCGAGGCCGACGGCAAGACCAAGTACGAGACCGGCTATCCGGACAACTACGAGCCGCAGCTGATCGACACGCTGCAGAAGAACAACGTCGAGCTGTCCGTGAAGGGCAAGGGCGGCTCGAACTGGTTATCGCTGCTCACTTACATCTTGCCGTTCGTGTTGCTGCTCGCGTTCTGGATATTCCTGATGAATTCAGTCCAGGGCGGCGGCTCTCGCGTGATGAGCTTCGGCAAGTCGCGCGCCAAGCGGCTCTCGGTCGACTCGCCCAAGGTCACCTTCCGCGACGTCGCAGGTGTGGACGAGGCGGTCGAGGAGCTGCACGAGATCAAGGAGTTCCTCGAGAACCCCAAGAAGTTCCAGGCGCTCGGTGCCCGGATCCCGAAGGGTGTGCTGCTCTTCGGCCCGCCCGGCACCGGGAAGACGCTGCTCGCGCGCGCAGTCGCGGGCGAGGCCGGGGTGCCGTTCTTCTCGATCTCGGGCTCCGATTTCGTCGAGATGTTCGTTGGCGTCGGGGCGAGCCGTGTACGTGACCTCTTCGAGCAGGCGAAGCAGAACTCGCCCTGCATCATCTTCATGGACGAGATCGACGCGGTCGGCCGCCACCGCGGCGCCGGTCTCGGAGGCGGCCACGACGAGCGCGAACAGACGCTCAACCAGCTGCTCGTCGAGATGGACGGCTTCGAGATGAAGGACAACATCATCCTGATCGCCGCCACCAACCGCCCGGACATCCTCGACCCGGCGCTGCTGCGCCCGGGCCGCTTCGACCGCCAGGTCGTGGTCGACCGCCCGGACCGCAAGGGCCGCGTCCGGATCCTCGAGGTCCACACGCGCGGCAAGCCGCTCGCGAAGGAGATCGATCTGGACAACCTCGCGGGCCAGACGCCCGGCTTCACGGGCGCCGATCTCGCGAACCTCGTGAATGAGGCCGCGCTGCTCGCGGCGCGCGAGAACAAGCGCGAGATCACCCAGCACGAGCTGGAGGAAGGGATCATGCGCGTGATCGCGGGTCCCGAGAAGAAGACCCGCGTGATGGGCGAGAAGGAGCGGCTCGTGACGGCCTACCACGAGATGGGCCATGCGATGGTCGCGCATTTCCTCGAGCACACCGACCCCGTGCACAAGATCTCGATCATCTCCCGCGGACAGGCGCTCGGTTACACGATCTCGCTCCCCACCGAGGACAAGTTCCTGACCACGCGTGCCGAGCTCGCCGACACGCTCGCGATGACGCTCGGCGGGCGCGCCGCAGAGGAGATCATCTTCAGCGAGATCACGACCGGCGCCGCAAACGATCTCGAGAAGGTGACCGCGACAGCGAAGCAGATGGTGATGCGCTTCGGCATGTCCGAGAAGCTGGGGCCGCGCACGTTCGGCCACGACCAGTCGCAGCCGTTCCTGGGACGTGAGTTCAGCGCGACGGCCGATTACTCGGAGGAGATCGCGCGCGAAATCGACGACGAGATTCGCCGCATCGTGGAGGAGGCCCACCAGACCGCGCGGCAGGTGCTCTCGGAGCGCCGGGAGCACCTCGACCGGCTCTCTCGGCTGCTTCTCGAGCACGAGACGCTCGAGCGCGAGCAGTTCGAGGCGCTTTTGGCAGGTGCGTCTCAGGAAGATGTCTTCGGCGCTCCCGAGCCGGAGGGGCAACCGCCCGCGCCGCCCGTCGAGCCCGAGCGCCGCCCGGTGACGGAACCGCGGCCAAGGCCGCAGCCGCGACCGGGACTTGCCGCCGAGATGCGTGGCGAGCTTCCGCCGCGACCCCGCGGTTCGTAGCCCGTCAGAGTCGCAGCCGCGCTGGGTCGAGCCGCGTTTTCGGCTCGACGGCCTGGACCGCGCCGAGCGCCCCTGCGAGTGCGTGAAGCAGGAGGCGGCGAAGCGCGTCGCGCTCGAGGCCGCCCGCTTCGAGCCACTCGAGGCAGGCGCCTTCGATGAAGCTGAACCAGCCCTCGAGCGCGATGCGTAGCGCCGCGGTGGGCTTGCGCGGGCCGGTCAGTCCCTCCACGATCATGGCGAGGAAGCGCCTTCGCTCACGTGCGACGATCGCGCGCACTTCGGGGTCCGCACCGATGCCGCCCGCCATCAGCGCTCGGTAACCCTCGGGGCTTTCCTCGACGTACCCGAGGTAGGCGTCGAGCGCACGCTCGAGCCGAGCGCTCGCCGGAAGGCTCGAGTCCTGCTCGACCCGGCCACGGAGGTCGTCGGCAGCCTGTTCGATCACGGCGACGTAGAAGCCGCGCTTGCTGCCGAAGTAGTAGTAGAGGAGACCCTTGGCGACGCCCGCGCGGGCGGCGATGTCGTCGATGGACAGATCGTCGTAGGCCCGTGCCGAGAAGAGCTCCTTCCCGGTCGCCAGCAGCTCCGAGCGTCGGTCGGATGTGTCGAAAGATTCGCTGGTTTGAATTTTGTTCAAGACCGGGTACTATAGCCGGCAGCTCTTTGAATCTTGTTCAAACCGAGGAGGACCGCGATGGTTCAGGTCGACGTCTTGTGGTCATACGGAATCGGCGCCAGCATGGCGCTCGGCGCCGGGCGTCAGCTGCGTGCTCGGCGGGAGATCGCCCGGGCCGAGCGCGAGCGTGGTGAGCAGCCCGAGCGGCTGCCAGGCGACCCGAAGGACCGGGCGAGCCTGTGGCGCAACCCCTTCCTCTACGCCACCGTCCTGTATGCGGCGTTGCTGTTCGCGCCGAGTGGCGCGTATCTGCTGTGGGAGTTCCCCGGCTGGGAGACGATGCACGTCGGCGATCGCGGGCTGGCGGCCTGGTTGGTCCTCGGCTTCGGGCTCACGAACGTCACACAGGCGCTGCTCGGCTTTGCCGTGGTCGACGCATTGCTCGCGCGCGGGCGTCCGTACGCCGCCTACCTGCAGGTGCTGGCGGCTTACGCCGGGATGTTCTTCATCCTGGTGCACGGTTGGGACGGCGAGGGCTACAGGCGGTTCTTCTCGCCCGACAGGGCCGACTACCTGGCATGGAACGGAGACTGGTCCGCATGGGTCGGCTCCGACGTCGCCCTCACCCTTTACGCCATGGGTCTCGTGCTGATCCCGGTGTTGCTGGTCACGATCGCGCGTTGGACGCGGGCCGGCCAAGTGCTGGCCGGTCCCGACGAGCGGCTCCCCTCATCGGCGGCCGTGGTGTCGATTCACCTCGCCACGGTGTTCGTCGCGGCGCTCGGGCTGGCGGTCGCGTCAAGTCTCCTGATCCACGCGCTGGGAGCGCCACTCGGCATCCTCGCGGCAGCGGCGCTTGTGTCCGTGGTGCTCGTGCCCGGCGGCGCCGTTTGGCGGATGTACGGACTCCTCGGCCTCGAACCGGCCGCTCCTGCCCCGGGCCGGCGGGCAACGGCGCCAGATACCCTGCCCGTGTGACTCCGTTCGAGCGTCCGGCAATCATGGGCGTCCTGAACGTGACGCCGGATTCGTTCTCGGACGGCGGTGAATTCCTGGATTCCAGGGCCGCAGTCGCGCACGGCAAAGAGCTTGCGGCCGAGGGCGCGGACCTGATCGACATCGGGGGGGAGTCGACACGCCCCGGGGCCGAGCCGGTGACCGAGGTGGTCGAGCTCGAGCGGGTGATGCCCGTGATCGAGGCCCTCGCGGAGGAACCCCTGCCGCTTTCGATCGACACCTCCAAGGCCGCGGTGGCGCGTGCCGCGCTCGCGGCCGGAGCCTCCTTCGTGAACGACGTAACCGCGTTCCGGGGCGACGCTGCGATGGCGGGCGTGGCGGCCGACGCCGGGGCCGACGTGTGTCTGGTCCACATGAAGGGGGAGCCACGAACCATGCAGGACGATCCCCGCTACAACGACGTGGTGTCCGAGGTCCGGAGGTTTCTGGAAGACCGGCTTGCCTGGGCGATCCGGGAGGGAATCAGCGAGAAACGGGTCTGGCTCGATCCCGGGATCGGGTTCGGCAAGACGCTCGAGCACAACCTCGAGCTCATCAGGCGGCTCGACGAGATCGTCGCGATCGGACGGCCGGTGGTCTTCGGCGCCTCGCGAAAGCGGTTCCTCGGCCGGCTCACGGGCCGGCCCGAGCGCGAGCGGCTGGCGGGCACCGTGGCCGTGAACGTGCTGGCGTTCGAGCGCGGCGCGGCGATGTTCAGAGTCCACGACGTCTCCGCCAACCGGGATGCGCTCGCCATCGCGAGTGCTACTTTGAGATAGCCGTGGACGACCTCGAGGGCCGTGGATACGAGGAGCAGGAGGAGGAGGGTCTCGATTCGTTCGATTCCTCGGTGAGGATCGAGATCTCACGGCTCTCGCTCTTCACGCATCACGGAGTCACGGACGCGGAGCAGCAGGCCGGCCAGCGGCTGGTCTTCGACATCGGGTTCGAGGTCGAGGACTGCGATGCGACCGTCACGGACCGGCTCGAGGACACGATCGACTACGGGGCGGTCTGCCAGGCGGTGGCGCTGATCGCGACCGAGCGCTCTTACCGCACGCTCGAGCGTCTTTGCACCGCGGTCGCGGACATGCTCGAGGAGCGCTTCAGCGCCGCCAACGTCGTGGTCCGGGCGACCAAGCCCGAGCCCCCGATCCCGCTTCCGGTGGAGGAAGTCTCGGTCGAGGTCGAGCGCTGACCCGCGCCTATCTCGGGCTCGGCTCGAATGTGGGCGACCGCTTCGCCAACCTTCGCGCGGCGGTCGAGCGGCTGGACCAAGCGGGCGATGTGGAGCTGACCGCGAGATCGTCGGTCTACGAGACCGAGGCGATGGACGACGCCGTCGGTCAGCGTGACTTCTACAACGCTGTCGTCGAGGCCGAGACCTCGCTGGCGCCGCGTGACCTGCTCGCCGCCTGCAAGGAGGTGGAGAGCGCGCTGGGACGCGAACCGGCCGGCCGCCGGCACGCGCCACGGCCGATCGACGTCGATCTGCTCCTGCTCGGCGACCTGCTCCTCGACGAGCGCGATCTCGTCGTTCCCCACCCGGGACTGACGCGGCGCCGCTTCGTGCTCGTGCCGCTGCTCGAGCTCGCACCGACCCTGACGCTTCCGGGCGGAGGCCCCTTAGCGGACGCGCTCGCAGCGCTCGGCGCAGGACAGCGCGTGACGAGGGTCGGCTCGTTCGAGACGGAATAATCGGCTGATGCTGCTCGCGATCGACGTCGGCAACACACAGACGCACGTCGGCGCCTTCGACGGCCAGGAGCTCGTCGAGCACTGGCGTTTCTCGACCGACCGCAACGCCACCGGGGACGAGCTCGCGATCGTCGTGCACGACCTGCTCGGCTTGCGAGGAATCGACTTCGAGCAGATCGACGGCGAGGCGGTCTCGTCCGTCGTCCCGCAGCTCGTGTCGGAGTACCGCGGGATGTTCGAGCGCTACCTCGACCGCGAGGCGCTGATCGTCGGCCCCGGCACCAAGACCGGGATGCCGATCCGAGTCGACAACCCTCGCGAGCTCGGCGCGGACCGGCTCGTGAATGCCGTCGCCGGCTACGACCAGTGCGGCGACGCGTGCGTGATCGTCGACTTCGGCACCGCGATCACTTACGACGCCGTGTCGGCCTCCGGGGAGTATCTCGGTGGCATCATCTCCCCCGGGATCGAGATCTCGATCGAGGCGCTGACGTCGCGGGCCGCGAAGCTTCCGAAGGTGGACATCGAGGAGCCCCGGTCCCTGATCGGCAAGAACACGGAAGCCTCGATCCAGTCGGGAATCGTCTATGGGTTCGCCGGCCAGGTCGACGGCATCTGCGCCCGGCTGAGAGGTGAGCTCGGCGACGGAATCACGACGATCGCGACCGGCGGGCTCGCACACGTAATCGTCCGCTTCACGCAGAGCATCGACGTGGTGGACGACCTCCTCACGCTCAAGGGCCTGCGGCTCATCTACGAGCGAAACCGCTGAAGGAGCGCGCCGGCAGGGCGCGAAACCACGGTAATAACGCCTTCCGGTGACCGTCAGGGCCGTCGCTATACTTCCGCGGTCCCCCTTCTGGCTCGCGGCCTCTGCGAGCGGTAAAAGGGGTTTTTTCATAGATAAAGACATGGCACGAGAATCGCTCTTAACACCAGAAGGATTCGAGAAGCTGAAGGCTGAGATCGAGATCTTGCGCACCATCAAGAGGCGCGAGGTGGCGCAGCGCATCAAGGAGGCGCGCGAGTTCGGCGACATCAGCGAAAACGCCGAATACGACCACGCCAAGAACGAGCAGGCGATGCTCGAGTCGCGCATCGCGCAACTCGAGGAGAAGCTCCGCAGCGCGACCGTGATCGACGAGAAGCAAATCGAGGCCGGCGTGGTCTCGATCGGCTCAAAGGTACACGTGAAGGACCAGAAGTCGGGCCAGTCGGTCGCCTACCAGATCGTCGGATCGGCGGAAGCCGATCCGACAGAGAACAAGCTTTCGAACGAGTCACCGGTCGGCGCCGCCCTCATGGGCAAGAAGCGCGGCGACGTCGTGAGCGTGGCGGTGCCCCGCGGGCCCGCCCGCAAGTTGAAGATCACAAAGATCGCAGCGGACTAAGTAGCAGCGGACCGAAGGTCCGCTGCAACGAGCGGCGGCCGGATGTTCCGGGCGGCGACCGTCAGGTCGACGCTCCCGCATGCGAGCCGGCGAAGCCGGCTTAAATGTTCAGACGCCGAGGGTGAATTCAGTCGCCGAGGGTGCCGAGTAGCCTTCGCGTTCGCGTGAAGCTCCCCGACCAAGAGCCGCACGACTCCGGCGAAGAAGATCGCCTGCTCGCCGAGCGGCGGCAGAAGCTCGACCAGCTTCGCGACGCGGGCCAGGACCCGTTCCCCCCGAGCTTTCCCGGCCGCACGCCGATCGCGGACGTGTTGGCACGCTACGACCAGCTCGAGCCGGGCGAGGAGACGGAGGACTCGCTCCGCCTTGCGGGACGGCTGAGCGCACGGCGCGGCCACGGCAAGGCGGCATTCCTCGACCTGATCGACCGCACGGGGCGGATCCAGCTGCACGCGCGCAAGGACGTGCTCGGCGAGTCCTATGAAGGGCTCGTCGACCTCGACCTGGGCGACCTCGTCGGTGTCGAGGGCGCACCCTTCAGGACCCGCCGGGGGGAGCTCTCGCTGCGCGTGGACGACTGGACGCTGCTCGCCAAGTCGCTGCGCCCCCCGCCCGACAAGTACCACGGGCTCACCGACGTGGAGCAGCGCTACCGCCACCGGGAGCTGGACCTGATCGCGAACGAGGACGCCCGTGAGCTGTTCATCCTCCGCACCCGAGTGGTAGCCGCGATTCGGCGGTTCCTGGACGAGCGCGGATTTCTGGAGGTGGAGACACCGGTCCTCCAGCCTCTCTACGGCGGCGCCCTTGCACGCCCTTTTACCACCTATCACAACGCGCTCGATCGCAGTCTCTACCTGCGCATCGCGACGGAGCTGTACCTGAAGCGATTGATCGTAGGTGGTCTCGAGAAGGTGTACGAGCTCGGAAAGGACTTCCGCAACGAGGGCATCTCCCACAAGCACAACCCCGAGTTCACGATGCTCGAGACCTACGAGGCCTACGCGGATTACATGCACGTGGCGGCGATGACGGAGACGCTTGTCGCGCACGTCGCACGAGAGACGATCGGGACCTTGGCGGTCGAGCGCGACGGTGAGACGATCGACCTCACGCCGCCCTGGCGCCGCGTGACGCTGCGTGATGCGATCAGGGAGGAGACCCAGGTCGACATCGCGCAAAGCAGAGACCGGGACGCGCTTGCCACGGAAATGAAGGCTCGTGGTCTCGAGGTGGACGAGGCCGCTGGATGGGGCAAGCTTGTGGATGAGCTGCTCTCCAAGCGCGTCGAGCCCAAGTTGATACAGCCAACATTCGTGCTCGACTACCCGGTCGAGCTATCGCCATTCGCGAAGGCACACCGCTCCGAGCCCGGCCTCGTCGAGCGCTTCGAGGGCTTCATGGGCGGAGTCGAGGTGGCGAACGCGTTCAGCGAGCTGAACGACCCCGACGAGCAGCGGGCGCGCTTCGATGAGCAGCAACGGCTGCGGGCTGCAGGCGACGAAGAGGTGCAGCCATTCGATCAGGACTACTTGCGTGCCCTCGAACAAGGTATGCCGCCGACGGGCGGACTCGGCCTGGGGATCGACCGGTTGGTGATGGTGCTCTCAAATCGGCACTCGATTCGCGAGGTGGTGCTCTTCCCGGCGTTGCGCGATCGCTAAGCTCGATCGACGAACCGTTTTTGCGCTCGATGCGGGGCATTTCAAGCCCTACGCTAGACGGGCGTTGGTGCTCTGAAAACCCGCTTTCCAGGCGGGTTTTTACCCCCAAGGGGGGTCGGGGGCCGTTGTTATACTTTGCTCCCGGCGCAGAATTTCGGTCGGGGGGCTGATCTAGCGGTGAGGATCTGCCGAAAAGGTAGGTAGGTCTCCAGCGAAACGTCAGCCGTCCGGCCGCATCTGTTCAACCGGGCGGACACGAGACGGATCTCGCGGACGGACAGCGAACAACCGAACAGGGGTTAATCAGAGAGGCACCCGGATTTGTTCGAGCGATTTACAGAAAGAGCCCGTCAGGTCGTCGTCCTAGCCCAGGAGGAGGCCCGGCAGCTCAAGCACAACTACATCGGCACCGAGCACATCCTGCTCGGCCTGCTCCGGGAGGAGGAGGGGCTCGCCGCTCGCGTCCTCGAGTCCCTTGACATCACCGTCGAGCGCGTGCGCGCGCAGGTGGTGCGAATCGTCGGCTCCGGCGAGGAGGTCACCTCCGGCCAGATTCCGTTTACCCCCCGTGCCAAGAAGGTGCTCGAGCTGGCGCTCCGCGAGGCGCTCTCGCTCGGACACAACTACATCGGCACGGAACACATCCTCTTGGGACTCGTGCGCGAGAACGAGGGTGTCGCAGCACGCATCCTGCTCGATTTCGACGCCGACTCGGAGAAGATCCGCAACGAGGTGATCCGGATGCTGTCCGGACCCGGTAGCCGCCGCCAGCAGGGGGCCGGCGGTCCGGAGGGCAAGAAGAGCTCGAAGCTGCTGGACCAATTCGGCCGCAACCTCACGAAGCTCGCTGCCGAGAGCAAGCTCGACCCCGTCGTGGGCCGCCAGACCGAGATCGAGCGCGTCATGCAGATCCTGTCGCGCCGCACGAAGAACAACCCGGTGCTGGTTGGCGAGCCGGGCGTCGGCAAGACCGCCGTCGTCGAGGGCCTCGCCCAGCGCATCTCGAGCGGCGACGTTCCCGAGCTGCTCAAGAACAAGCAGATCTACACGCTCGACCTGGCCGCGCTCGTCGCCGGCTCCAAGTACCGCGGTGAGTTCGAGGAGCGCCTCAAGAAGGTGATGAAGGAGATCACCCAGCGCGGCGACATCATCCTTTTCATCGACGAGCTCCACAACCTTGTCGGCGCCGGCGCCGCCGAGGGCGCGATCGACGCGGCCTCGATCCTCAAGCCGGCACTCGCCCGCGGGGAGCTGCAGACGATCGGCGCGACCACGCTCGATGAATATCGCAAGTACCTGGAGCGCGACTCGGCGCTCGAGCGGCGCTTTCAGCAGATCAAGGTCGACCAGCCCTCGAACGAGGAGACCGAGCAGATTCTCAAGGGCCTGCGCGAGCGGTACGAGCAGCATCACCGTGTCGAGATCACCGACGACGCGCTGCACGCCGCCGCCGAGCTGTCCGACCGCTACATCTCCGACCGTTTCCTGCCGGACAAGGCAATCGACCTGATCGACGAGGCTGCCTCGCGCGCCCGCATCAAGGCGATGACGGCGCCGCCCGTGTACCGCGACCTCGAGGAGGAGATCGAGCAGACCAGGCGCGACAAGGAGGCGTCGATCGAGGCGCAGGAGTTCGAGAAGGCTGCCGGTCTCCGCGACAAGGAGCGGCGCCTCACGAACAAGAAGCGCGAGCTCGAGGATCAGTGGCAGTCCGGCGAAGGCGGCGAGCGCCCGCAGATCGGCGAAGACGAGATCGCCGACATCGTCTCGATGTGGACCGGCATTCCCGTCTTCAAGCTGACCGAGGCCGAGTCGCAGAAGCTGATGCGCATGGAGGACGAGCTCCACAAGCGCGTGATCGGCCAGAACATGGCGATCGAAGCGGTATCGAAGGCGATCCGCCGCTCGCGCGCGGGCCTCAAGGACCCGAAGCGCCCGACCGGCTCGTTCATCTTCCTCGGCCCCTCGGGGGTCTGCAAGACCGAGCTCGCCCGCACGCTCGCCGAGTTCCTGTTCGGCGACGAGGACGCGATGGTGCGGATCGACATGTCCGAGTACATGGAGAAGCATTCGGTCTCGCGGCTCGTCGGCTCGCCTCCCGGCTACGTCGGCTACGACGAGGGCGGCCAGCTCACGGAGGCCGTGCGGCGCAAGCCGTACAGCGTCCTGCTGCTGGACGAGATCGAGAAGGCCCACCCGGACGTCTTCAACATCCTGCTCCAGATTCTGGAGGAGGGGAAGCTGACGGACGCTCAGGGCCGTCGGGTCGACTTTCGGAACACGATCATCGTGATG
>JBKOZI010000109.1:0-5408 GCA_046725795.1 Actinomycetota bacterium
ACGCAGTGCTCGTTTTCGGCGGCGCGATGCATGCAGACCAGGACGCTCGACATCCCTGGCTGCGCGAGGAGAAGGCGCTGCTGCGTGGCCTGCTCAGCGATGGAGTGCCGCTGCTCGGCGTCTGTCTCGGCGCGCAGCTGCTCGCCGAGGCGGCCGGCGCGCCGCCACGGCGCGCCGGCCGACCGGAGATCGGCTGGCACGAGGTCGAGGTCACCGCGGAAGGCCGGACCGACCCCCTTGTGGGCCCGCTTGCGCCCCGCTTCGAGGCCTTCCAGTGGCACAGCTACGAGTTTCCGCTGCCCGAGGATGCGACTCCGCTCGCTTGGAGCAGCGTGTGCCTTCAGGGCTACCGCATCGGCGACCGGGCCTGGGGGATCCAGTTCCACGCCGAGGTGAGCCGCGACGACGCCAATGCCTGGATCGATGATTACGAGAGCGACGAGGACGCGGTCCGCATCGGGCTCGACCGCGAGGCACTGCGCCGGCGCACGGACGGGGCGATCGACGCGTGGAACGCGCTCGGCCGCGCACTCTGCGAGCGCTTCCTGGAGGCGGCCGCTACTCGGGCGTGACGTACGCGCCCGAGAGCCCTCCGTCCACGAGGAACGTCGAGGCCGTCACATACGACGACTCGTCGCTCGCGAGGAAGACAGCGGCCTGCGCGATCTCGCGCGCTTCGGCGAAGCGTCCCATCGGCAGGTGAACCAGCCTGCGCGCCGCCTTCTCCGGGTCGCTGGCGAACAGGTTCTCGAGCAGCGGCGTCCGCACCGGGCCGGGACAGAGCGCGTTCACCCGCACGCCGCTGCGGGCGAATTCGACGCCGAGCTCGCGCGAGAGCGAAAGCACCGCTCCCTTCGAAGCCGTGTAGGAGATTTGGGAGACCGCCGCGCCCATCACGGCTACGAAGGACGCGGTGTTGATGACTGACCCGCCGCCACCCTCGAGCAGATGCGGGATGCCGTGCTTGCAGCAGAGAAACACGCTGCGCAGGTTCACGTCCTGCACGCGCTGCCAGACCTCGAGCGGCGTCTCGACGACGGAGGAGTCATCGTCCGGATTGATACCCGCGTTGTTGAAGAGCACGTCGATCCGCCCGAGTTCGGACTTCGTGCGCGCGTACATCTCGCGCACCTGTTCCTCGTCAGTGACGTCGGCCTCGATCGCGAGCTCGCCCTCCGCCCGCGGGGTGATGTCCACGCCCACGACCCTCGCTCCCTCCTCGGCGAAGAGCCGGGCGGATTCCGCCCCGATGCCGCTCGCGGCTCCAGTGATGACGCACACCTTCCCCGCTAGCCGCCGGGCCATTGCGTATCAGTCCTCCTCCGTCGCGTAGAAGACGTTCTTCACGTCGGTGTAGTGCTCGAGCGCGTCGGGGCCGAGCTCGCGGCCGACGCCCGACTGCTTGAAGCCGCCGAACGGCGTGGTCACGCGGACCGAGCTGTTCGAGTTGATCGACAGCACGCCGGTTTCGATCGCGCGCGCGACCCGCAGGGCTTTCGCCCCGTCGCGGGTCCAGATCGAGCCCGAGAGCCCGTAGATCGTGTCGTTCGCGATCTCGACCGCCTCCCGCTCGCCGGCGAACGGGATCACGCACGCGACCGGGCCGAAGATCTCCTCCGCCGCGGCGCGGTCCGTGTTCGACACCGGCGACAGGACCGTGGGCGGGTACCAGAACCCGGGGCCGTCCGGTGCCGTGCCCCGGATCGCGACCGGCGCATCGTCTGGCACGAACGAGGCGACCGTCTCGCGCTGCCCCGCCGAGATCAGCGGCCCCATCTGCGTCGCCTCCTCCAGGGGGTCGCCGACGCGCATGCGGGTCACTTCGTGTTCGAGCGCCTCCAGGAAGGAATCGACTGCGGAGCGCTCCACGAGGATGCGCGAGCGGGCACAGCAGTCCTGGCCGGCGTTGCCGAACACCGCGGGCGGGGCCGCGGCTGCGGCCTTCTCGAGATCGGCATCGGCGAAGATCACGTTCGCGGACTTGCCGCCCAGCTCGAGTGTCACGCGCTTGATCGTGCCGGCGGCTCCCTGCGCGATCCCGCGACCCACGTCGGTGGAGCCGGTGAAGGCGATCTTGGCGACGTCGGGGTGCTCCACCAGGCGCTTGCCGCAGACGCTGCCCGGCCCCGCCACGACGTTGAGCACTCCCTCCGGCACTCCCACCTCCAGCGCGATCCGCTCCAGCTCGAGCGCCGTCAGCGGCGTGAGCTCCGCCGGCTTCAACACGATCGGGTTGCCGGCCGCGAGCGCCGGGGCGACCTTCCAGGAGGCGATCACGAGCGGGAAGTTCCACGGCACGATCAGCCCCACGACGCCGAGCGGCTCGCGGAAGGTCATGTCGATCCCACCGGCCACGGGAATCGTCTGGCCGAGCAGGCGTTCCGGTGCTCCCGCGTAGTAGCGGTAGGTCTGGACGACCATCTCCATTTCCGCGCGCGCGTCCGCGATCGGCTTGCCCACGTTTCGTGCCTCGAGCGTGGCGAGATCCTCCGACCGCTCCTCGAGCAGGTTTGCGAGCCGATGAAGCAGCGCCGCGCGATCGCCCGGCGAGAGAGCACGCCAGGCCGGGAACGCCCGCTTCGCGCGGGCGACGGCGTCGTCGACCTCCGCGGCTCCCGCGCGGGGGATTTCCGCCATCACCTGCTCGGTGGCGGGTTCTACGACCTCGATCATGCGGCCGCCCCTCAGCCGCGCTCGAACATGCGACGGCGCTCGTAGTCCGTCACGACCTCATCGAACAGCCGCTGCTCGGTTCTCCCGTAGTTGAGGTAGTGGCGCCAGACTGCGTCGCCGAACGTCTTGCGGGCGAACTTGCTGCCTTCCCACAGGTCCACCGCTTCGCGGAGCGTCGACGGGAACGGCTCCGCCTCCGCCTCGGCGTACGCGTTGCCCACGAGCTCCGGGCCCGGGTCCGTGCCCCGCTCGATGCCGTCGAGGCCCGCGGCAAGTAACGCCGCATAGCCGAGGTACGGGTTGACGTCGGCGCCGGGAATGCGGCACTCGACCCGTCGTGACTCACCGTGACCGACGATGCGAAAGCCGCAGGTGCGGTTGTCCCGACCCCAGGAGATCGAGGTGGGCGCCCAGCTCTCTGTCGCGTAGCGCTTGTAGGAGTTGATCGCCGGGGCGACCAGCAACGCGAGCTCCCTGATGCGGGCCCGCATGCCGCCGAGGTAGTGCCGGAAGGTGTCCGTTTCCTTCTTGCGGTTCACGAACACGCTCTTGGCGCTCTTCGCGTCGACGAGGCTCGAGTGAATGTGGCAGGAGCTGCCGATGTCCTTCTCGGAGGGCTTCGCCATGAAAGTCGCCGAGATCCCGTTCAGGAAGGCGATCTCCTTGACGCCGTTCTTGTAGATCGTGTGACGGTCTGCCGACGTCACCGCGTCCGCGTAGCGGGTGTTCACCTCGTGCTGTCCGTACCACGCCTCCCCCTTCGAGAACTCGATCGGGATGCCGGCGGCGTGCATCCCGCGGCGGACCGGGCCGAGGTACTGCTCGTCCATCGTGGTGGCGAGGATGTGGTAATCGAGGATGTACGGGATCGTCGGCGTGAGGCCTCGGTAGTCCTTTTCATGGGCCTCGGCGTAGCTCTCCTTGTAGAGGTAGAACTCGAGCTCGGAGGCGAGCATGGGCGTGAAGCCCAACTCGTGCGCACGCTCATACTGGGCGATCAGGATCTGCCGCGGCGACGCGACCACGGGGGAGCCATCGTGGTTTGCGACGTCGCACAGCACCAGCGCGGTGCGGTCGAGCCACGGGATCCGGCGCAGCGTCGCCATGTCGGGGACGATCGCGAAGTCGCCGTACCCGCCCTCCCAGTTGGCCATCTCGTAGCCGGGGATGGGGTCCATCTCCATGTCGAGGGCGAGCAGGTAGTTGCAGCCCTCGACTCCGTGCGCGACGACGTCGTCGAGGAAGTACTCGGCCTGGATGCGCTTGCCGAACAGCCGCCCCTGCATGTCGGTGAAGGCGGTGACAACCGTGTCGATCGTGCCTCCCTTGACCTCCTCACGGAGGGCATCCAGGGAGAGCATGCCCTCCGTCCCGCCGGGGCCGCCGGGGCGCTCGCTTCCCTTACCAGCCATCACCCAAACCTAGCTGCTTGGTGGCGGCCCGGGTCAAACGTCTCGCGTGACCTCGTCCTCCTCGAGGGTGCGAACGGGCCCCTGGTACTTGTTCTTCGCCGAGATCAGGTACCAGACCCCGAAGACGAGCGGGACCAGAATCGCCAGCGGCGTGTAGTTGATGACCGTCGAATCGAAGGCCTCGTTCCACGGCAGGCCGGCGGGCGTGTAGGGCAGGCTGAGGCTGAACACGACCACGATCACGAAGATGATCGCGAGGATGTTCACCAGCCTGTACCGACTGCCCAGGTTCCACGGTCCGGTCTCGAATGCATCGCCCTTTCGCAGCCTCAGGAACACCGGGATGATGTACGCGAGGTAGAGCCCGACCGTGCAGATCCCGGTGATCGCGAAGAAGGCGAACGGGATGTTCTTCGAGCCCCAGAGGGCAGGGATCGTGATGAGGAAGGAAAAGAACGACACCGCCATCACCCCGTAGAGCGGCACCCGGTCGCGATTGACGCGGCGGAAAAGCGGCCAGCCGGGAATCGCCCGGTCGCGCGAGAACGCGTACCAGGTTCGCGACGCGCTGGTGAGGCCGGCGGTCACGCAGAAAAGCTGCCCGATCGTGGCGATCAGGATCACCATCTTTGCCGCCCATGGATCGAGGGCGCTGGTGAAGATCGTGCCCACGAAGCCGGCGCCGTCGTTGACCGCAGCAACGTCGGTGGCCGCGAACAGGAAGGCCAGGATCACGAACCACCCGGCGATCGCCGAGAAGAAGATCGAGCGCCACACACCCTGCGCGGCCGCCTTGGCTGCGCCACGGGTCTCCTCGGCCGTGTGCGCGGAGGCGTCGTAGCCGGTCTGCGTGTACATGGTCAGCAGGAATCCCACCGGCAGGACCAGTAACCAGAAGCCGAGGCCGCCGGTGTGACCGCCGAAGGCGCCGTTGTTGTTGATGCGCTCGCCGAAGACGAAGCTCGCGTTCTGGTGCTGGTCGGGCACGAATGCCAGCAATCCGATGATCACCAGGACGCCCAGCACGTGCCAGCCGACCGAGATGCTGTTGAGCAGCGCCAGGAGCGGATCGGCGAGGACGTTCAGCGCCGTGACCACCACGAGGATGATCAGGAAGAGGAGGAAGGTTTCCGAGAGGACGTGGTGTGCGTCGCCGAAGTCGATTCCGAAGATGTCCAGCCCATAGAGCTGCAACAGGCTGAAGAGGAAGAAGGCCGCCCCGTAGGCGACCGAGGCGACGATCCCGACCAGGCCGACGATGTTGAACCAGCCCGTCATCCAGCTCCAGCCTTTGCCGCCAAGATCGTGGGCCCACCAGTAGGG
>JBKOZI010000110.1:0-6774 GCA_046725795.1 Actinomycetota bacterium
CAGCGCGGTCGGCGGCCATGATCACGTTGGAGCTGTTCGGGAGCACGATCACCTCCTCGGCCGGGACGCCGTGGATGCCCGCGAGCAGCTCGAAGGTGCTCGGGTTCAGACTCGAGCCGCCCTCCACCACACTCGCCCCGAGTTCGCGGTAGAGGCGCTTCATCCCGTCTCCCGCCGCGACCGCGACCACTCCGCACTTCACCGCCAGGGCGGTGGTGCTGTCGTCGCCGTCCGCGGCCAGGCGGGCGGTGCGCCGCTCCTGTTGCTCGTGCATGTCGGCGACATCGAGGCGCTCGACGGTCCCGAGGCCGTCGAAGAGCGCGACCGCGTGGTCCGGATGGTCAGTGTGAACGTGGACGCGCAGCGTGGCGCGATCGCCGACCACGAGCACCGAGTCGCCGAACTGCTCGAGCGACGGTACGTACGAACGGCCGGGCGCGAGATCGCGGCCGGAGACGACGAAGTTGGTGCAGTACCGAAACTCGCTTTCCTCGTGCTGCAGGCCGTGAGGAGCGAGAGTGGCCTCGTGGTGAGGGACCTCCGGTATGTCGGCGTGCTCGCCGCGCAGGCCGGCCAGGAGGCCCGCGACCACCAGCGTCACCCCGTAGCCGCCGGCGTCGACGACGCCGTGCTCGCGGAGAACCGGCAGCAGCTCGGGCCCACGCTCGACTGAATCCTGGGCGGCCTCGAGCGCCTTCTCGACAACCTCCGCCAGCAACGCATCCTGCTCCTCGTCCGTCGCGCCAGGGCCAAGGCGCGGCTTGCTCATGTGGGCGAGCTCGGTCGCGACACGGAGCGCCATCTCGCGCAGGACCGTGATCATCGTGCCCTCCGCCGGAGACCGCACAGAGCCGTACGCCGCGTCCGCGGCACGCGCCATCGCGGCCGATACGAGCACGGGGTCCACCAACTCACCGGGGCGGCTCGAGAGCTCCTCCGCTGCGCCCCGCACGACCTGCGAGAGGATCACCCCGCTGTTGCCCCGCGCGCCCAGAAGCGCCGCCCGCGCGACCGCGTGGACGATCTCGTCGCGGCCGATCTCGTCCACCATCTGGCCGTTCAGACGGTCCAGCTCCGACATGACCGCGCGCAGCGTCTGCACCATGTTGTCGCCGGTGTCGCCGTCGGCGACCGGGAAGACGTTGAGGTCGTTGACCTCCTGCCGGCGTGCCTCGAGCTGCGCGCAAGCCGACGCGACGACCTTCCGGAAACGCTCTATTGAGGGATCGGCCACGGGAGCGAGCCGTGACGGTTTGCTAGGCCGCCTTGGCTACCTTCCCCGCCTTGAGGCAGCGGGTGCAGACGTACACGCGGCGGGGAGTACCGCCGTCGTCGATTCTGACCTTCTGAAGATTGGGGTTGAAACGTCGCTTGGTCGCGACCATCGAGTGGCTGCGGCTGTGCCCGAATGCGGGGCCCTTGCCGCAGGAATGACAGACCTTTGCCATAGCGGAGGGGAGTTTAGAGAGATGGGCGGTTGAGGACGGTGCGCAGGTCGGCGGCGAGCAAATGGGCCTCGTCTTGCAACTGATGCCACGTGATGCGGACGATCCGCCAGCCTTCGGCATGCAGACGCCGGTCGCGGGCTCGATCGCGCTCGAAGGCCAGGGCCGTCCCGTGCACGGCGCGACCGTCGAGCTCGACGACCAGCCGCTGGGGCCGCCAGACGCAGTCGCATTCGATCCAATCGCCGCGGACCTGAAGCCAGGCGTTCACTTCGGGGGCGGGCAGTCCGGATTCGGCGATAAAGGAGAGGAAGCGCGCCTCGAGTTCGCTGTGGGTCACGTTTGTGCGCCTACTCAATATGGCCTTGATCATGGGGGTGCCGGGGCGACCGGGATGACGGTCTATCAGGGCCGGCAGCGACAGACGATCCGTAAGTCCGCGCACCTCGGCCTCGTTGACTGCCCGCTCGACCTGACTTCGCCGGAGGACCGTGGCGAGATCGAGCAGGGTGCGCGGGACGGTGGTCAAGGGGATGCCGCGCTCGGTCGTGATCTCGTCCGGGGCAAGGGAAGAGCGATGCACGGCAAGACCGGGCAGCCGCCGATGTGATCTGCCGTCGGTGACCTCCAGATAGCGCGAAGCATGTACTGACCACAGTGCGGCGGCGGACCGATGGCTCAACACCGCATCGGGTCCGACAGCCAGCACCGCCGCCATCCAACGACCCTCCGCAGTAAGGGCCACATGACCCACCGCATAGACGCTCCGGTGCACGACACGGAGCAGCCGGCGGTTGATCCTCCGATCTACTGCGTTTCGGTCCAAACCGGCTTGGAGGAGCTGTCGTCGCGCAACGACTCCGTATTGACGGTCCGCTAGTGAGGCGATCAAGGCGTCCGCGCTACTTTTGCCTCGCATATCGAGGCAAAAGTCGCTCCCGTCGCGCATGGGGCCAGCATCCCCGACGGATCGTTACGGGTTAGGGCTTGGGTGTGGCGATTTCTTGGAGGAGCCGTGACATGCGCACGACCACGAGGGCCGCGTTGTAGCCCTGGTCGCGCTTGTCGCCGCCTGATCGGGCCAGCGCCTGGTCGAGGTTCTCGACCGTGAGGACGCCGAAGGCACAGGGCACGCCGGTCTGGACCTGGACCAGCTCGATCCCGAGCGCGGCGGCGGAGCAGACCCAGTCGTAGTGGTCCGTCTCGCCGCGGATAACCGCGCCCAGACATGCGACGCCCGCATACCGTCGCGAGTCGGCACAGGCCCTCGCCGCGAGCGGGAGCTCGAACGCTCCCGGAACGTCGAAGACGTCCACGGCGGAGTCGTCGATGCCCTCCTCCTTGAACCCCCTCAGCGCCCCGCTGGTGAGCCGCTGCGCCAACTCCTCATAGAAGGTGGCGCGAACTACGGCGAATCTACTCATCCAGGAGGTCGCGCTGCTCCACCAGCCCGGCCACCAGCCGCGACTCGACTTCCTTCTTGCGGCGATCGGCCTCGCGCTCGGCCCGGAAGAGGTCCTCGTCGAGCGGCAGTCCCTGATGGTGCAGCGTGTGGCCGAGCTTGTCGCGCTTCGCGCGGAGGTAGTCGCGGTTGTGCTCGCCCGGGACCTGCTCGATCGGGATCTGGTCTGTGACCTCGAGCCCGTACCCCTCCATGCCCACGATCTTCTTGGGGTTGTTCGTGAGGATCCGGATCGATCTCAGGCCGAGGTCGACCAGGATCTGCGCGCCAATGCCGTAGTCGCGGAGGTCGGCCGGCAGGCCGAGCTCGATGTTGGCGTCCACGGTGTCGAGCCCGGTCTCCTGGAGCTTGTACGCGCGGAGCTTGTTGAGCAGGCCGATGCCGCGCCCCTCCTGGGCCAGGTAGAGAAGCACGCCGAGGCCCTCGGCCTCGATCTTCGCGAGAGCGTCCTCGAGCTGCTGGCCACAGTCGCAGCGAAGCGAGTGGAAAACGTCACCGGTCAGGCACTCCGAGTGGACTCTCACCATCACCGACTCGCCGCGCTCCGTCGCGGCGGCGACGTCGCCCTTGACCAGCGCGACGTGATGCTTCTCATCGAGCATGGACCGGTAGCCGACCACGCGAAAGTCGCCGTACTGGGTCGGTAGCTCCGCTTCGGCGACTCGGTCGACCAGCTTCTCGGTGCGGCGGCGGTACTTGATCAGGTCGCCGACCGTGATCATCTTCAAGCCGTGGCGCTGGCAGTACGGGATCAGGTCCCGGACACGCGCCATCGTGCCGTCGTCGTTCATGATCTCGCAGATCACCGCCGCGGGAATGAGGCCAGCCAGGCGCGCGAGGTCGACCCCTGCCTCCGTCTGCCCGGTGCGCTCGAGCACCCCTCCGGAACGAGCCTTCAGCGGGAAGACGTGGCCTGGCTGGACCAGATCCTCCGGCTTCGAGCGGGGGTCGATCGCGATCTGGATCGTGTGCGCGCGGTCGTGCGCCGAGATCCCGGTCGTGACACCCTCGCGGGCCTCCACCGAGATCGTGAAGGCGGTCTCGAAGGCGGACTCGTTCTTAGCGGCCATCAGGTCGAGCCCGAGCTCGTCGCAGCGCTCTGCCGTGAGCGCGAGGCAGATCAGCCCCCGCCCCTCGCGCGCCATGAAGTTGATGTTCTCGGGCGTCGCGAACTGTGCCGCGAGCGTCAGGTCGCCTTCGTTCTCGCGGTCTTCCGCGTCGCAGACGACGACCATCTTGCCGGCGCGCATGTCCTCGATCGCCTCCTCGACGGTGGCGAAGGCGCGATCCTCGCTCATTCCGGTTTAACCAGCTTTTCCACGTACTTTGCGATCACGTCGACCTCAAGGTTAACCCTGCGCCCCGCAAAGACGTTTGTGAGGTTCGTCCGCTCGAGCGTTTCGGGGATCAGCGAGACCTCGAAGCCACGCTCGTCGACACTCGTCACGGTGAGGCTGACACCGTCGACCGCGACCGAGCCTTTTTCGACCACGTAGCGCAGAAGCTCTGGCGGCGCCTCGACGCGAACCTCGCGTGAGAGCCCGGCTTCGCGCACCTCGGCGACTGTCCCGACCCCATCCACATGGCCCTGCACGATGTGCCCGCCGAGGCGATCAGCAGGCCGAAGCGGTAGCTCGAGGTTGACGTAATCCCCTGCCCCGAGCCCGCCCAGGGAGCTTCTGGCAAGGGTCTCCTCGCTCAGGTCCGCTCGGAACTCGCGGCGCCCAAGCTCCGTCGCGGTGAGGCACACACCGTTCACGAGCACCGAGTCGCCGTCGGACAATTCCGAGGCGCACCCGGCTTCGATCCGAAGGCGCGCGCCGCCGTCGTGCTCCGCGGCTTCGACGACTCGGCCCATGTCCTGAACGAGGCCCGTGAACAACGCCTGCGGCTACCACTCGTGAAGCCGTGCATTGATCAGCACGTCTTCGTCGATCGACTCGACCGTCACGGCCACCGTCTGCTGCGCGTCCGCGATCGACCCCGAGCCTTCGCCCTCGAACACAGCGCGTGCGCCGCGCCCTCCGAGCGCGATCGGCGCGACGAAGAGCCGCATCTCGTCGATCTCGCGGGCGTCGAGGAATGACCCGGCCAGCCGTGGACCGCCCTCGAGCAACACGCTCATGACCCCCATGCCCCCAAGCTTGTCGAGGGCGTCGATCACGCGCTCGCGCTCCGTGCCACCCGACGCGACCACGACTTCGGCGCCGGCCGCCTTGAGCGCCTCGGCATGCGCGCGGTCTGCGGCCCGTGACACGACGACCACAAGCGGCACCTCAGGCGCGGTCCGGACGAGGTTGCTCTCGAGCGGCAGCCTCGCCTCGGAATCGAACACGATGCGGGTTGGTTGGCGAGTAACGCCTTCGGCACGCGCCGTCAGCAGTGGGTCATCCGCGAGCGCGGTTCCGATCCCGATGCAGATCCCGTCCATCTCGCCCCGCCAGCGGTGCCCGAGCTGCCGGCTGCGCTCGTTCGAGATCCACTTCGAGTCACCGGTCTGAGTTGCGACCTTACCGTCCAGGCTCATCGCGGACTTGAAGATGACCAGCGGCCGGCCCGTGCGCGCATGCTTGCGGAACGGCTGGTTCAGGAGCCGCGCCGTTCGCGAGAGGTCGCCGTCCATGGTGTTGACGTCGATGCCCTCGTCGCGAAGGATCCCGAGCCCGCGGCCCGAGGCCTTTTCGGTTGGGTCGTCCGAGGCGACCACGACGCGCTTGATGCCCGCCGCGATAATCGCGTCTGTGCATGGCGCCGTGCGGCCGTGGTGGCAGCACGGCTCGAGCGTCACGTACATCGTCGCCCCGATCGGGTCCTCGGTACATGCGCTGAGCGCCGCTATCTCGGCGTGCGCGCCGCCGTATGCGGCGTGGTAGCCCTCGCCGAGCACCTCTTCCTCGCGCACGACAACCGCGCCCACGAGCGGGTTCGGGCTCGTGTGGCCGCGACCGAACTCGGCGAGCTCGATCGCTCTTGTCATGTGCCGCAGGTCCTTCGGTTCCAAGAATGCCCCCGGGCAGCCTTGCGATGGGAGCCCGCGTCCTGCGACGTGGGGCTGACCGGTCCGCAAGGCCAGCCGAAGCACGATTCTACTCACGAGTCGCGGATCTCCTGCCGGGATCCGTCGCGCACCTGCCTCCCTGCAAGCGGTAGACAATCACGGTCGGACCCGGCTGCTCGTACGCCCGCGGGTAATAGTCGAAGCTCCAGTCGAAGCTGAACTTCACGGGCCCGTCGCCCGGCCGGTACGGCGAGACCCGGGACTCGAGCCGTGCGCGCCGGGCGAGCTCGCGGTAGTACGCGAGCGCGTTCGGGACCTCTTCGCGATCGACCAACGCCCGCCCGTACTGCGTGGAGCCGATCACGACCCAGCAGTAGCCGCCCCTCTCGTAGGAGCCCACGAGCGCTGGTCTCAACGTCCGCTCGTAGTTCTCGATGGTGACGAAACGTGGCAATCCCGGCCGCCCCGGGCGCGCCGGGTCGAAGGTCGTGCGCGCCGTCGGAAACTTGTTCCAGCGGCGACCCGACGGCGTCGCGCCTTCGCGCACCGCGCGCTCGAGCGTCGTACGGCCACCAACGTCCGTGAACCACGCATCGAGAACGATGGGCTCGATGACCACCTTCGAGCCCGCGGGCACGTTCGCGACCATCCAGCTGCGGACCGCGTTGCGCGTGTCGCCGCGCGAGAGCACGCGGTCGACGTGCGCGGAGAACACGAGTCCCTGTGCGACGAGCGCCGCGGTCAGCGCCGGGAGCGCGACCCACCGCGCCTTCGGCGTGCGCAGGCGGTCGGCGAGCCACACCGCTCCGAGGCCTGCGAGCAGCGCGAGCGCTGGGAACGCGGGCAGCAGCCAGCGGCCGAAGTAGCGA
>JBKOZI010000111.1:0-12409 GCA_046725795.1 Actinomycetota bacterium
CCCTTAACCACGATGAGGAAACATGTAATGGCCGTGCGTGCCACCTCGCGGACACCAGCTTTTCGTGCGGGGCGATAAGAGCTGTCGGAGCGCGGCGACCCCGCCGCGAACCAAAGCGGACCAGGCCGCCGCGGGCCACCAGAGGATCTGGGCTTCCCGCCAGGCAGGAATGGCGTCTCGGCGGTGCGACAAGCGGACCCGCCCGGCACGGTGGCCGGGCGGGCCGCTTAGTGTCGCTCCGTGCTGTCGCAGGAGCGCTCGACCGCGGGCGCTAACTGGGGAGGTGCGCCCGCGGGAGCCGGTCCTTTGCAGACGGTCGAGAAGGCGAGGGCGGCGTCACGGTTCATGGCGGTTTCGAGCAACTACTAGTAGGCGTGCGCCGGTGTCGGATCACCGGCTCGCGCCCTCCACTCCCGCTCGATAAGTCGCATCAGCGGCGGGTAAGCGCCCACACGTCCTCGAGCCGGAAGTCGGGGGGTGACCTCGTGGATGCGCCAGGGCCGGGAGGTGTGGGCGGTGTTAGGGAGCATCATTCGCGGGCCCTCATCCATACGACTGGTTTCTCGTGGCGGCGGATCGCTGACTGCCATCTATACGGTAGCGTATTGCGATACGGTAGTGTATAGATGCAGGTAAGTCAAGGATCTGCAGCGATCAATTCCGCGAATCGGATCGAGATAGACGATGGCCGCCCCGACCCGCACCCCTCGCACTAGCTGGATCCAAGAGGGGCTACGGGCCCTTGGCGTCGGCGGCCCGGACGCCGTCCGAATCGAGAAACTCGCGCAGGGGCTCGGCGTCACGAAGGGCGGTTTCTACTGGCACTTCGACGACCGGCCCGCGCTGCTCGAGGAGATGCTCGACGCGTGGGAGCGGCTGGTGGTCGACGAGGTAATCGAGCGCGTCGAGAGCAAGGGCGGCGACGCCAGGGCCAAGCTGCGGCGGCTGTTCGCGGTCGCCTCCTCCGGAGGCGACCTGCTGAAGATCGAACTTGCGATCCGCGACTGGGCCCGGCGCGACAAGGCGGTCGCCAAGCGCCTCAGGCGCGTCGACAACCGGCGAATGGATTACATGCGCTCGTTATTCGGCGCCTTCCGCCCTGACGAGGACGAGGTCGAGGTCCGCTGCCTGCTCTTTGCCTCGCTGTTTATCGGCAACCACTTTTTGGCGGCCGCTCACGGCGCGCGCAGCCGCGCGGATGTGCTGGAGCTGGCCCTGACGCGGCTTTTGGCGTAGCGATCCTTGGATCGTCATACGCGGACCCGCCTGCGCACCGAAGGGGTGGGATTCCCAAGCGCCGGCGTCGGCTGCGTAGCTAGACGATGGAACGAGACGTCGACATCAAGTGGAACCTATGCGCTCCAGCTCCATTCAGGTGGTTGAAGCTCCTGAGGGACACCGGATTACCGCGGCGCCCCCCGTGGCGTTAGGGAAACAGGGCCGTGGCGACGGGCTCGTGCGGCCCACATAGCAAAGGAGAACATCGCGATGCCGCAGGCGATGTCGAAGCACACGTGCGCTTGGCGCCACCACGGCATGGATGTCGCTCCCGGGACGAGGTAGTGGCCGATTCCGACGAGCCCCGATCCGGAGTAGGCGGCGAGCAGGATGAGCGCGAGATTGGAGGGGGCGCGACGGAAGAGCAGGTACCCCGCCAGGCCTGCGGCCGTAAAGGCGAACCAGGCCCCGAGCACGAGTGCCGCGCTCGAGACGCTTCGGCTGGCCGTCGACTGCGGGTAGTCGGAGTAGTTCACGTAGTTGTCGGTGTAGTGAATGATGGAAACCACTACCGCAACCGCGAAGATCACGGTGAGAATTCGCACCGCCCGCCGGTGGTCATAGAAGCTCATCGGAGACATCCCCTCTCGTTGGGCCAGGCACGTCACCTCTCGAGCTGCGCGCGCAGCAGCAGCTCGGAGGCGCCGGGTGCCGGCTATTGACTGCCGTGTACGCGGTGCTCGGGAGCCTCATTCCGCGGACTGCCATCAATACACTACCGTATCGATACGATATCGTATCGATACGCCTCTCGTTTGGATCGAGGTCACGAATGGCGAAGGTGTTTGCCGAGTTCCAAGTGTCGATCGGGCGCGGCGTTGGACGCATCCTGGCCGCGACGCTTCTGACAGCTGCCCTCGCAAACACAGGCTCCGCTCACGCAGCCGTCACCGTTGCTCGATTTTCCGTAACGCCCTCCACGATCAAGGCCGGCGGCCACCCCAGGCTGCGCGTCTTGATCGTATTCAGCGAGCCGACCGCGCTGGGCGCCTTGGCTCTTCATCTGCCTGCTGGATTGACCGCCCAACCCCGCGCGCTTCCCGTCTGCTCTCGCAAGAGCCTGCTGGCCGATTTCTGCCCAAGGAGCAGCAAGGTCGGGTCGATCGACGCAGTGGCCGTCGCGTATGGCATCGACGTACCGGTTACACGAGAGATCTACAACGCTCGGCCCCGGCCGACCGAGCGGCTTCGCCTGGGAGTTCCGATCGTGCCCTCCTACACCGGCTTAGGCGTCGCCGCCGAGATCCCGGTCACCGAGCGGCCCGGGGACAAGGGTCTCGACATGGCGGTTGCCGGTCTGCCGAGCGAGGTGGGAGGAATCCCGATTCGACTGAAAGAGGTTGGGTTCTCGATCAAGGGGATGTCCCACACGCGGTTCAAGAAGCGGATTCGGAAGAGACCATTTCTGACGAATCCGACATCCTGCACCGCCGCGACATCGGTTGTGGACATCACGCTGCACGACCTTCCGGCGACCACGCTCACCGCCTCGTCATCCTTCACTCCCACGGGCTGCGCGCCCTAGCCTCTCAGGCAGCGGCCGTCGCGAGCGCGCCCTCGAGCGTGCCGAGCAGCAGGTCGCGGACCGCGTCTCTTTCGAGGTGGCAGTGCGGAGAAGGCCGCCTTCCCTTCAGCTTTCGCTTAACGGGTCTTTTGAGTCGCAGAGCGCCCACCTGCTACGCAGATCGGGCCGGCACAACGATGTAGAGGCCTCGCGCCCTGCGCAGACCGGTCGATTCGCTTGCGACGCGCCCTACTGAGACCGCTCGGTTCGCTTGCGAACCGAGCGTTTCTTTCTAATAGACTCGACCGCGTTCAGGCCGGTGGTCTCCCCGCTGGGGAGCGAAAGAGGGAAGTCCGGTGAAAGACCGGCGCGGTCCCGCCACTGTGACCGGGAGCGTCCGTCGCATCCCGAGCCGCTCGATACCGGGCGAGGATGGGAGCCACTGGGAAGCCTCGCTTCCTGGGAAGGCGTGGCGGAAGACCCGGAAGCCAGGAGTCTGCCTCCGGCCCCAAGCCACGACGACCCTCGAGGAAGGGGAGGCTCCTGATGTTGACCAAATCTCTTGCGCTGATGACGGCGGCGCTGGCCCTGATTGCGGCCGGCGCGGCGTGGGCCCCGCCGGCGACCGCTGCGCCGGTCACGGTCAAATTGCGCATCGAAGGCACCAACCGGACGGTCTACGAAGGCCCCGTGACGACGGACGGCAAGACGATCACGAAGGGCGTCAACACGATCGCGTGCGACGGCACGCTGAACGGCGCGAACTCCGTCGGCGGCCCGACCGCGACTTCCGCCCTGGACGACGCTGCGCTCGCGAACGGATTCGACTGGGATGCGAGCTTCTTCGGCGACTTCTTCGTCACCCGGATCGCCGATGTGTCTTCGACCACGTGGGGTTACGCGGTCAACTTTCAGCCCGCACCGGTCGGTGGCTGCCAGCAGCAGGTCCAAGCCGGCGACGAGGTGCTGTTCGCGAGCGAGTTCTTCGGCGGTCCGCAGTACGCGCAAGAGCCGCTGCTGCGGCTCGACGGCCCGCCGCGTGCCGCGGCCGGCCAGCAGTTCAACGTAAAGGTGACCGACGGGCAGACGGGCGCCGGCTTCCAGTCGGCAACGGTCGGAGCGGTGCAGACCGGCGCCGACGGGACCGCGACCCTCGCGGTCGCTCAACCGGGCCTCCTGTCGCTGAAGGCCGAGGCGCCTGGGACGATCCGGTCGAACACCGTCAAGGTGTGCGTATCTCCGTCGGGCACGGAGGACTGCGGCGTCTCACCCGCACAGCTGGGCGGTCCCGCGGCCGGCCAACTCGTCAAGGACAGCGTCGCGCCGCGGGCGCGCGTCCGTGGACCGCGGGACGGCAGGCGCTACCGCCGGGGCCCGCGCCTGCTCGCGGGCACGGCGAGCGACGACACCGGCGTCACGAAGGTGAAGATCGCGCTTCGGCAACATGTCCGGGGTGCGCGGTGCCGCTGGTGGAGCCGGACGCGCGAGCGGTTCGTGGGTGAGGGTTGCGTGAGGAAGGTCTTCTTCGCGATCGATGCGACCACGAGCTGGTCGTACCTGTTGCCGCGAAGGCTCACGCCGGGACGCTACGTCCTGGACGTGAAGGCGTTCGACCGGGCCCGGAACCGGGACGAGCGCTTCGTGCGGGGCTCGAATCGCGTGGTGTTCTACGTCGGCCGTGGCTACGGAGAGGCAGCGACCGCCTCGAGGTCGGAAGGCGCGCGCGTGAACGTGCTGCTCGCCGGGAAATCGAAACAGCACGAGGCGGTCGTGCGGGCGCGGGCCACAGTAGTGAAGGTCGGCGCGCGCAAGTGCAGGGTCGGGCGATCGACGCCGCTTGCAGCGCTCGCGGCGCTTCTACGTAAGCGCGAGCTCAACTATCGGATCCGTGACTACGGGAACTGCTCGCGCGAAACGGCGATCGGCTCCGGTCAGCTGTTCGTACGGCGGATCGGCTCGGACGCGAACCGCGGAAACGACGGCTGGTTCTACAAGGTGAACGACCGGGCGCCCGAGATCGGCGCTGGCGACGCATCCGCGCGCCTCCGCAAAGGTGACCGGCTCCTTTGGTTTTTCTGCGTCTTCGAGGAAAAGGTACGCAGCTGTCAGCGATCGCTGCGCGTCGTGACGGCAAGCGGCTCGGCCAGGGCCGGCGGCGAGCTGCGGGCGACGGTGCGCGGTTACGACAACGCCGGGCACGGAGTCCCGGTCGGCGGCGCGACCGTGTCGCTGGGACCGGCGACCGCCGTCAGCGGCGCCGACGGCGTCGCGACGCTCGTCGCACCCGCGCCTGGTCGTTACGCGCTCGGGGCACGCAAGCAGGGAATGGTGGACGCGTTCCACTCGAAAGTGGCCGTGAAGTAGTGGCCCGCCCCCGAACGTTCGACCTGAAATGGCGGTGCCGGATCGCCGCCATGCGTTGTCCTCGGTCGCCCGAATACTGCCAAGTATTCGGGCTTCCTGCGTCCTCGCCTGGCGGCACCCGGCCCGCGCCATTTCGAGGCCAACGTTCCGGGACGGGCCACTAGATGCGGCCGGCGCTCGCGGCAGCCCTGATCTTTCTCCTCGCCCTTGTCGCGGCATCCTGCTCGGTCAACGCCGGATCCGAGAAGGGGGCTGCGCGGCTGCTCGTTACGCGCGACTTCGGAGAGAGCCGCGTGCTGTCCGCGACGGAGGACCCGATCGAGCAGGGTGAGACGGTGATGCGTCTCTTGATGCGCAACGCCGACGTCAAGACGCGCTACGGCGGGCGCTTTGTGAATGCCGTCACCGGCATCGGCTCGAGGACGAGCGGCACAAGGCGCCTCGACTGGTTCTACTACGTGAACGGGATCGAGGCCGAAGTCGGTGCGGCCGAGCGCAGGGTCCAGGGCGGCGACCGCGTGTGGTGGGACTACCACGACTGGACGGGCGTAATGCGTGTGCCCGCGGTGGTCGGCTCGTTCCCCGAGCCCTTCCTGCACGGCACGGAAGGCAAGCGCTTCCCGGTCCGGATCGATTGTGCGCCGGACGCCGAGGACGCCTGTGACGGCGTCTCGGACAAGCTCCAGGCGGCCGGGATCGCGCCGAGCAAGAGCGCGCTCGGTGCGCCGGCGGGCAAGGAGGTGCTTCGGCTCGTGGTCGGGAAGTGGTCCAGTGTCCGCCAGGACGGAGCCTCCGAGCAGATCGAGGAAGGGCCGGACCGAAGCGGCGTGTTCGCTCGCTTCGGGGCCGCGGGCGAGGGTCGCTACGAGCTCGACCTGCTCGACGCGCACACGCGAGTGGTGCGCACGCTCGGGCCCGGGGCGGGACTCGTGGCGGCTACCCGCTTCGAGGATCAGGCGCCAACGTGGGTCGTCGCAGGCACCGACACGGCCGGTCTCGTGAGCGCCGTGACGCTGCTCGACGCACGAACGCTCACGTCGCGGTTCGCGCTTGCGACGGACGGGCATACGCCGATCCCACTGCCCCTCCCGGAGAGTCCGTGATCGGCCTGCCGACCTACCTCCGCACCGGGTCGGCTCTGCACGCGGCGCGGACAGGCGTCGGCATCGCGTATTGCTGCGCGCTCGCAGTGCCCGCGTTCCTCTTCGAGAGCCCGATCGTCCTTACCGCCTCGCTTGCCGCACTGATCGCAACGGCGCATCGTGCGCGCGTCGGCCGCGAGCTCGGACGGGCCGCCGCGCTCGCAGTGCCTTTGGCCATGTTGGTCGTGGTCGTCAACCCCCTCGTCTCGCAACAAGGGCTGACGGTGATCTTCCAGGGGCCGATCGTGCCGGTGCTGGGCAACGTCGACGTGACACTCGAGGCGCTCGTCTACGGGGCCGTCGCCGGCCTCCGGGTGTTGGTGGTCGTGCTTGCGTTCGCGCTGTACTCGGCCTGCGTCGATCCTGACCGGGTCCTTCGCCTGGCGGGCCGGGTCGCGCCTCGATCGGCCCTGACGGCATCGCTCGCGACGCGGTCCGTGCCGCTGCTCGCTCGAGACGGCCGCCGGCTTGCCGAGGCTTACGCACTGCGCGCGGGGACGCACGACGCGGTTGGGTGGCGTGAACGCCTGACGCGCGCCGCGACGCTCACGCGCGCGCTCGGAGCGGGGGCGCTCGAGCGATCCGTCGAGCTCGCGGCGGCTCTCGAGGTGAGGGGGTATGGGGCCCTCGGCCGGTTTCCCCCGAGTCACGTCCCGTGGTCGCGCCAAGACCGCTCGTTCGGCCTCGCCGCGCTGACCCTGATGGTCGCGTGTACCGCGGCCGCGTTTGCCGGGCTCGGATCCTTTCACCCCTACCCGCTGTTGAGCATCGGCGCGGGGCCGGCCGATATCGCCTTTGCGGCGGTGATCCCGGTGCTCGCTCTCATGCCCTTCAACCAGAGGAGGAGGATGCGTGCCTGAGGCGCTGCTCCGACTGGAGGCGGTCAGCTACCGCTATCCGCTCGCACAGACGCAGGCGCTCGACGCCGTGTCGCTGGAGGTCCAGGAGGGCGAGCTCGTGGTCGTGGCGGGGCTCTCGGGAAGCGGCAAGTCGACCCTGCTGCGAGCGGCCTCGGGCCTCGTCCCGCACTTCTTCGGCGGCCGCCTCGCCGGCCGCGTGACCGTGGGAGACCTCGACACGCGGGAGCACGGCCCGGCGGACGTCGCCGCCCTCACCTCGTCGCTCTTCCAGGATCCCGAGGCACAGGTTGCGATGTCCTCCGTGGGCGCGGAGCTCGCGCTTCCGCTCGAGGCGCGCGGCCGGTCGGGCGCCGCCGTGCTGCGCGCCGTCGAGGAGACCGCCCTCGCCCTCGGCGTCGCGGACCTGCTCGATCGTGAGACCCACACGCTCTCGGGCGGAGAGCTTCAACGAGTCGCGCTGGCAGCGGCGCTCGTGATGCAGCCGCGCCTGCTGCTTCTGGACGAGCCCACCTCTCAGCTCGACCCCGTCGCCGGGGACGAGCTGATCTCGCAACTGCGGCGCCTGAACGAAGAGTGGGGGACGAGCGTGCTCCTGGCCGAGCAGCGAATCGAGCGCTGTCTCACAGCCGCCGATCGCGTGCTCGTGCTCGAACGCGGCCGGCTCGCGTGCGACGCGCCGCCCCGCGAGTTCGTCACGTGGGCGGAAGAGCACGCACGCGCGCTCGTGCCGCCGGCCGCGAGGATGTTCTCGCTCGCCGGCCTTCGGCCGCTGCCGGTCGGAGTCAAGGACGCGCGCACGACGATCGCGCGACGCGGCCTGGCCCTTGCGGAAGCGCCTCCGGGCGCACCGGTGCGACGGCGACCCCGCTTCCGCCGGCGCCGGCGGCCGGGCGATGCGGCGCTTTCCGTCGAAGGTCTCTGGGTCGAGTTCGCCGACGGCTCGGACGCAGGCAAGGCCGTCCTGCGCGGAGTCGACTTGCGAGTCGAGCCGGGCGAGACCGTTGCGTTGCTCGGCCGAAACGGGGCGGGGAAGAGCACACTGCTGCGGACGGCCGCCGAGCTGATTCGACCCACGCGCGGGCGGGTGGAGACCGCCGGCGCGGTCGCGCTGCTCGTGCAGAGCCCCTCGGACTATCTCCTGCACGAGCGCGTCATCGACGAGCTGCCCGACGATGTCGCGCGGGAGGCGCTCGCGGAGCTCGATCTTCTGTCTGTGGCAGATCGTGATCCGCGCGATCTGTCCGGCGGAGAGCGCCAGCGCCTCGCGCTCGGAATCGTGCTCGCCGGCCGCGGCATCGGAAGCGGCGTGCCTCCCGCGGTCGTCGCCCTCGACGAACCAACGCGCGGGCTCGACCGCGGCCAGAAGACCGCCCTCGCTGAACGGCTCCGCCTGCTCGCGGAGCGAGGGGCGGCGATCGTGACAGCCACGCACGACGTCGAGTTCGCGGCGACGCTCGCATCCCGGTGTGTGCTGCTCGGACGCGGAGTGGTCATGGCCGACGGTGCGACGGCCGAGGTCCTCTCAGGCGGACGTTACTTCTCGACCGAGGTGGCCCGGGTGCTCTGGCCGGCGACGGGGGTCGTGCTGCCCGAGGACGGTGCGGCGCGGCTCCTGGCAGATTCCCCCGAGGAGGCGGTGCTCGCATGACCTGGCAGTTCGGCAGTACCGCCCTCGTCGGGGTCGCGCTTTGCGCCGGACTTGCGTGGTACGAGCGAGCCCGTCCGCCCGCGCGGCTCGTCGCGCTCGTCTCGGCGCTGGTCGCGCTTGCGCTCGCCGGCCGCGTGCTTTTCACTCCGGTCCCGAACGTGCAGGCGACGACCGACATCGTGCTGTTGTCCGGCTATGCCCTGGGCCCCCTGCCCGGCTTCGTGATCGGCGCGGTCGGGGCGCTTACGTCGAACTTCTTCCTCGGACAGGGGCCGTGGACGCCGTGGCAGATGCTGGGCTGGGGCATGGCGGGCGCCGCGGGCGGCGCGCTCGCGCGGCTCTTCGGTCCGAGGCTCGGGCGCTGGCCGCTTGCCTTCTTCTGTGCAGCGGCGGGCTTTGCCTTCGGCGCCTGGATGGACCTCTTCACCGTGATGACGTTCACGGCCGAGCGCACCCCCGCCGGCTACCTCACGATCGCGGGGATCTCGTTGCCGTTCAACATTGCCCACGCGCTCGGAAACGCACTCCTTTGTCTGACTCTCGGCCCGGCGTTCATGCGCATGCTCGCGCGCTTTCGCAGCCGCATGGAGGTCGAATGGGTCTCGATCGAGCAGGTCGGCGGTGCCGGCACGGCTGCCGTGGCGCTTGCGGCATGCGTGCTTGCAGGTGCGGCCGGAACGCCCGCGCGCGCGGCTGACGACGGTTCCGTGCGCTACCTCGAACGCGCCCAGAACACAGACGGCGGCTTCGGCGGGGCGCCGCGCCAACCGTCGAACCAGCTGCATACCGGGTGGACGGCGATCGGGATCGAGGCGGCCGGGCGCAACCCCCTCGACGTGCGCCGGTCCGGGAGGTCGCCGATCGACTACATCCGGGCGCATCTCGCCCAGGTGAAGGACACCGGCGAGCTCGAGCGCACGATCCTCGCGCTTGAAGGGGCGGGCGTCGACTCACGCCGCGTGGGGGGCCGGGATCTCGTGGCAGAGCTGCTCGAACACCGCGGTCCCGACGGATCGTTCGAGCGGCAGTCGAACTGGACCGCGTTCGGCGTGCTTGCGCTGCGTGCCGCGGGGCGCTCGCCGAAATCACGTGCGGTCACGGAGTCGGCGCGCTGGCTCGCACGCCAGCAGAACGAGGATGGGGGCTTTTCGTTTGCGACGCGCGGCGGCGGCAGCTTCGTGGACGAGACCGGCGCCGCGCTCCAGGCCTTTGGCGCTGCCGGGCGGCGCCGGAGCGCGGTCGTCGAGCGCGGGCTGGCGTACCTGCGCAAGACGCAGAACGAGGACGCAGGCTTCGGGCAGTCGGAGGGCTACAAGTCGAACGCGCAGTCGACCGCCTGGGCGATCCAGGGCATCGTCGCGGTGGGCAAGGATCCATCCCGGTTCGCGCGGAGGAGGCGTTCTGCGCTCGCGTTCCTTGCCTCGCTTCGGACCGGCGACGGCAGCTATCGCTATTCCCGTTCCAGCGCACAGACCCCCGTTTGGGTCACCGCTCAGGCGATTGCCGCGATTCGCAAGAAGGCGCTGCCATTGCAGGTGCCGCGTCGTGCCAAGCGCCCACGCACGCGCCGCCAATCGGCGCCCGAGCTGGGCCGTGCGACACCGATGATCAAGCGAAACTCGCCAACCCGGGCACGACGCGCGATACATGCTCCGCGCCCACTGGGGCGGGCATTCCAGACGCGCCCAGCGTCGGGCGTCCGCCGCGAACGCGGCGACTCCAGCGGATCGAGCGCGGTTCCGGCGCTCGCGGTCGCGGCAGCCGTGCTGGTCGCTGCGACGTTGACAATCGCCTTCCGGCGAAGGCGCGTGTAGCCTCAACCTCGTGCGCTCGCGTGCGGAGGCGCTAACGCGCCTGCAGGAAGATCGTTTCGAAGTCGTCGTGATCGGCGGGGGCATCACCGGCGCGGGCGTCGCGCTCGACGCGGCCACGCGCGGTTACTCGGTCGCGCTGGTCGAAGGCGACGACTGGTCGTGTGGGACCTCCAGCCGCTCCTCGAAGATGATCCACGGTGGCCTTCGATACCTGCAGAACTTCGACCTCGGGCTGGTCCGCGAGGCGCTGCTCGAGCGACAGCTCCTGGTGAGGCTGGCGCCTCACCTCGTGAAACCGTTGCCGTTCCTCGTGCCCGCATTCGAGGGTGCGCGGCGTGACATCCGGATCGGCGTAGGGCTGAACATGTACGACGTGATGGCCAGCCCGGGGCTCCGAAAGCGGCGCCGCGCGGAGCGGGAGGCGGCCGAGGAGGGGGAGGAGTACTGGAGCCCAGACCGCCACCGCGTGATCGAGGGTCCGGAGGTGCTCGAGTGGATTCCCGCGCTGGGGCCGCGCAACCCGACCTCGGCCTATCTCTTCTACGACTGCCAGACCGACGACTCGCGGATGGTGCTCACGGTGCTCGGAGAAGCCGAGCGCTTCGGCGCGGTGTGCGTGAACGGGGCCCGTGTCGTGGAGTTGATCGAGGAAGCCGGCCGCGCCGCGGGCGTGCTCTGCGAGGAGCAGGAGTCGGGCGAGCGCTTCGCGATCGGCGCCGCCAACGTCATCAACGCGACCGGCGTCTGGGCCGACCGTATCCGGCCCGAGGAACTACACGAGGAAGAGGAGATCCCGGTCATCCGCCCCAGCCGCGGGACGCACATCCTGATCGACCGCGAGCGGCTCCAGCTGAACGCGGCGGCGATCGTGCCGGCGGGCGGCGACCGCACGATTTTCGCGCTTCCGTGGCTGGGGCAGACGCTGATCGGCACGACCGACAACGACTACGAGGGAAGCCTGGAGCACCCAGAGGTGGCCCTCGAGGACGTGGAGTACCTGCTCGAAGCGGTGAACGCGTTCTTCGACACCGATTTCGGGTCCGGCGAGGTCGCGGGCGCCTATGCGGGGGTGCGGCCGCTGATCTCGACCGGTGACCCGAAGAAGAGCGTCGACATCTCGCGGAAGGCGGAGCTCTACGAAACCTCCTCGCGGATGATCACGATCACGGGCGGGAAGTTCACGACCTGGCGGAGGATGGCGAAGCTGGCCGTGGACCGGATGGTCGAGCGCGAGTTCCGCGAGGCGCCCTGCCGAACTCACGAAATACCGCTCGGCCACGCGGTCGACCCGCGTGAGCTTCGGACTCGTGACGTCGTGTCCGAAGAGTCGCTGCATCACCTCGCGAGTCGCTACGGGCATTTCGCCGAGCGAGTGCTCGAGCTCTGCGTCGAACGTCCGGAGCTGGGCGCGCCGATCATCGAGGGGATGCCTGACCTGCTCGTGGAGGCGCTGGTCGCGGCGCGCTACGAGCAGGCGCGCTCGGTGGCGGACGTGCTGCTTCGGCGCACGCGGCTCGGGCTGCTTGCGGGGCGGCGACTGCTCGAGCACGAGGGCGCCGTGAAGCGTGTCGCCCAGGCGATGGGCTCCGAGCTCGGCTGGAACCGGCGTCAGGTGAAGCGCGAGGCCGAGCGCTGGCGCGAGGCTGTCGACGAGGAGGGCCTCGTCACGCGCGAGCCGGTCGGCGCGACCTAGGGGACGAAAAGGCCCTGCGCGGCGAACAGTGAGTTGCCGCCGGGAGTCGAGACGATGCCGTCGGGCCCGCCGTCGTAGACCTGGATCTGCCCCAGCTGCCAGACCG
>JBKOZI010000112.1:0-28084 GCA_046725795.1 Actinomycetota bacterium
CCATCAGCGCGAGGCCTCTGAGCGGATCGTCGGACGAGACGAGCCGCCGCAGCTCGTAATAGCTGCGCTCCGGCGAGACTCGGGCAAGCCCGTGGGCCTCTGCACGGGCGAGCCGCCGAGTGCGCTCCTCGACCTCGAAGCCGAGCTCGCACGCGAATCGCGCCATTCGCATGGTTCGGACCGGATCGTCGCGGAACGAGTTGTCGCTGACTGCCCTCAGGATCTTCGCCTCGAGATCGGCGACGCCTCCGCTCGGATCGGTGAGGTCGCCCCCGCCGATCGGCCTCGCGATCGCGTTCACCGTGAAATCCCGCAACGCGAGGTCGCCCTCGATCGTGCCACCACGTAGGGGCGTCAGGTCCGCTTGCAGCGTGCGATCGGGGGCGACGACCCGCCATGCCCCGAACTTCTCGGACAGCTCGAACGCATGGCCACCCCAGGCGCGTGCCAGCTCCGTCGCGGCGCCGGCCGGATCGTCGGCCACGACCAGATCGAGTTCCTCGGGCGGGCGCTCGAGCAGCGCGTCGCGGACGGTTCCGCCCACCACCCACGCCTCCCGCTCGCCGAGTGCCTCGCGCGCCCGTCCGAGCTGCGCGGAGCGCTCGAGCGACTCCGCGGCCCGGGTCACCCCTCGTACCGGCGCGGCACGCGGCCGGTAAGGCCGCAGGTGATCTCGTAGTTGATCGTCCCGAGGGTGTGGGCGAGCTCCTCGGCCAGAACCCGTTCGGCTCCGACCCCGCCGATCAGCGTCGCCCCATCGCCCACGCGCACCGCCGTGTCGGCTCCGAGCTCCACAGTAGTGTTGTCCATGCTGACGTTTCCCACGACCGGGTGGCGGCGGCCGCGGATCAAGACCTCCCCCGCGTTCGAAAGGCCGCGCCTGTATCCGTCGCCGTAGCCGATCGGAAGCGTCCCGACGAACGTATCTCGCGACGCGGTCCAGGTCTGGCCGTAGCCCGCGCTCTCACCGGCGGCGAACGGCTTCACCGCGGCCACCCACGACTCGAGCGTGAGCGCCGGCTCGAGGCCGTGGTCGCGCGGGTCGCGCTGGAATGGGTCGAGTCCATAAATCGCGACGCCGCATCGCCCCATGTCCAGGTGGGTCGCGGGCGCCGACAGCACAGCGGCGCTGTTGGCGGCATGGACGACGATCGCAGGAAGCGCCTCCTTTGCGCGGTGTGCGATCGGGATGAAGCGTTCGAGCTGCTGCTCGAGATATGTGGTGTCCGGATCGTCCGCAGTCGCGAAGTGCGTCATCAGCCCGACCGCCTCGAGTGCTTCGTCGCGCTCCGCCTCTTCGAGCAGAAGGATCGCTTCCCCGTCTGACTGCGTGCCGAGCCGGCCCATACCGGTGTCGAGCTTCACATGGATGCGCGCCGCCCTGCCGGCGGCGGCCGCCTTGCCCGCGGCGAGCGACAGGAACTCCGGTGTCCAGGCGACCACGTCCGCGCCCGCCTCGAGTGCGGTCGCGAGCTCTTCCGAGGTCAGCGCGCCCATCACGAGCACGCGCCCCGTGATCCCACCCTCACGCAGCGCCGTCGCCTCGCCCGCGGTGGCGACTGCGAGCCAGGTGGCGCCCCCGGCGAGCGCTGCATTCGCGCAGGGAAGCGCGCCGTGGCCATAGCCGTCAGCCTTTACGACCGCGCAAAGCGCCGCCTCGCCGAGCCGTTCTTTGAGCAGGGCGCAGTTGCGCGTGACCGCGCCCACGTCGACCCACGCGACCGCCCGCTCCCCCGGCAGCACGGCCACCGGCGCCTGCGCGCCGCCGTTCACTCGCCCGCGCGCGTCAGCGCGTCGAGCGCGTCGACACGCGTCACGACGCCCACGAGCTTCGAGCCGTCGGTGACGGGGATGCGGTTGTGCCCGGTCCGCGAGATCAACTGTGCGGCCTCGTGGACGGTCGCCTCGGGCGTCACCGTGTCGACGTCGGCGGTCATCATCTCCTCGACCGTTGTCGCGAACGTCTTCCGCAGCTTGTCCTCCAGATGCTGGAGCGGCTCGAGGAACACGATGCCGCCGAACAGCTCGAAGTAGTGCGGCAGGTGGAGCGACGAGTCGTCGCCGCGCAGGATGAGGTCGCTCTCGGTCACGATCCCGACGAGCGTGCCGTCGTCCTGCACCACGGGCACGCCGGGCAGCTCGTGCTCGCGAAGCAGCTTGATCAGTGTGGTGACGCCGGTGCCCGGCGACACCGTCACCGGGTCGCGGTCCATGATCTCGCCGACGGTGGGCTCAGCCATCGAAGCTGAGCCTACTAACCGCCACGCAGGACCGGGGCCAGCGAGTCGATCACGTCGCCCGCGATCACCGACTCCGCGCCGAGGAGGCGCGCCGCCTCGCGGCCGGCCTTCGCGTGCGCGTAGACCCCGGCACACGTCGCCTCGAAGACGTCGAGCCCCCGCGCCATGAAGGCGGCGATGACTCCCGACAGCACGTCGCCGGTCCCGGCCGTAGCGAGCGCCGGGCTCCCGCCCGGGCTGACGGCGAGATCAGGCCGGTCCTCCGGACCGGCCACGAGCGTGTCGTCGCCCTTCAGCACGACGATCCCCCGGGCGCGGCCCGCGGCCGCGCGCGCGTTCGCGAGCCGCCGTGCCTCGACCTGGCGCGAATCGATCTCGAGCAGCCGTCCAAGCTCGCCTGCATGAGGCGTAAGGACCAGCGGCGCAGCCCGGCGCGCGGCCGGAGCGAGCTGGACCGCGGCAAGCGCGTTGAGCGCGTCCGCGTCGACCAGCAGGGGTCGGTCGATGCGTTCGACCAGCGTGCGCGACAGTGCGAACGAGCCTTCCTCGCGACCGAGGCCCGGGCCGAGCACGACCGCGTCCGCGCGCTCGGCGGCCTCGAGCACGGCGTCGGCGGCCGCTTCCGTGAGGTGCCCTTCGCGATCCGGTAGCGGTACCGACATGACCTCGGTCAGCTTCACCTCGAACACCTCGTTGAGCGACGCGGGAACCGCCGCCCGCACCCATCCGGCACCGGCTCGCATCGCTCCCTCACACGCCATGCAGACCGCGCCAGTGAGTCCGGGCGAGCCGCCCACGACGAGCACGGAGCCCGAGCGGAACTTGTTGCCGTAAGGCGACCGGCGCGGCAGGGCTTCGAGCACGGACGGCTGAATCAACCCGGCATCCGGCGCGGACGGGCGCCCCTCACCGGCCGGAGGGATGCCGATGTCGACGACTTCGACACGTCCGGCGTGCGCCTTGCCGGGCGCGACCCAAAGCCCGAGCTTCGAGGCCTGGAACGTCACCGTGAGGCCTGCACGCACGCACGCTCCCTCGACCTCGCCCGTGGAGGCATCGACGCCCGACGGAACGTCGATCGCCACCACGGCCGCACCGGCGGCGTTGATGACCTCGATCGCCGCGTCGAGCGGTGGCCGCGGACTTCCGGTGAACCCCGTGCCGAGGATCGCATCCACGACCACGGCCGAGCCGGCGACAGCGTCGGAAAGCGCCCGAGGAGCGACCTGCCGTGCCTCGGCGCGCTCGAGGTTCGCGGCCGCGTCGGGGCTCAGGTCCTCGCGGGAAAAGAGCAGCAGCGCATCGACCTCGAGACCGTGCTCGCGAAGCAGCCTCGCGACGACCAGCCCGTCACCGCCGTTGTTTCCGCGGCCGCAGACGATGCGTACGGGCCCGTCCGGGGCGAGCGCGATCACGGCGCGGGCGACTTCGCCGCCGGCGCGCTCCATCAGGTCCAGCGACGGAATGCCCTCGTGCTCGATCGCCCAGCGGTCGAGCGCACGCATCTCCTCCGCCGTGTAGAGCGGCTCGAACCATGGGCGCGGAGCCATGCCCGCAGGCTATACGGCTATTCGACCGTTACGGTCTTCGCGAGGTTCCGCGGCTGGTCCACGTTCAACCCCCGCAAGATCGCAATGTTGTACGCCAGCAGCTGCAGCGGGATCACCGCGAGGATCGGCTGAAGGATCCAGTCGGTCCGCGGGATGAACACCGTCTGGTCCGCGGCCGCGGCGACGTGGCCGGAGCCCTCGGTCGCGATCGCGATCACTTCAGAGCCGCGCGCCTTGACCTCGGAGATGTTCGAGAGCACCTTGTCCAGCACCGGCATGTCGGTCGCCACGCAGACGACCGGCCGCGTGCTGTCCAGCAGCGCGATCGGCCCGTGCTTCATCTCGCCCGCGGCGTAGGCCTCGGTCGGGATGTACGAGATCTCCTTCAGCTTGAGCGCGCCCTCGAGGCACACCGGCAGCCCGATGTGGCGGCCGAGATAGAGGAAGAACTCACGCTCGAACTGCGAACGTGCGATCGCGCGGACCTGCTCCGAGCACGAGTCGAGCAGCACTTCGATTTGGTGCGGGATCGACTTCAGCTCGTTCACGAGCCCCTCGAGCTCAGCCGGCTCGAGCGTGTGCCGCAGCTCGGCGAGCTTGAGGCCGAGGAGGTAGATCGCTGCCACCTGGGCGACGAAGGTCTTGGTCGCGGCGACGCCGATCTCGAGCCCGGCCCGCGTGTAGAGCACGCCGTCCGCGTCCCGCGTGATCTGGCTGCCGAGGATGTTCGTGATCGCCAGCACCCGTGCGCCCCGGTCGCGGGCAAGGCGCATCGCGGCGAGCGTGTCGGCGGTCTCGCCCGACTGCGAGATGCCGATCACGAGGTCGTCGGGCCCCACGATCGGGTTGCGGTACCGGTACTCGGAAGCGATGTCCATCTCGACCGGTACGCGCGCCCACTGCTCGATCGCGTATCGGCCGACAAGCGCCGCGTGGTAGGACGTGCCGCAGGCGAGGATCACGATCCGCCGCACCTTCGCCAGCGTGTCGTCGTCGATCCCGATGTCGCCCAACTCGACCCTGTCGCCGTGTGTCAGCCGGTCGGCGATCGTCTCCGCGACCGCGTGCGACTGCTCGTGGATCTCCTTGAGCATGAAGGTGGGATACCCGGCTTTCTCAGCCGCATCCTCGTCCCATGTGATCTGCTCCACCTCGCGCTGGACCTCCTGTCCCGCGGCGCTCCGGAAGAACGCCTGGTCTTTGTGAACCGTCACGATCTCGTCGTCGTTGACGAGCTGCACGTTACGGGTATCGCGCAGGAACGCGGGGATTGCGGAGGCGATGAAGTGCTCGTTGTCGCCGACGCCGATGACCAGCGGGCACTCCTTGCGGGCGCCCACGATCGTCTCCGGCTCGTCGGCGGAGATCGCGACGAAGGCGTAGTGCCCGCGAAGCTCCAGGTAGGCGAGGCGCACGGCCTCCGGCAGGTGCCAGGGACCGAGCAGGTCGAGGTGCTTCTCGATCAGGTGCGCGACCGCCTCGGCGTCGGTCTCCGACGCGAAGACGTGTCCGTCGGCTTCGAGTGCGTCGCGAAGCTCGACGTAGTTCTCGATGATGCCGTTCAGGACGATGTGCACACGACCGCTGCAGTCTGGGTGGGGATGGGCGTTGCGCTCCGAAGGCTTTCCGTGCGTCGCCCAGCGCGTGTGGCCGATGCCCGTGGTGGCGTCCGCGATGCGAGTCGCGAGCGCAGTGCCGCCGCCGTTCGACTCGGCGTCTACCGCCTCGCGCAACCGGCTGAGGTTGCCGACCGCGCGGACCGACTGGATTTCTCCGTCGCCGAGCAGCGACAGCCCTGCAGAGTCGTATCCGCGGTACTCGAGTCGCTCCAGTCCGTGCATGAGCAGCTCGCCGCACGACCGATCACCGACATATCCCACGATCCCGCACATCTAGATCAGCGCTCCTTGTGGTCCGACCACGGCGTAAGCTCCTTCTTAAATCAGAAAGAGCCGCGTCCCGCGGCTCCTGACCCATGACCGGCAGGGAAAGAGCGTAGCACCGAAGCGGTCGTCTGTCCTGCTTTTCTTCGGCCGCTAAACGGATGTTCCTGTAGCAGGAATCCGCAGCGTGGGGCGATTTTTGCGCCGCCGCCGGCCAGAACAACCATAAGTTCGCGGCGGCTGTGAGCTCGGGCCCAGCCTGCGCCCGCTGCTCACCCCTATCCGAGCTCGAGCGCCACGACCTCCGCGAGCCTCGAAACGACCGTTTCACACTCTTCCTGGGTGGGCGCTTCGGCCATCACCCGCACGACCGGCTCGGTTCCGGAAGGCCGCACCAGCACGCGCCCCTTCCCCTCCAGCGCGGCGGACTCCGCGGCGACCGCCTCCCACACGGCCGATGCTCCCGCGAGGGCCTCGCGATCGGCGACGCGCACGTTCCGCAGGACCTGCGGAAGCTGCTTCATCAGGCATCCCGAGCGCAGCTCGCCGCCGCCGAGCGCCTCCAGCGTCATGAGCGCCGCGGCGATTCCGTCGCCCGACGGCGTCAGCCGCATGTCGACGATGTGACCGGACTGCTCGCCGCCGAGCACCCAGTGGCGCTTGGTGAGCTCGTCCACGACATGCCGATCGCCCACGTCCGTGGTCGCGACCTCGATGCCCGCCGCGGCCATCGCCTGGTGGAAGCCGTAGTTCGTCATCACCGTGACGGCGACGCCGTTGCCCGCGAGCTCGCCCTTGCGATGCAGGTCGACGGCGATCTGGGCGATCAGCTCGTCGCCGTCGACGACCGTCCCGTCCGCGCCGACGGCGAGCACTCGGTCACCGTCGCCGTCGAAGGCGAACCCGATCGACTGGCCGCCGGCGCGCAGCCGTTCGATGATCGCGTCCATGTGCGTCGAGCCCACGCCCACATTGATGTTCACGCCGTCTGGTTCGCACGCGAGCGTCTCGACGCTGGCGCCGAGGCGTTCGAAGAGCAGCGGCGCGGCCCGGTAGGTCGCGCCGTTGGCACAGTCGAGCAGAACCCGCACGCCCTCGAGCGCAGGCTGGAAGCGCGATTCGAGCTCGCGCATGTAGTCCTCGAGCGCGCCCGCGATGGGCCGGACGCGCCCCGCCTGCGGCGGATTCGCGGACGCGTGCCCGCCGGCGTGGACCGGCTGCTTCGTCCAAACCTGGATCTGCTCCTCGATCCTTGCTTCGGCCTCGTCCGGGAGCTTTCGGCCCTGAGCGTCGAAGAACTTGATCCCGTTGTCCATGAACGGGTTGTGCGACGCGGAGATGACCGCCGCCAGGTCGAGGCCGAAGCGCCGCACGAGGATCGACGCCGCCGGGGTCGGCAGCACGCCGCCGAGCAGGGCCTGGCCCCCTGCGGCTGCGATGCCGGCGCAGAGAGCCGCCTCGAGCATCTCGCCGGACACCCGCGTGTCGCGCACGACCAGCACCTCGGGGCTGGGGTCGTTGCCGACCGAGACCACCGCGCGACCGAGGGCGAAGGCGAGCTCGGCCGTGAGGAACTCGCCGGCGACGCCGCGGACGCCGTCGGTGCCGAAAAGCTTCGCGGTCAACCTACCGGGCGGTGACGAAGGATCAGCGCTTCGAGAACTGCGGACGCTTACGTGCCTTCTTCAGCCCCGCCTTGCGGCGTTCCTTGACGCGTGGGTCCCGCGTCAGCAGCTGCCGCCGCTTCAGCTCGCCGCGGAGCGCCGGGTCCGCATCGATCAGCGCCTTTGCGATGCCGTGACGAACGGCGTCGGCCTGCCCCGAGATGCCGCCGCCGTGGATCCGCGCGATCACATCCACTGCGCCGACGTATCCGGCGGTCTCGAGCGGCTGCTGGACGATCGCCTGGTGCGTTCGCCGGGGAAAGTAGACCTCGAGCGAGCGCCCGTTGAGCTGGAAGTTGCCGCTGCCCGGCTTCAGGATCACGCGTGCGACCGAGCTCTTCCGCTTTCCGGTCGCGCTGTAGCGCGCGTCGGCGGCGAGATCGGAAGGCGAGCGGGGCGCTTCGGCAGGCGCTGCGTCGCCGTCCTGGGTCGCACCCTCCTGCGGCTCTTCGTCGGCTGGGGGCTCGGCATCGACCGTCTCCGGTTCGGGCGCCACCGCTTCGGGCTCGACCTCTTCGGGGGCCGGCATCACAGGCACATCGGCGTCGGCCGAGGGCTCTGGTGCGGCGGCCTCCGCCGGCGTCTCTGCCGGAGTCTCCTCCGGCGTGGCCTGGGCCGACTCGTCCCGCTGCGTGTCGCGCTCGTCCTGCTCCATCACCTGTGTCCGTCCTCTTCGATCGCCTTGGGCTTTTGAGCCTCGTGTGGGTGGTCCGGCCCGGCATAGACCTTGAGCTTGCGAAGTTGCTGCCGCGCGAGCCGGTTGCGTGGCAGCATCCCCTTTACCGCGATCCGGATCACTTCCTCCGGCCGGCGCTCCAGCATGTCGTTGAGCGTGCGCGACCGAAGGCCGCCGGGATAGCCCGAATGGCGGTGGTACATCTTCGCCTCGAGCTTATTGCCCGTGACCGCGATTTCACGAGCGTTGACGACCACCACGAAGTCGCCGGTGTCGATGTGCGGCGTGTACTCGGGCTTGCGCTTGCCCCGAAGGATGTCGGCGATTTGGGTGGCGAGACGCCCGAGCGTCTTGCCGCGCGCGTCGACGAGCAGCCAGTCGCGCTCGCGCGTTGCGGGTGTTGCCACGTAGGTCTTCATGCGGGAGAGAAACGAAACCGCGGCGCCCCGGCCGCGATCACGACGCGCGGAATCATAGCCGGGCACACGCTCGATACCGCTCCCCGGTGGCAGGAGACCAAAACGGCCAACCGCGTAACCGTGAACGGGCGCGAACCGCGGCGCGGCGCCGTCGGTGCCCGCGGACCTTGTGACCAAAATTACTTAGGCCTTCTGCGCCTCACGCGTGTGAGCGGCCGATCCGCTCGCTATAGTGCCGCGCTTCGAAAAGGCCAGCCGAATCCCGGCCGGACAAAGCAAGGCATCGACCGGGAACGGGGGAACCGTTCGGTCAGACGATGATCGTCTGACCGTCGGGGCGAATCGGCCCAAAGGCGAACTGCCGCAAAAGGCACAGCCTCCAGGGCCGTAGCGCGACTCTTTCAGCGCGAGCCCGTCAGCTAACCCCGTAGGCCACAGAAAGAGAGGCTTACTTGCGGTCGCTGAAGGGCGGCGCTCGACCCGAGAGCGGATGGCTCGGGCGAGTCAGAACCACATACGCGTTGGTGGCGGCGCTCGGCGCCGTATCGATGATGACTCCGGCGACCGTCGCGGGACGCAGCGGCGGCGTCGCGATCCCGCCTTCGCCCAAGAGCAACACGCAACCGCCGCCCACATCCACGCGGCCGGCACGGCCTGCACAGATCGTCGATGTTCGCTGCGCCGCCAATCCCGGCGGACGCTGTCTCGACATCCACCGTGCCGAGCGCGGCGCGACGATTCAGCTCCGCGGGCGGAACCTCGCCGCTGGGAAGCAGGTCGTGTTCTATGGCGCGAAGGGCGCCGCGGACGACGTGCTTGCGCCCGTCCAGACGCCTCGAGCGACGCGCGCAGTCACGATCGTGCCGGCCCAGGCCTTCAGCGGGCCGGTCGCCGTAATCGACTCCGCCGGCAAGCGCTCGACGCGCTGGGAGGGCTTGATCGTCGACATCCCGCAGAGCTTCAGCTTCCGGCCGGCGAGCTCGATTCCCGGTGTCGAAGTCGGCCTCTCGGAGCCGCGCAGGATCTTCTACGGCGGCATGCAGAAGGCGATCTTCAACTTCCAGGTCACCGGCACACGGCCGGTGGACGTCCAGATCGACCTGGTGCGGCTGACCGACGGCGTCGTCGTGCAGAGCTGGAAGCGCCTGGGCGCGGCTCCGGGCGTCGCGCAGCGGGTCACGTGGAATGGCGCGGTGCAGCGCCGCCCGCAGAAGCAGGGCCGGTACTCGTTCCGCGTCACCGTTCCCGGCGCGGTCGGCGCACGTGCCGCAGCTCCACCCGACGACCGCGACGCGATCACGCTGATGGGCTACGTCTTCCCGATCAAGGGCGCACACCAGTTCGGCATGAGCGCGGGGCGTTTCGGTGCCGGCCGACGCGGTCACACGCACCAGGGTCAGGATACCTTCGCGCGCTGCGGCACTCCGCTCGTCGCGGCACGGGGAGGCAAGGTCATCTACGCCGGCTACCACTCGCTCGCCGGCTACTACATCGTGATCGACGGCATGGGCACGGGCGTGGACCACATGTATGCGCACCTGCGCGAGCCCGCACTCGCCGTCACGGGCGGCACGGTCTACACCGGCCAGCAGATCGGCCAGGTCGGCGACACCGGCGATGCCGTCGGCTGTCACCTGCACTTCGAGGAGTGGAGCGCGCCGGGCTGGTACAAGGGCGGGCGTCCCTACGACCCGCTTCCCGACCTCAAGCGCTGGGACGCGGGCATTCAGTAGCCCACCGGGGATCAGCGGCGCCCGCTGATCCAGTCCCAAGCACGCCGCAGTCGCCGCTGGAGCCGGCTCCCGATCGTGTCGTCGGTGTCGGGGCGCTTCTCGCTGGGCTCGCGGAGCTGGTCACGGTCGACCGACAGCAGCACTCCGCGCTCATGCAGCTCGGCGATCTGGTCCACGTCGGCGAACAGGTGGTGACCCGGCAGCGGCAGGGTGTGCACGATCAAGCCTTCGAAGATGTCCAGGTCGATCAGCACGCGCTCGACCACTCCGATCCGCTTCCCGTGCGGGTCGTACACCGGCGTGCCGTCCTCGAGCGCGACGAAGGCGATCGGCGGGCCGAGGTCCTCGACGGGACCGTGCACGAGGCCTAGGCGACCGCGCGGTCGCGGTCGGCGAAGTACCGGATGTAAAGCCACAGCAGCAGCGCCGAGGTCCCCACGGCGATCAGAAAGCTGCCGAAGTCGAACTCGTCGCTGTCCGCGATGCCGAGCACCTCGGTCGCGAGGAATCCGCCGATCAACGCTCCAGCGACGCCGAGCGCGATCGTCCAGAGAAAGCCGATCGGCTGCCGACCCGGCAGCACCGCTCGCGCGATGAGGCCGACGAAGAGCCCCCAGATGATCCAGGAGATGATGCCCATGGGCCCCTATCCCCCGTCCGGCGGTTTTATTCCCACTCGATCGTGCTGGGCGGCTTCGACGAGATGTCGAGCGCGACCCGGTTCACGTGCGGAATCTCGTTGATGATGCGGCTCGAGACCGTCTCGAGCAGCTCGTAGGGGAGCCGGGCCCAGTCCGCGGTCATCGCGTCGTCCGAGGTGACGGCGCGGATCACGATGGGGTACGCATACGTGCGCTCGTCGCCCTGCACCCCGACCGAGCGGACCGCCGGTAGCACGCAGAACGACTGCCAGAGCTCGCGGTAGAGGCCCGCGCGGCGGATCTCGTCCTGCAGCACCGCGTCCGCGTCGCGAAGGATGTCGAGCCGCTCTTTGGTCACCTCGCCCCCGATTACGCGAATCGCAAGCCCGGGGCCCGGGAAAGGCTGGCGCCAGACGAAGCGCTCGGGCAGCCCGAGCTCCACTCCGACGGCCCGCACCTCGTCCTTGAAGAGCTGGCGAAGCGGTTCGATCAGCTGGAAGTCGAAGCGCTCCGGTAGCCCGCCCACGTTGTGATGGGACTTGATCATGGCGGCGCCGTTGCCGGTGCCGCCGCCGGACTCGATCACGTCGGAGTAGAGCGTGCCCTGGACGAGGAACTTCGCGTGGGGGGCGTCAGCCCCCAGCTTCGCGGCCTCCTCCTCGAACACGCGGATGAACTCCTCGCCGATGATCCGGCGCTTCTCCTCGGGATCGACGACGCCGCGCAGCCGCGCGAGGAAGCGATCGGAAGCATCGACGTGGACGAGCGGCACGTGGAAGTGGTCGCGAAACGCCGACGTGACCTGCTCGGCCTCGTTCTTTCGCATCAGGCCGTGGTCGACGAACACGCACGTGAGGCGTTCGCCGAGCGCGCGGTGGACGATCAGCGCTGCGACCGAGGAGTCGACGCCGCCCGAGAGGCCGCAGATCGCGCGCCCGTCACCGACCTGCCGGCGAATCAGGGCGACCTGCTCGTCGATGATCGAGGCCGGCGACCAGTCGTCTTCGCAGCCGCACACCTCGAACAGGAAGCTCTTCAGGATGTCGCTCCCGTAGGGCGTGTGTACGACCTCCGGATGGAACTGGATCCCATACAGACCGCGCTCAGGGGACTCGAGCGCCGCGACCGGCGAGGCCGGCGACGAGGCGAGTGCGACAAATCCGGGGGGCGGCTCGAACACGGTGTCGCGATGGCTCATCCAGCACGTCTGCTCCGCCGGGAGGCCTGCCATCAGCCGGCCGTGCTCGCGCACCTGGAGCTCCGTCCGGCCGAACTCCCCCACCTCCGCCTTCTCGACGCGGCCGCCGAGCTCGCGCGCCATTGCCTGCATCCCGTAGCAGATGCCCAGCACGGGCACGCCCAGTTCGAGCAGCTCCGTCCGAAGCGCCGGCGCGCCCTCGGCATAGACCGACGCGGGTCCGCCCGAGAGCACGATCCCGCGTGGCCGCCGCCGCGCGAGCTCGTCGAGCGGCACGTCGTGGGGCAGCAGCTCGGAGAACACGCCGCACTCGCGGATGCGCCGGGCGATCAGCTGCGAGTACTGACCGCCGAAGTCCAGCACGAGCACTTCCTCCGTGGTCACCCGCTGGGGCGGCGTCGCCACGGCAGGCTCCTGCAAACCGGCGCCTGACGGCGTCCTCGCGTCCTCGGCTTCGCTCGCGTAGCCATTGCTACGCTCGCTCGCCTGCGGCGCTGCGTCCTTGTCAGGCTTGGTTTTCGGAGCCTGCAGGTCGCCGGCGGGCTTATTCATCCAGCTCGTTGACCGCCGCCGCGACCTGAGCTTTTCCGTTCGAGCCCATGCCGACGTGCTGCTCCCGCTGGAGCTGCTTTCCCTCGCTCTGGAGCGCGGGCGCGACCATCACCTCGGCGCGGTGGAAGGACGGAATGTCCTCGTAGCCGCAGGTCGCCATCGAGGTGCGGAGGGCGCCGAACAGATTGAAGGTGCCGTCGTTCTCGTACGCCGGACCGAGCAAGATCTCTTCCATCGTCCCGTTCTGCACGGTCGCGACGCGTGCCCCCCGCGGCAGGGAGGTGTGGAACGTGGCCATGCCCCAGTGGTATCCGCGGCCGGGGGCCTCGTGGGCACGCGCAAGCGGGGAGCCGATCATGACCGCGTCGGCTCCGCACGCGAACGCTTTCGCGATGTCGCCGCCGTTGCGCATGCCGCCGTCCGCGATCACGTTCACGTAACCGCCTGTCTCGAGCATGTGCTGTGAGCGCGCGGCCTGGACGTCGGCGATCGCGGTGGCCTGCGGCACGCCGATCCCGAGCACGCCCCGTGTCGTGCAGGCGGCGCCGGGTCCGACCCCGACGAGCACGCCCACCGCTCCGGTTCGCATCAGGTGCAGGCCGGTCGCGTAGCTCGCGCAGCCACCGACGATGCACGGCACCGGCAGCTCGGCGATGAACTCCTTGAGGTTGAGCGGCTCGACCGACGAGGACACGTGCTCGGCGGATATCACGGTTCCCTGGATCACGAGCACGTCGAGCCCGGCATCCAGCGCGAGCTCGTAGTAGTCGCGCACCCGCTGGGGCGTGAGCGAGCCCGCCGCCACGACACCCTGTGCCTTGATCTCGCTGATGCGCTGCGAGACCAGCTCCGGCTTGACCGGCTCCTTGTAGATCTCTTGCATCTCACGCGTGGCCTGCTGAGGCGGCAGCTTCGAGATGCGCTCGAGCTGCGCGTCGGCATCCTCGTAGCGGGTCCAGAGGCCTTCGAGATTCAGGACCGCGAGCCCGCCGAGCTTGCCGATGATGCCCGCGGTGGTCGGGGACACGACGCCGTCCATGGCGGACGCAAGCAGGGGAAGCTCGAAGCGGTACGGGCCGAGCATCCAGGTGATGTCGATGTCGTCGGGATCGCGCGTACGCCTCGACGGCACGATCGCGATGTCGTCGAACCCGTAGGCCCGTCGACCCTTCTTGCCCTTGCCTATCTCGAGCTCCATCGCGCAATCCTAAGAATGGGGGAGGACAACGTTACCAACGGTCCTGGGGGCGTCCGGGGACACGTGCGACACGAAGCCGCAAATTACGCAGTGACGGAGAGCTTGCGCTATGCGCGTGCGTCGACGGCGGCCGGCTCTTCGAGCTCGGTGACCTCGACTTCGTGCTGCAACCGCTCGGCGGCGCGCGGGTCGAACACTCCCGCGCCGAGGTGGCGGGTCGACTCCGCGCCGCAGGCGACGGCGAAGCACAGCGCCTCCGCGTGCGGCCGCCCGGTGTAACGCGAGAACAGGTATCCGGCAAGAAAGGCGTCCCCCGCGCCGATCGCCGAGACAGGCTCGAGCCGCTCGGTCTGCACCTCGTACAGGCGCCGCTCGTGGTTGCGCCCGACCAGCGCGAAGCAGCCTTCCTCGTGGGTGATGATCGCCTCCCGCGGCCCGAGGTCACAGATCCCGTAGAGCCCGAAGATGTGGTCCTCCCGGGTCGTGAACTCGTGGCCGACCAGCTCCTCCGCCTCGCGCTCGTTCGGGGACACGAGGTCGGGGCCGGCGCGCATCGCAAGGTCCATCGGCTCGCCCTCGGTGTCGATCACGGTCGAGACGCCCAGCCGCTTCAGCTCTCCGATCAGGTCCGCGTAGACCTTGTCGTCGACGCCCCGCGGATGGCTACCGGCAAAGACACAGATGTCGGCGCCCTTCGCGAGGTAGATCAGCTTTTCGCAGAAGAGGGACATCTCCGCCTCGCTGACCTCCGGACCGGGCTCGTTCACCTCGGTCTGGACGCCCGAGGTCGGATCGATCACGGCGGTCGACGTGCGCGACTCCTGGTTGATGCGGACGAAGTCGCAGAGGATCGCCTCCTGGGTGAGCTGCTCGATGATGCGGGTGCCGGTGGGCCCGCCGGCGAGCCCGGTCGCGATCACGGGTTGGCCGAGCGCCTTGAGCGTGCGCGCGACGTTGACGCCCTTGCCGCCCGGCATCGTGCGCTGCTCCGACGAGCGGTGGCGACGGCCGATCTGGAAGTTCGGCACGGCGAGCGTCTTGTCGATCGCCGCGTTCAAGGTGACGGTGATGATCATCTGAAGCGCTGGTCCTCCAACTCCCTCCCCCCTATACAAGCACGACCGGGGGTCTGACGGCTAGTCAAGTCTGGCGGCGTGCCGTCGGCGCATGCGGGCGGCTTTCGCGGCCGCCAGCCGCCGGCGCCGTCGCTCCACCACGAGCGCGGCGAGCAGTACCAGCGCGAGGAGGGTCAACGGCCGGGCAAGCCAGTGCACGACCTTGCGCGCAACGCTCGCCTTGGGCACCGCGTCACCGGTCACGAGCGCAACTGTGCGCACGCGCTTCCCATCGACCAACACCGCCGCGTGCCCGACGGTCGCGCCTTCGGCAAGCGGGCCGTCCAGCTCGCCGGGCGCATCGATCTGCGTACGGATGCGCTCACCACGCCCCGCGGTCACGGCGATCGTGCGCGCGGGCTCGACGGCGACCTTCCGATCGCCGAAGTAGGCGACCTTCGCCTCCGCCACAGGGCGCGCTCGCCGGAGCACCGTGACACGGCGGTACAGGCCGAATCCGTGGTCCAGCAACGCGAGCGTGTCCGCATCGCGCGCACCCTCCGACGGCGTACCCAGTACCACGCTGACGAGCTGCACACCCTTGCGCGTGCCCGCACCGACCAGCACATACCCGGCCCCCCCGGTGTGCCCGGTCTTCACGCCGTCGATCCAGGGCAGGCGCGCGACGAGGTCGTTGCGGTTGTCCAAGATGCGCGGACGCGCGCCCGTGAGCAGCCGGGCCCGCGGCATGTCGACGGTCTCGGCGAGAAAGTCGTCCCGCAACACCACGCGCGTGAGCGCGGCGAGGTCGCGTGCGCTCGAGTAGTTGCCCTGCTCGTCGAGGCCGACCGGGTTCGCGTAGTGGGTCTCATTCAGGCCAAGCTCCTGCGCCTTGCGGTTCATGAGCCTCACGAACCTTCGGACCGAGCCACCGGCGCCACGCGCAAGCGTGACGGCAGCGTCGTTGGCGCTCTCGAGCATCAGTGCGCGAAGGAGGTCCGCGACCGACATCCGCTCGCCGGGAGCCAGCTCGATCTGCGACTCGGCCGCGGCGGCCGTGTAGGGCGCCGCGCGCAGCCGGCGCTCGAGCGGCAGCCGCTCGACGGACAGGAGCGCCGTCATCAGCTTCGTCGTCGAGGCGATCGCACGGCGGGAGTCCGGCGCGCGACGGTAGAGCACGTGTCCGTCGCGGGCATCGACCAGGATCGCGGACGACGCGCCGACGCGGGGCGAGTCGCCGGCGCCCGGCCGCTCCGCCCCCGCGACCGACGGTGCGAGGAGGAAGGCCGCCGCGAGGAGACCGAGAAGGAGGGACCTCGTGCGCAAGCGAGCCGGCGTCCGTTCCTCGCGTCTCAGCGGGGACCCGTGGCGCCGGTCGCCCCGGAGGCCCCGCTCGCGCCCGTTGCCCCGCGCTCGCCTGCGATCGGCAGGCGAATGCGCTGGCCGGTCGACAGCCCCTGCGGGTCGGCGGTCGGGTTCAGCGCGCGAAGGGTGTCCACCGGCACGCCGGTCTTCTCGGCGATCGTGAAGAGGCTGTCGCCGGCGCGCACCACGTAGATGCCGCGCGCGGCGAGCCTGCGCGCGCGCCTTGCCCTGGTGGCCGTGCGGTCCCGGTTCTGCGGCTCGGTGAGCGTCACGCGGTCGGAGCGTGAGGACGAGGAGTCGTCGCCCCCGCTCAGCGACGCGATCACGACGATCAGGAAGATGATCGCGAAGAGGACCAGCGAGGCCGGGGCAAGCGCCCGCAACGAGCTTTGGCGAAATGCGCCCATGCCCGCGAGCGATGATAACGGCGCCTCTCCCGACTTCGGGCCGGTACTAGGGCGACGAAACCTCCCATGCGGTCTTGCGCAGCGCCTCGGCCGCCTCCTGTGCGGCCTCCGCGGCGCCCGCTTCGAGCGCGGGGCCGACGATCGCCCGTGAAGCCGCGATCAGCGCGGCAGCGCGTCCCGGCGCGAAGGCGGGACCGAGCAGATCCGCCCTGCCGCCCTGGGCGCCAACGCCTGGAAGCAGGAAGACCGCCCGGGGCATCGTCTCGCGCAGTCCGGCGAGCAGCGCCGGCTCGGTTGCCGCCACGACGGCGCCGACGTCCGCGAGCCCGCATTCCCCCACGCCCTCGGCTCCCAGCGCGTCGACGATCCGCGCAAGCCGCTCGCGCAGCGGCGGCGTGCCGCCGGCCGGCTCGTCCTGAATCTCGGCCGCACCGACGTTTGAGGTCCTGACGAGCACGAAGCAGCCCCCGCCGTGGGCGCGCGCCGCCTCGACGAACGGCATGAGCGCGTCCCTTCCCAGCAACGGGTTGAGCGTCACGGCGTCGGCCCCGAGTCCTGGGACGTCGCCGTACGGCGTGGGCGTCTCGCCGAGGAGCGCTTGCGCGTAGGCCGCCGCGGTGTGGGGTACATCGCCGCGCTTGCCGTCCGCGATCACGAGCAGCCCGGCCGCGCGCGCTGCCTCCGCGGCGTCGGCGAGCGCCCCAAAGCCGGGCGCGCCCAACCGCTCGAAGCAGGCGAGCTGCAGCTTGACGGCCACGCACGCCGGCGCGGCGGCCTCGATCAGAGCGCGGCAGTGAAGCGCCACCGCTCGGCCGGCGCGCTCCGCGATCGAGCCACCAGGCGATGCATCGGAGATCGCCCGCGGCAGGAGCCGGACCGGATCGGGATCGAGCCCCAGCACGACCTGGCTCCGGCGCTCGTCCACGACCGCCGCGAGGCGATCGCCGAAGTTTCGCCCCTTAGCCGCTCTTGACCGCGTCCTTGAGCCCCGAGCCCGCGGTGAATCGGGGCACCCGACCGCCCGGGATCGTGATCCGCTCCTTCGTCTGCGGGTTGACGCCCTGGCGCGGGCCCCGCTCGGCGACGTGGAACTTCCCGAAGCCGGTGAAGCTGATCTCGCCGCCGGACCGCAGCTCGCTCTTGATCGTCCCGAGCACCGCCTCGACGGCTTCCGTGGCGTCGCGCTTGGTGAGATTCGTCTGATCCGCGACCCGGTCGATGAACTCCTGCTTCGTCACGCTTCCCCCTTGGTGGCTGGGCAAAATCGCAGGGCAATCTAGCAATGCCGCGGCCAAGAAGCGGTCAACCGCCGGCGATCGCCATGTCCCCGATCAGCAACGCCGGGACCTTCACGCTGCCCCCGAGGGGCACCCAGCGTGCCTCGGATCCGACCGCTTCGACGGCATTCAGCATCGACACGAGGTCCGAGGCGATCGTCACCTCCCGAACCGGTTGGGCGAGCTCGCCGCCCTCGATCAGCCGGCCCGTGGCGCCCACCGAGAAGGTCCCGGAGATCGGGTTCACGCCCGAGTGCAGGCCGCTCACGGACATCACGTAGAGGCCACTCTTCGCGGCCGCAAGCAGCTCCGCCTCACTCCCGTTCCCGGGTTCGACGATCAGGTTCGTGGGGCCGACCGACGGCGGCGTGCGGTAGGAGCCGCGGGTGCCGTTGCCGGTCGAGGGATGCTCCCCGCGGCGGCCCGTGTAGGCGTCGTAGAGGAAGTCCTGAAGCGTGCCCTCTTCGATCAGCGGGGTCCGCTGCTGGGGGATTCCCTCGCCGTCGAACGGAGCGGTCGCGAGCCCGTCGGGCTCGAGCCCGTCGTCCGCGAGCCTCAACAGCCGGTTCGCAATCTGCTCGCCCTCCTTGCCCGCGAAGAGGGAGCGCCCCCGCTGAACCGCGTCCGCGGACAGCGTCCGGCCGATCACGGAAACGAAGCTGGCCGCTACATACGGATCGAGCACGACCGGGCAGCGCCGGCTCGCCGGCTGGCGCGCGCCGTGCAAGGAGACCGCCCGGTCGGCGGCCTCGTGGCCGATCGCCTCCGGGTCGAGCGACTCGGGGCTTCGCCCCACGCCGACGCCCATGCCGGTCATGCGATCGTCGCCCTCGCCGGCGAACGCGTATGCGTACGCGAAACACTGGCTCTGCTCGAAAGAGCCGCGAAACCCGGCGGAGTTGACCAGCGCGACACGACCCGAGCTGTCGGAGTAGACCGTGTCCTCGACGTTGCTGACGAGCGGGTCTCGCTCCAGGGCGGCGCGCTCGACCGCGAGGGCCAGCTCGACGCGGCGCTCCATCGTCCAGCGATCGATCTCCGGCGAAGCGAGCGGACCCACCTCGGCGGCGCCCGCCTCCTCGGGGATCCCTGCGTGCTCATCGGGAGTGGTCACGGCGGCGGCACCCGTCGCGGCTTGTGCCAGCGCGCGAAGTCCATCCTCGCTCAGGTCAGAGCCGTACGCGTAGCCGTTCCGCCCGTCCGCGAACACGCGCACGCCGGCACCGCGGCTCCCGGCCTCGAGCACGCTTTCGACCGCCCCGCCGTAGACGCGCACGGTGCGGTCGACCGCGTCTTCGCACCAGGCGTCCGCCTCCGCCGCCCCCGCCGCGAGCGCCGCCTCGACGGCGAGCGCGGCCGCGCGCTCGAGGTCGACGCCGTTTGCGTCAGACATCGGTTCCGCCGACCGTCATCTCGGCGATGCGGACCGTCGGCTGCCCGGTGCCGACCGGGACCTGCTGACCATCCTTGCCGCAAAAGCCGCTCTTCATGCGGAGGTCGTCGCCGACCGCGTCGATCCGCTTGAGGACGTCGAGCCCGTTTCCGATCAGCGTGGCGCCGCGTACCGGCGCCGTCACCTTCCCGTTCTCGATGAGGTAGCCCTCGGAGACGCCGAACACGAAGTCGCCCGTGGCGGGCTCGACCTGTCCGCCGGCGAACGAGACCGCATAGAGGCCGCGCTCGACGTCGCCGATGATGTCATCGCGAGTCGCTTCACCGGGAGCGATGTAGGTGTTCGTCATGCGCGGGATCGGAAGGTGCCGGAAGCTCTGCCGGCGACCGTTGCCCGTCGAGGGCCGGCCGTCCTTGCGCGCTCGCGTGAGGTCGTAGAGGAAGAAGCAGAGCTCGCCCTCGTCGATCACGCGCGTCGCCTGGCAGAGCGTGCCCTCGTCGTCGATCGCGTCCGTACCCCATTCGCCCGGCATCGTGCCGTCGTCGTAGGCGGTCAGCAGGGTGCCCGCGACGCGCTCGCCGAGGCGACCCGCGTAGACCGACGCATGCTTCTGGACCGCGTCCGACTCGAGCCCATGCCCGGTCGCCTCGTGGAAGAGCACACCCCCGAACCCGTTCCCGACCACGACCGGCATCCGGCCCGCCGGCGCCGGTCGCGCCTCGAGCATCGTGAGCGCCCGGCGCGCGGCCTCGTCGGCGACCGCGGCTGGGTCCCCGTCGAAGAGCTCGAATCCCGCGTGGCCGGCAAGCGACTCGGAGCCGGCCTCGACTCGATCCTCCCTCCGCGCGACGACCTGGGCGCCCAGCCGCACGCGCGTGCGGTCGTCACGCGTCACGAGTCCGTCCGAGTTCGCGACCTCGACCTGGCGGCGCAACTCGTTGTAGCCGGCGGTCACCTGTACGACGTGCTCACCCGCTCCTCGGGCGCGCTCGTCGCACTGCACGAGGAGCTCCGCCTTGCGCTCTGCCGGAACCTCCTCGGGCCGGCGCTCGATTCGCTGAGTCCGCGACGGCTCCACGGCCCGCAGCGCTTGCGGCTTCGTCTCGCGGCCGGCGACCGCGGAGGCAACTTCCGATGCGGCGCGTTCGAGGTCGCGCTCGGCGAGCCCGTCCACGTGGCCGAAGTAGGTCGCATCACCGGCGACCACGCGCACGCCCGCACCGATCTCCATGCCGGTCTGGGCGGTCTCCACCTTGCGGTCGTCGAGCGAGACCGAGAAGCTCGAGCGGCGCTCGGCGTAGAGCTCGGCGAAATCGCCGCCCCGCGAGAGGGCGCGCGCGAGCACCTTCTCCGCGAGCCCGGGGTCGAACAGCGCGGTCGGCACGCCGTCAGCCACGGACGGTGCTCCGCTCCTCGTCGACGATCGCCTGGCAGAGCGACTGCAGCCGCACGCCTTCCTTCGACTCGTCCTCGAGCACGCGTGCCTCGCCGTGGGAGACGCGCACGCGGACGCGGGGCTTGCGCTTCTCGTTTCGCCGGCGCATCGCGGCAGCCACCTCCTCGGCGTAACCTCCGAGCCGCCCGATCGTGCCCTTCTGTTTCAACGGTCGGCGGCTCCTACGCGCCGGGCCTCCGCGCCGGCCGCGCGGTCGAGGTCCACCAGCACCGCGTGCATGTCGTAGAAGATGAGGCCGGCAAGTACCGAGCGGTCGGTCAAGCACACCATCGCACCCTCCTCCGAGCGGATCAGGAAAACGGCGCCCCCGTCGCAGGCGGCGTCGATCTCGACGGGTTCTCCCGCGCCGGCGAAGAGCGCGCCCGCCTCCCGGCTGAGCTCGCCCGCCAGCTCCGACAACCGTCCCGGCGGCGGCTGTGGCGCCGATGCGACCAGGCCTCCCTCGGCATCGAGTAGCAGGGCCATGCGGATGTCGCTCGACAGCTCCAGCAGATAGCGGAGCGCAAGCTCCTGTGAGGTCGCCGCCATTCGCGACAATATATGCGCCCTGAACGGCGCTCCCGACGAATCTCAGAGCTCGCTTGCGCGAGCGGCCTGGATCACCGTCGCAGCGATCTGCGCGATCGCCGCGATCCTGCTGTTGATCAACGGCTACGACGGCTACAGCGCCGTCGTGCTGTTCGTGGGGCTCGCCGCCGCCGTGAACCTCTTGCCCTGAGGAGTACCGGCCGCGCGGGTGCGAGGTTTCCTCAGAGCCTCTGACGAAATGCCCGGCGTGCCTGAGGCGGCTGTTTTGTTCGGGGCTCTCAGCGGGCTCGTTCGCCTGCGCGCTCGGGTTCTATGTGCACGAGCACCTCGGCGCCGGGCAGGCGCCGGCGGACCTCGGCCTCGACCTCGTGGGCGATCGCGTGCGCGCGCTCGAGCGACGTGCCCGGCGCGAACTGCAGGTGGACATCGATGTAGCGCGCGCTTCCCGCGCGTCTGCCGCGCAGCTTGTGGTGCCCGGCCAGTTCGGTACCACGGCGCGCATCGATCGACTGGCGCACCAAGTCGAGCTCGTCGGCCGGCAGCGCCTCGTCGACGAGCACGCGGGAAGAGCGGCTCAGGATCCGAAAGCCCGCGTAAACGATCGCGGACGCGACCATCATGGCGACGATCGAGTCCAGCGCCGCGACGCCGGTGATCTCGATCAGCACGAGCCCGACCAGCACAGCGAGCGAGGTCCAGGCGTCGGCCCGCAGGTGGGCTGCATCGCCCTCGAGAGCGGGCGAGTCGTGTGTCCTCGCCCGGCGGTAGAGGTAGGAGGACACGCCGATGTTGACGACCGCCGAGAAGCCGATCACGGCGATGCCGATCCCCAGGTGCTCGACGCCCGCGCTGGTCGCGAGCCGGCGAACCGCCTCGAACAGGATCACGCCCGCCCCGACGAGGATCAGCATGCCCTCGATCGCGGCGGCGACGTTCTCGATCTTCGCGTGGCCGTACATGTGGCTCTCGTCGGCCGGTTCGTCCGCCTTGCGCAGCGACAGGTAGGCGACCACGGATGCCAGCAGGTCGATGCTCGAGTGAACCGCCTCGGTGACGATCGCGACCGAGCCCGTGATCGCGCCGGCCGCGATCTTCAGGACGATCAGCACGGAGTTCGAGACGATCGAAAGTCGCGCGGCGCCAAACTTCGTCGTGCCTTCGACGGCGGCGGGCGCGATCACCGCCGGGCGGCTCGAGCCGTCGGACTCGCGCGTCGGCATGCGCGAGGGCACGCTCACGCCCGCACCGACAGCCAGTCGACGAGCGCGCGCGCCGCCCTGCCCCGGTGGCTGATCTCGTCCTTCTCCCCGGGCGGCAGCTCCGCGATCGTGCGTTCGTCGCCGGGAGCGCGGTCGTCCGGCAGGAACGCAGGGTCGTAGCCGAATCCACCGCTGCCCCGCGGGTCGTCGATCACGACCCCTTCGCAGCGCCCCTCGAAGACTTCGGGCGGGTGGGCCGGGTCGACGAGCGCAAGCGCGCAAACGTAGGCGGCACGGCGATCGCTCGAGCCGCGCAGGCGCTCGAGGAGCTTGGCGAGGTTCTGCTCGTCCGTGGCGCCTTCGCCCGCGTATCGCGCGGATTGGATGCCCGGTTCCCCACCGAGCGCATCGACGACGATCCCGGAGTCGTCCGCGATCGCGGGCATGCCGGTCGCACGGGCGGCCGCTCCCGCCTTCAGCAGCGCGTTCTCGGCAAAGGTGGAGCCGGTCTCGCGAGGCAGGTCGACGCTCGCCGGCAGCGGCTCGAGCTCGTGCGGCGCGAGGAGAGGGGCGAGCTCCCTCAGCTTGTGTGCGTTGCGTGTCGCGAGCACGAATCGCACATGATGAGACTAGATGATCGATTTCCACGACCCCGCACGCACGCCGGGTCCACCCGCGGCGTAGTAGTTACGCTGGCCGTGTGGTCCGAAAGGGACTCGCGGGATCCATTCTCACCGGCATGCTTGCCACGGTGATATGGGCCGGCATCGAGGACTCAGACGATCCCTCCGACGGCCTTCTCGCGCTGATCCTCGTGGTCGGTGCAGCGGTCGTGGCGCTGTGCATATTCGTCCTTGCCGATCAGCGGCGAGGCGAATGAGTTTCGCGCGAAAGGGCCGCTGAGCGTGCCCTATTCGACCAACGTGCAGCGACTTCTTGCCCGATCGGTGCATGTCCGCGGGTGCTGTGACGCGATTCGCGTGGATGGACTGGCACTGACAGGGACGGGTTGAGCCGTTTGATCGCTTCGTGAATGACGCGGGCGGAATGACACCGCGAAAGAGCCGGTGATTGTGCTCGACTCGATCAATGTGCAGTTGTGGGGGCCATAGACCCCCCAGATGCGCGGTTGACCCTTACGGATTTGCGCCAATGGCGGTTTCTTGACCTCACTGTGAATGCCCGCGATTACTGTCATGCCATTCGCGTGATGGACTGGCACTGACAGGGGACAGGTTGAGCCATTTGAACGCGCGCGATTGCGCTCCGATCGACCGTGGTCACGCGACCTGCATGAGAAAGCGGCCCAGCCTTGATCCGCCACTGCCGGTTCGCGATGAGATGCCGCGAGCACGGCGCTGACGGCCGTCCTCGGCGCAACTACGAGGCGGTCGGCGGGGTGACGAGGCTGCCGGCCGCCTCGTCCTGGGCCCGGCGAAGCGAGGCGATGCCGGCGGCCGCCAGATCGAGCAGCCGGTCCAGCTCCCCTCGCGAGAACGCCACGCCCTCGCCAGTCGCCTGTACCTCGACGAGCTCCTCGGCCCCGGTCATCACCACGTTCATGTCGACCTCGGCGGTCGAGTCCTCGCGGTAGTCGAGATCGAGCACGGGGGTGCCGTCGACGATTCCGCACGACACCGCCGCCACCGAATTGCGAAGCGGCACGCGTGCGAGCGCGCCGCGCTCGACGAGCCGGTCGAGTGCAAGCTTCAGCGCAACGTAGGCACCCGTGATCGCGGCGCAGCGGGTGCCGCCGTCTGCCTCCAGCACGTCGCAGTCGAGATAAACCGTCCGCTCTCCCAGCGCGTCAAGCTCGATGATCGCGCGGACCGAGCGCCCGATCAGCCGCTGGATCTCCACCGTCCGCCCGTCCGGACGTCCGCGCGTCACGTCCCGCGGGCGCCGCGCGCCCGTCGACGCCGGAAGCATGCCGTACTCCGCCGTGAGCCAACCGCGGCCCGCGCCCTCGCGCCACGCCGGCACGCTCTCGACCAGCGACGCCGTGCAGATCACGCGTGTGCCGCCAACTGCGATCAGCGCGGAACCGTCCGCGCTACGAACAAAGCCCGGCTCGATCTCGACGGGTCGCAGCTCGTCCGCAGCCCGCCCATCGGGGCGGCCGCTGTTGACGTTGTCGGTCCGGTCGGGCACGGGCCGCATCGTACGCGCCCCACTCCAGACCCGGCGGGTCGCTCGCGACCGCCGGCAATTTCAGTAATGCACCCTGCTCACCGCCTCGGCGATCTTCTTCAGGATGAGGGCGCCGAGCTGCTGGCCCTCGGCGAACTGCGTCGACTTCATCGCGGCGATCACGCCGACCATGATCAGCGCTACCAGCGCGACGAGCGCGACATATTCGACTGTCCCTTGAGCACGCTCGCCACCCAGCGCGCCCTCGCGTCTTTTTCCGTGCACTTCAAACCTCCTTGCGTCAGTTGCACGGACGAGGATCGCGTGGCCGTATGCACGCCTCCAGTCGCGGCCGCAAAGCCTCTTGGACGCAAGGGCAGAAAAAGTGGACCGGTCCGCGAAGCGGGGCTATAGTCGATTCACGAGCCCGAGCAGGCGAACACGAAGGTTCGCTCTACGGGCTTCTCGGATTCGTAGGTACAAGGAGGGCTTGGCACCATGGCAGCTGGAGTGCGGTCGGATTGCCGCATCGTCCGGGACGGCGCGTGCGCGCGTACGGACACCGGGGCGAGGCACCGCAGCGATCGCCGGATGCTGCACCTACAAGAACGTAAGAGCGGGCGCGTCGACCTGCACCTCAAGTCAGCACGCAAAGGCCACATCACGGTCGCGCTGACTGGTAGGAGCCGGGGACAGCTGCATCGTCTCCGGGGCATGAGCACGAGGATCAGGGCCCTCGTGCATGAACAAGAGGTCGATGCCTCGACGGTCACCCCATAACGGGTGACCGTTCATAAAGGGGCTCCCGGGAGGCAGCGCAAGCCGCTGAGGGAGCCTTGCTAGCGGGGGCAAGGGCGCCGTGTCGAAAGATGCGGCGCCCTCTTTTTTGAGACAGATCTACGCCAGCGCTGCCCACCACCGGGCGAAATACGAGCGCGCCTGCTCGGCGATCGGCGCGAGGGGCGCCTCGTCCGGGATCGCCCCACCGGCCGACGCGGCCATCGTGGCCGCCACCGACCGCGCCAGTGCGCCGAGGTCGTAACCACCCTCGAGCACGATTACGACCGGTACGCCGAGCTCCTCGGCAAAGGCGCGCATGGTCGCCGCCATCGCCTCGTAGGTCTCGTCGGTGAGCCGGCAGGACGCGAGCGGGTCGTCGCGGTGAGCATCGAAGCCGGCCGAGATCAACACGAGCTGGGGCGCGTACGCCCGGCCGGCGGGAACGACCACGTGCTGCACCAGCGACAGCCATTCCTCGTGTCCTGAGCCGGCGGGCACCGGAAGGTTGATCGTGTAGCCCTCGCCCGCGCCGGTGCCGCTGTCGGTGAGCGCGCCGGTGCCTGGATAAAGCGGCGACTGGTGGATGCTCACGTACAGGACCTGGTTCGAGGCATAGAAGATGTCGTTGGTGCCGTTTCCGTGGTGCACGTCCCAGTCGAGCACCAGCACACGCTCCAGACCATGGCCGTCGAGCGCATGCCGGGCCGCGACCGCGACGTTGTTGAAGAGACAGAAGCCCATCGCCTGCGCGGGCTCGGCGTGGTGTCCTGGTGGCCGCAGGGCGCAGAAGGCCGGTCCGCGCGTGCCGTCCAGAAGGGCGTCGACAGCGCGAACCGCGCCGCCCGCCGCGTGGAGCGCGGCCTCGAAAGATCCCGACGAGGCGACCGTGTCGAGGTCGAGCTGACCGCCGCCCTGGGCGCTCACGCGCGCGATCGCATCGATGTACTCCGGCGGGTGGACCGCTTTCAGGACGGCCCGCTGAACGGCCGGCGCCTCTTCGCGCTCGTACCCCAGCCACCCCCGTGATTCGAGCTCCCGCTCGATCGCGATGATCCGTTCGGCGCGCTCGGGGTGGCCGCCCGTGTCGTGCTCCAGCGACGAGGGGTGATGGAGGTAGAGCGCTCCGGACAAGGTCGAATACCGTACTGCCCCGTGCCGGAGTCGGCAGCCGACAACTTCGCCCAGGTCGAAGTCGCGGTCGTCGGGGCCGGCGCCGCCGGCCTCTATACGGCGCTGGTCGCGGCCGAACGCGGTGCGCGGGTCCAGCTCGTCTCCCGGTCCCCGCTCCCCCAGTCCGCGAGCTACTGGGCGCAGGGCGGCCTGGCGGCGGCATTGGACCGCGACGACAGTCCGGCGCTCCACCTCGAGGACACGCTCAGCGCGGGGCGCGGCGCCACCCGGCCCGCCGCCGCACGAGCGCTTTGCGAGGAGGCGCCGGAGCGGGTGCGCGAGCTCGAGGGCCGCGGTGTCGAGTTCGACCGGGATGCAGGCGGCGAGCTCATGCTCTCCCTCGAGGGCGGACACACGCGCCGCCGCGTCGTGCACGCCGGTGGAAGCGCCACCGGGCGCCATCTGACGTCCGCGCTTTCGTCGGTCGTACAGGCACACGAGCTGATCGAGGTGAGGCCTCGAAGTACGGCGCTGCGGCTGTGGGTCGCCGACGGCCGCTGCATCGGCGTGGTCACGGATGCCGGCCCGGTCGCGGCGGCCGCGACGGTGCTCGCGAGCGGTGGCGCGGCTGCACTATGGCTGCGGCACACGAACCCGCCCGGCGCGGTCGGCGCCGGTCTCGTGCTGGCCGGCGACGCCGGCGCGGAGCTCGCCGATCTGGAATTCATGCAATTCCACCCGACCGCGCTCGTCTCGCATGGCGGAATGGACGGCTTCCTCATCACGGAGGCTGTCCGGGGCGAGGGTGCACGACTGCTCAACGGCGCGGGCGAGCGCTTTGTCGACGAGCTCGCGCCGCGGGACGAGGTGGCGCGCGCGATCCACGCGCAGCTTCGGGAGTCGCGGGCGCCGGCGGTGCTGCTCGACATGCGCGCCGTGCCGGCGGAACGCTTTCCCAACATCGTCGAGGCGCTCGCGCGGGTCGAGCTCGACCCGCGACACGACCTGATCCCGGTCGCGCCCGCCGCGCACTACATGATCGGAGGGGTTGCGACGGACCTGCACGGACGCTCGAGCCTGCCGGGGCTCTACGCGGTCGGGGAATGCGCCTGCACGGGCCTGCACGGAGCCAACAGGCTCGCCTCGAACTCGCTCAGCGAGTGCTTCGTCTTCGGCCGCCGGGCCGCGGACGCTGCGGTTTCGGAGCCGGCGCCCCACGCCAGCATGCAGCCGCCCGAGGGCGGCTCGGCGTCGCTTCCCACCGAGGAGACGCGGACGGCGCTCTGGCGCGATGCCGGGATGGTGCGCGACGCCGCCGGCCTCGAACGCCTCGCATACGACGCGCATCCCCTCGCCCGGCTCATCGGCCGCGCGGCGCTCGCTCGGCGTGAGAGCCGTGGGTGCCACGTTCGCGCGGATTTTGCGGAAATCGACCCCCAGCTGGACGACCGGCACCTCGTGCTTCAAGACCGTGACGACGCGAGATTCGAGCGCTGGGAATGAGCGACGCTTAATCCAGGCTTAACCGACCGTACTCCTCGTCTTCACAAGGCACGGTGATACTCCGCGAGGCGCCGGCCCCAAGGGTCCGGCTCCGGGGAGAGAAGGATCGCTGCCGTGACCACTACAG
>JBKOZI010000113.1:0-3944 GCA_046725795.1 Actinomycetota bacterium
CCGCGGACCCGCTCACGGACAAGCCGGACTGGGTCCAGACTTCGTTCGAGTCGGGGAACCGCGAGGACATCGTCCGCATGAACCAGCTGCGGTCGCTGAAGTCCGTCGATGACATGGTCGCAGCGGTGCTGCAGCGACTCCAGCAGCGAGGCGAGCAGGACACGCTCGTGGTCTTCATGGGCGACAACGGGCAGCTATGGGGCGAGCACGGGCTCATCAACAAGTCGTTCCCGTACACCGAGTCGGTTCACATTCCGTTGATCGCGCGGTACGCGCCCCTGACGATTCCCGACACGATCGACAGCCGGATGGTGGCTAACCTCGACGTCGCACCCACGGCCTTGAAGATCGCCGGTCTTTCCACAAACCGCACACCGCAACTGGACGGCCTGTCGCTGCTCGATCCGTCGAACGCCCGCAACCGGCTGCTGTTCGAGTACGCGAACCACTTCTCGTATCCGTTGACCGACGGGTTCCGGAACTGGGCGTCGACTCGCACCGCCGGCTACCAGTACATAGAGAGCTACGGCGAAGACGGGGTGACCGTTGTGTTCCGGGAGTACTACGACCTCGTAAACGATCCCGACCAGCAATTCAACCTCTACGGCCCGGACGGCCAGCCCGGCGGGGGCGACGACCTCGGCACGCCGCCGCAGAGCGTTTCGCAGCTCTCCGCCCAGCTACGCCGCGATCGCCTGTGCGTCGGCACTCAGTGCCCGCCTGGACCGGGCGCAGCCGCAAACGCGACGGACACGCGCGCACCGGACGTCGAGGTAACGCAGCCCACTCAGAGCGCCTACGTCTGCTGCCGCGTGAAGCTCGCGGCGAAGGCGCTCGACAACCTCGGCGTTGCCGGCCTCCAGTTCAAGGTCGACGGAGCAGCGGTCGGCGCCGAGGTCGCAGAGGAACCGTTCACCAGGATCTGGGACACGACCGGCGTCACCGCCGGACCCCACGTGATCACGGCCGTGGCGCGGGACGCGGCCGGCAATCAGCGCACGTCGGCCGGCGTGACCGTGAACTTGAGCCAGCTGAACGTGCAGATCGAGAACGGCTCCGGCAGCGTGGCCGGGAAGCCGGACACCGGCGACACGGTCACCTTCTCCTTCGGCAGGCCGGTCAACCCGAGCACAGTGTCGCCAGGGTGGACCGGCATAAAGCCCACCAGCTGCGCAGCCCCGGCGCCACCCGGCTGCGTGACGGTCGGCATTCTCAACAACAATCGGTACGACGAGACCGACACCGATTCACTTGCGATCTACCAGGACCCGGAGCGCACGGTGACCGACCCGCTCAACTCCAGACTGACCTCGCTCGGCACGGTCGATCTCGCCGCGGACTCGTACGTGGGTGCGGCGGCGAGCTTGCGGCGGTCGCCGATGGAGCTCGTGAACGCCGGCACCGCGGTCAGGATCACGCTCGGCGACGGAACCCCACCGGTGGCTCCGCACCCGGAGCTCGGCACGATGAAGTGGTCCGTCTCGAACGAGGTGCGAGACGTTACGAATGCCTCGTTCTGTACCTCCTGCAAGGTTTTCGAATCGATCATCCCGTGGGTGGACCCACTCAGTGGCGACACGATCGACGACGACGACAGGGAGTTTTAGAGCCCGCCGCTTCCCGCGTGATCCGTAGCTAACCTGGACTACGGGTCAAACTGATGGAGTCGAGCGAGCACCCAATCGCCCAGGTCCCGCGCCCTGCGCCGGACGGCCCGATCCATCCCGGTTCCGGGCGGGCGCGCATCGACTGGCGGCGCATCTTCGCGCCGCTCGGCGCGCTTGCGCTGCTGATCGCGAAGTTCGGCGTCAAGTTGAAGGCGCTGATCTTCCTGCTTCCCAAGATCAAGCTGTTCACGACGGCCGGCACGATGCTCGTGTCCGTGGCCGCCTACTCGCTGATCTGGGGATGGCGGTTCGCGGTCGGCTTCGTGCTGCTGCTGCTCGTCCACGAGATGGGGCACTGGATCCAGCTCCGGCGGCAGGGCGTAAAGGCGTCCGCGCCGATGTTCATCCCGTTTCTCGGCGCCCTCATCTGGGCTCGCTCGTTCGGCGGCAATGCGCTCGCCGAAGCGCGCGTCGGCCTTGCCGGTCCGGTGCTCGGCAGCCTCGGTGCAGCGGTGGTCGCCGCGGTCGCGTTCGCGATCGACAGCGACCTGCTCCGGGCGCTTGCGTTCACCGGCTTCTTCCTCAACCTCTTCAACCTCCTCCCGGTCGTCCCGCTGGACGGCGGTCGCGCGATGGCGGCACTCTCGCCCTCGATGTGGATCGTTGGGTTCATCGGGCTCGTCGCGCTCGCGATCGCCTTTCCGAATCCGATCATTCTGCTGATCCTGCTCTTCGGCGGGATCGAGACCTGGCAGCGCTGGCGCGACCGCAAGTCGCCCGAAGCGCGCGCCTATTACGACGTCCCCCTGCACGCCCGCCTGCTGGTCGCGGCCACGTTTATCGGCCTGGTCGCCCTGCTCACATTCGGGATGGCCGAGACGCACATCCAGCGCGACTTCGGCGACGTCTGAGCGTTCGCTCGCGTTCGGTAACTTCGATCCGGCGGGGGTCGCCAGCCCCTAAAAGGGAGGCGGCGGCGCACCGGAGGGGGAATCAGGCGCGCCGCCGGAGTGCAACCTCTTGGGCTGCAGGGCTCGATCTGCTTATCGGCCCCATTCCCCGGGGGTTTCGCTCGGCGGATCGGCCGTAGAACACGTGTCGAGAGCCGCTCTCGAGCTACCGGTTGCGGTCCCTCAACGCCCGCTCCATCTCACGGCTCTGCTCGCGCTCGCGGATCGTGTCGCGCTTGTCGCGCTGCTCCTTGCCGCGCGCCAGCGCCAGCTCGACCTTGGCGCGCGGGCCGGAGAAGTAGAGCCGTGTCGGTACGAGCGTCAGTCCCCGCTCCTGCGTCTTGCCGATGAGCCGCTCGATTTCGCTCTTGTGCATGAGCAGCTTACGGGGACGCTCGGGGTCATGCCCTTCCCGGGCCGCCGGGCCGTACGGTGCGATGTGGGTGTTGTGCAGCCAGACTTCGCCGTCGCGCACGAGCGCGTAGGAGTCCTTCAGGTTCGCTTTGCCCTCACGCAGGGACTTGACCTCCGAGCCTTGGAGCGCGATCCCTGCTTCCCAGGTCTCGAGCAGCTCGTAGCGAAACCGCGCCTGGCGATTCCTGGCGACATCCGTGCCGCCCGGCTTGCGACCCTTGGAGCGCTTGCTCATGCCGTCGCCGCGACGAGGCGCTCCGCCGGTTCAAGGTCGATACGCCCGCGTGCCGGCTCGACCGAGCGAACGGCCACCTCCACCGTGTCTCCGAGGCGCAGCCTTCGGCCCGTGTCTCGGCCCACGAGGGCGGTCTGCTCTTCGTTGATGTCGTACCAGTCGCCGCCGATTCGCCGCGCCGGGAGGAAGCCCTCGCAGGCGGCGCCGCCCTCGACGCCCGAGAAGCTCACGAACGCCCCACTCGCGATGACGCCACTTACCTCCCCTTCGAAGCGCCGGCCCCATCCCGCCCGGGTGAGCTCCCGCTCGAGGAGGAACGCGAAGCAGATGTCGTCGGCGTCGCGCTCCAGCACCATCGCCTCGCGCTCGGTCGCCGTCGCGTGCGCGGCGATCTCCTCGAGCTCGTGCGCAGGCGGCAAGTGCTCCTCCTCGCCCGCAGCCGCGAGCAGCGCGCGGTGGACGCAGAGGTCCGGATAGCGGCGAATGGGTGAGGTGAAATGGCAGTAAGCCGCGCTTGCCAGACCCGCATGCCCGATGTTGTGGGGCGAGTAGACGGCCTGCTTGAGCGAACGCAGGACCAGCGACACTAGCGCGGTGCCTCGCTTGCCGGTGGCGGCCAGATACTCCATGAGCATCTGACTGATCTCGCCCACCAGCTCGCCCGCGGCACGCGGCGTGAGGTGCGCCGGGAGCGGCGGTGTCGGCACGTCGAGGCTCTCGAGACGCGCGATCAGATAC
>JBKOZI010000114.1:0-9699 GCA_046725795.1 Actinomycetota bacterium
CTACGACCGCGACAAGGCTCGGGAGGTTTTCGAGACTTCGACCGACTTCACGGTTGGCCTCGAGGAGGAGTTCGGGCTGCTCGACCCCGCGACGCTGTCACTCGTCAACCGGTTCGAGGAGCTCTTCGAGGCGGCCTCGCGGGACGAGGTGCTGGCCGACTCCGTCGCCGGCGAGCTGATCGCCTCCGAGATCGAGATCCGCTCGGGACGCGGCGAGGACTTCGCCGACGCGCTGGACCGCCAGCGCGAGCGCCGCCGGCGTTTGTTCGGGCTCGCTGCGGACCTCGGGATGTCGCTCGGCGCGACCGGCCTCCATCCGTGGAGCCGCTGGCAGGATCAGCGCATCATCGACACGCCCCACTACCGGCTCGTTGAGGAGTCGCTCAAGTACGTGGCCTGGCGGAACAACACCTTCAGCGTCCATGTCCACGTGGGAATCAACGGGCCCGACCGCGCGGTCGCGGTCTGCGATGCGCTACGCCCGGTGCTGCCGGTGCTGCTTGCCGCGTCCGCGAACTCCGCATTCGTGGAGGGCGTCTTCAGCGGCCTGCACTCGGCCCGCAGCGAGATCTTCACCCGCATGTTCCCCAGATGCGGCGTGCCCGACCACTTCGGCGGATTCGACGCCTATGCCGACTATGTCGACCTGCTTTTCCGGACCAACTCGATCGTCGAGCACACTCAGATCTGGTGGAGCGTGCGGCCGCACCTCACCTTCGGCACGGTCGAGCTGAGGGTCATGGACGCCCAGGCTCGCGGGGAGGAGTCGACCGCGCTGCTGGCGCTCGCGACCGCGTGCATCGCGCAGGCGGCGTTCGACTACGACCTCGGCCGTCGGCCCGACCACGTGCCCGCACGTCTCATCGAGGAGAACTTCTGGCGCGCGATCAGGTACGGCCTCGACGGGAAGCTGATCGACTTCGAGCGCGTTGCCGAGATACCGGCCGTGGCCGCGGTCGAGGGCCTCCTCCACTGGACCGAGGGCGCCCGGGGCGAGCTCCGCCTCGATCAGCACCTGGAGCCGCTGGAGCAGATGCTCGAGTCCGGGAACGGTGCCCAGCGCCAGCGGCGCCGGCACGAAGCCGGCGAGGACGACCGACAGATCTACGCTGACATCGTGGGCGAGACCTGTGCCTCCTACGCGGAGACGCCGGTGGGCGTGGGGGCCTGCGCCTGCGCCGGGGAATCGATCAGATGAGTCACGACGAACCCGTGCAGGGCGGCCCTCCCCCTACTGAAGAAGAGCTGCGCGCACAGCTCGAGGAAGAGCTGAAGCGGATCACAGTCCGCGACGTGCTCGTGCAGACGGTCGTCAGCCTCGTGAACCTCGGCGGCCAGCGGCTCGGGCTGGGAGAGGGCGGGCAGGAGATGCGCGACCTCGAGCAGGTGCGGATAGCGATCGAGGCGATCCGGGCCCTGCTGCCGCTCATCGAGGAGGAGAACGCGGAACAGGTCAGGCCGGTGCGGGATGCGCTCTCGCAGCTTCAGATGGCCTACGCGCGCGAGGTCGGCGCAGAGGGTGGGCCGCCGCCAGGCGGTGGAGAGCCCGGCGGCGGAGGCGGGCCCCCTCCCGGGCCACAGGAGCGGCGCGGCGGGCCCGGCGGCCTATGGGTCCCGCCCGGGACCGCGACCTAGCCGACCGATACACTGCGCGCGCCCTGCTCCCGGGATCCCGCTCCTTGCGGCCCCGGGCGCTTGCACGACCTGAGCGAAAACGGAGGCCTTTCTCGAAGTGACTGACTTCTTGCACGACTGGGGCGTGGTGGTCGCGCTCGCCTGCGCCGCCACGGCGGTTGTCTACGGCGCCCTGACGACGCGCTGGCTGCTGCAGCAATCGCCGGGCAACGAGCGCATGCAGGAGATCTCCGCCGCGATTCAGGAAGGGGCGGCCGCGTACCTCAACCGCCAGTACACGATCATCGGCGTGGTCGCGGTAGTGCTCGCGATCGTGATCTGGATCGCGCTCGATATCCAGACCGCGGTCGGCTTCGTGATCGGCGGCACGTTCTCGGCCCTGGCGGGCTACATAGGCATGAACGTCTCCGTGCGGGCGAACACGCGCGTCGCAGAAGCGGCGCGGGGAGGAGTCTCGAGGGCGCTCGACGTCGCGTTCAAGGGCGGCTCGGTCACCGGGATGCTCGTCGTCGGTCTCGCGCTGGTCGGCGTCGCCGGCTACTACGGGATCCTGATCGCGGGCGACAAGTCCGACAAGGACGCGATCGACGCGCTCATCGGCCTCGGCTTCGGCGGCAGCCTGATCTCGGTCTTCGCGCGACTCGGCGGCGGTATTTTCACGAAGGCGGCCGACGTGGGGGCCGACCTCGTGGGGAAGATCGAGGCGGGCATTCCGGAGGACGACCCTCGAAACCCCGCGGTGATCGCGGACAACGTCGGCGACAACGTCGGCGACTGCGCGGGCATGGCGGCCGACCTCTTCGAGACCTACGCCGTGACCGCGGTCGCCGTGATGCTGCTGGGGGCGCTCACCTTCAACGAGCAGCGCGACGTCGCGATCTATCCGCTGGTGCTCGGCGGCGTCTCGATCCTGGCCTCGCTGATCGGAGCCTTCGCCGTGCGTTCGCGCAGCGGCAACGTGGAGCGGGCGCTCTATCAGGGGCTGATCGTGAGCGCAGTGCTGGCGGCGGCGGCGTTCCTGCCCGTCACGCACTGGCTGATGGACAACCTCACCACCAAGAATGTGAACGTCGAGGCCCCATCCGCCGGCGATCTCTGGCTCTGCACGCTGATCGGGCTCGGCGTCACCGGGCTGATCTTCGTGATCACCGACTTCTACACCTCAACCCGATTCCGGCCGGTGAACACGATCTCGCAGGCATCCGTCACCGGGCACGCCACGAACATCATCCAGGGACTCGCTCAGGGCCTGCAGTCGACCGCCGCGCCGGCCATTCTGATCGCGCTCGGCATCCTCGGCGCCAACGAGCTCGCCGGCGTCTACGGGATCGGTGTCGCCGTCATGGCGCAGCTCTCGATGACCGGCCTGATCGTCGCACTCGACGCCTTCGGCCCGATCACCGACAACGCCGGCGGAATCGCCGAGATGGCCGACCTGCCCGAGGACGTGCGCAACGTCACCGACCCACTCGATGCGGTGGGCAATACCACGAAGGCGGTGACGAAGGGCTACGCGATCGGGTCGGCCGCGCTCGCGGCGATCGTGCTGTTCGTGAGCTGGCGCCAGGAGCTGATCGACGAGATCGGACCGGGCAAGGTGATCAAGTCGTTCGAGCTCCAGAATCCGGAGATCCTGATCGGCCTGCTGATCGGGGGCATGATGGTCTACCTGTTCGCGTCGCTGGCGATCGAGGCGGTCGGCCGCGCCGGCGCCCAGGTGGTGGAGGAGGTCCGCCGGCAGTTCCGGGAGAAGCCGGGCATCATGGAGGGCACCGACAAGCCCGACTACGGGACCTGCGTGGCGATCGTGACTGCACGCGCTCAGCGCGAGATGATCGCGCCCGCGCTGATCCCGATCGTCATTCCGGTGGTCGTCGGCTTGCTGTCGTACCAGGCGCTCGGCGGGCTATTGATCGGCGTGATCGTGACCGGGCTCTTCGTGGCGGTTTCGATGACCTCCGGTGGTGGAGCCTGGGACAACGCGAAGAAGCTCATCGAGGACGGAGCATTCGGCGGCAAGGGATCGGAAGCGCACGCCGCCGCGGTCACGGGCGACACGGTCGGGGACCCTTACAAGGACACCGCCGGACCGGCGATCAACCCGATGATCAAGGTCGCGAACATCATCGCGCTCCTGATCGTTCCGTTCATCACATAGAACTGAAGCAAAGCCCACTGCCGCGGGTTAGAGTCCACACGATGAAGCGTGTCATGTGCCCCGTCGCGCTCGCGCTGGTGTTGTTGGTGGCATGGCCGGGCGCGGCACAGGCCAAGAGGGTGAAGGCCGCTTCGGTCTCGGTCACCTTCACGGTGCGCAACACCGACACTTCGCAGTTCGCCTGCACGAGCGACGGCGGCACCTATCAGGTCAAGGGACACATCACGGGTCCCGCCTCGCTGCTCGCGACGGGCTCGAAGAAGAAGGGAAAGAAGCGGCCGAAGGGCGTGACGCTCTACCTGCACGGGTTGGGAGTCGCAGAGTGGCTCTGGCACTTCGAGGGCGTCCCGAGCTACAACTACGCCGTCCAGCAGGCCAGGGCAGGACATGTCTCGGTGACGGTCGACCGCTTGGGATACGGCGCCAGCAGCCGCCCGGACGGCAACCAGATCTGCATCGGCTCCGATGCCGACATCACCCACCAGATCGTCCAGGCCCTGAAGAGCGGAAACTATGCCATCGGCGTCGGCAAGCCTCGCAAGTACAAGCGGGTCGCGCTTGCCGGCCATTCAGCCGCCGGTGAGATCTCGATCCTCGAGGCCTACTCGTACAGGGACGTGAACGCGCTGATCGTGGTCGCGTTCTCCTTCTCGAACCTACCGGCCGCCAACATCGCCTTCGGCAATCAGCGAAACCAGTGCCAGAGCGGCCAGACCGTCAGTCCCGGATATGCGTTCTTCGGCCAAACCGGCGCGGAGTTCGAGAAGACCTTCTTCCACAGCGCCACAAGGGCTGTCCGGAGCCAGGCCGTACCGCAGCACCCGGCCGATCCGTGCGGACTCAACCTGTCGCTGACCGACGCCATCAACCAGCAGCGGGCCGGAGCGCAAAAGATCAAGATCCCGGCAGTGGTCGTTTGCGGGGCAAACGACGTCCTCTACGCGTCGTTCGGGTGCGAGGCGCAAGCCGAGCGCTTCGGGAGCAAGGACAAGAGGACCATCATCATCAAGAACGCGGGCCACGGACTGCCGCTCGAGAAGCCCGCGCGCACCTTCCGCGCCAAGCTCGGTCGCTGGCTCTCCAAGCGCGGGTTTTAGCCGGAATCCAGCCGCCCTAACGGGCACTACGATCTCCGCCCATGGCTAGGTACCGACCGAGAGGTCTCGGGCTCGAGCGCGTGCTCGGCGTGGGCGCGCTGTTCTCGGCGGCCTACGGCAACGTCGGCTCCTCGATCTACTACGCGCTGGGTCTGGTCGCAGCTTTCGCCCTCGGCCTCACGCCGGTCGTCTACCTGATCGCGGGCGGCTTGTTCGTGATGACCGCGATGACCTACGCGGAGGCTGCCACCAACTTCCCGGAGGCGGGCGGCTCGTCGAGCTTCGCGAGGCGGGCGTTCAACGAAGCCGTCAGCTTCCTCGCGGCCTGGGGGCAGATGCTCAACTACATCATCACGGTCGCGATCTCGGCATTCTTCGTGCCGCACTATCTCGGCGTCTTCTGGGATCCCTTGCGGGACAGCCCGGGCGACATCATCGGCGGGATCGTGATCGTCGCGCTGCTCTCGGCGGTCAACATCGTGGGCGTGCGGGAGTCGGCGCGCTTGAACCTGCTGCTGGCCATGGTCGACTTCGCAACCCAGCTGCTGTTGCTGCTGCTCGGCGTCTTCCTGGTGCTGAACTTCGAGACGCTGATCGACAACGTGCATCTCGGCGTCGCACCGAGCTGGAGCGACTTCTTCCTCTCGATCACGGTCGCGATGATCTCCTACACGGGGATCGAGACGATCTCGAACATGTCCGAGGAGGCCCGGAATCCCAGGCGACTGATCCCGCGCTCGATGATGCTGGTGGTGATCGCGGTGATGGTGATCTACTCGGGCCTGCCGAGCGTCGCGCTCTCCGCGATGCCCGTGACCCACGACGCGTCGGGCTACCACACGGCGCTCGCCGACGAGTTCGCCGGCGATCCGATCCTCGGAGTCGTCAAGAACATGGACCTCGGCGTCTTCCAGACCGCGGCCCAGTACTACGTCGGCGTGCTCGCGGCGACGATCCTGCTGATCGCCGCGAACGCGGGCATCATCGGCGTCAGCCGTCTCACCTACTCGATGGGCCAGCACCAGCAGCTGCCCGACCGCGTCCGGCAGATCAGCCCCCGCTTCCGCACGCCGGCGAACGGGATCATCATCTTCGGCCTGATCGCCTGTCTCGTGATCATCCCGGGCCAGGAGGAGTTTCTCGGGACCCTCTACGCGTTCGGCGCGATGCTGTCCTTCACGATCGCGCACGGCTCGCTGATCGTGCTTCGCCGGCGCCTCGCCAAGAGCAATATGCGGAAGCTCCCGGGCGACGTCGAGGTCCCCGACGAGGAGGACGAGTGGTACAAGGCGCCACTCAACGTACATGTCGGAGGCTTCGACCTGCCGGTGTTCGCGGTAATCGGGGGGCTCGGCACCTTCGCAGCCTGGATCGCGGTGATGGCGCTCTACTCGGATGCTCTGATCGCCGGCGTGATCTGGCTGATTCTCGGCTCGATCACATACGTCCTCTATCGCCGCCGGAAGGGCCTCTCTCTCACCGAGACAACAGTCGTAAAGCTGCCGATACCTGTGGGCGCGGAACCGGTCCGCTATGCGGCGGTGCTGGTCGCATTCGAGGAGGGGACCTACTCGGAGAGCGCGATGGCGGTCGCGCTCAGGCTTGCCGCGCACAAGCGCGGCGACGTGCGCGTGATCTCGACCATCACGGTGCCACCGGCCCTCGACCTCGATGCGCCGTTGCCTGAGGCAGAGGCGACCGCAGCGGCGGTGATCGAGACGGCGCGGCAGTGGGCCGGCCGCGGTCAGCGAGTCCGTGGCCGGATCGTTCGGGTCCGACCGGGGGAGGCCGGCCACAGAATCGTGCGCGAGGCGATCGAGGCGCGCTCCGACGCGATTGTGACCCCGATGCCGCGGCGGCTGCCGCCGGGGAGGCTCTTGAGCCCAACGCTCGAGGTCCTGCTCGGAAAACGGCCATGCCGCGTGATCATCGACTCGGCGCCGGCCTACCCGCTGACGGCCAAGTCGGCTGCGTAGACCCGTTCCTCTTTGGAGGCCGGTACACCGATCGGCGCGGCGGGCGTGGAGTCGATGATCACCCTGCAGGGCCGCTTCGCCAGCACGACCGCGAGCGTCGGACTCAGGAGCTTCCCGGGTGGACGTCGATGGGGCATCGGCATCACGATCGCATCGGCTCTGAGCTCCTGCGCGATGTCGACGATGCGATGACCGCTCTCGCCGGGGCGAACCTTGACGACTCTTCCTCGCACGCGCTGGCCCCGCGCCGCCCACTGCCGGGCTGTCTCGATCACGAGCCCGGCGTTCGACTCCGCGGCGCCCAAGTCGGCGTCGATCGCGAGATGCCTCGGCACCTCGAGCGTCACGACCACGGCCACGTCGCTGCGCCGGTGGGCGGCGAGCTTGAGCGCGGTCGCCATTGCGCTGTCGGAGTACGTGGCCTCTTCGAACGCCACGATCACTCCCTCGTACGCGACGGGCGTCACGCCCGCGGCCGGCGGCAACTTGACCAGGTGGGTCTCGGTGAGCGACAGACCCTTGCTGCGACGGTAGAGCACATAGGTTCCCATCCCGATCGCGAGCCACGTCATGCCCGCGATGAACACGTCCTGGTGCAGGGCCATCACAGTCACCCACGCGCTCCCCGTAAGAAGACCGCCAAGCACGGCAAACATCGGCACATCGATGCCCCGCCATTTCACGTTGAACGGTGCGCGGTACCAGGCCTCCTCACTCTCGACTTCCACGTCACCGGGCAGCTTCCGCATCCTGTTGCGCGCAAGCCGCCAACGCAGGCCGATCAGCGAGACGTGCGCGGTCGTGAACGACAACATCGCGCCGAACGCGTACATGTTCCCGAGGAAGGTCTCCTTGCCGGGCACCATCGCGAGGCATGCGAGCACCGCAAAGACGGCGAGCGCGACGACGGGCGTGCGGGAGCGGGCGCTGATGTGACGCAACCGCTCCGGAAGCTGCTGATGCTGCCCGAGGGAGTAAGTGAGGCGGCTGACCCCGATCGTGCCCGCGTTCGCCGCGACGATCAGGATCGTCGCGGCGAGAATGCCGACGTAGATCCGCAACGGCTGCTCGAGCGCGCCGAGGCTCATGTTCTGGACGATCCCGAGGATCGGGTCGCCGGCGTACTTGTCGGCGAGCTGGGTCGAGTAGCTGCCGTCCGGCTGCTGCGTCACGGGCAGCGCCGAGAGCGCGACCGCCGGCAGGAGCGCGTAGATCGAGAGCACCGCGACGACCAGCGCCTTGTATGCCCGTGGCACGAGTGTCCGGGGGCTTCGAGACTCCTCCGACATGTTCGAGATCGTCTCGAGGCCGGTGTAGGAGATCATCGCGACGGGGACGGAGACCGCGAGCTGGTCCCAATGCGGCGCGACGCCGAGGTGGATGTTGTGGATCACGGTGTGCAGGTCGAGCACGAGAAAGACGCCGAGCGTCACGAGCAGGAGCTGCGTCGCGTAGTCGATTGAGGCCAGCAAGAAGTTCACCCTGGCCGACTCGCGAACGCCGACGATGTTCACCGCCGTCAGCGCCAGCACGATCACGATCCCGCCGAGCACGTCGCCGGGACCGTGCCCGAGCGCAGGCCAGAAGACCGCCAGGTAGTGCGGCACGAAGAACGCGGAGATCCCGACGGTGATGACGTAGTTGAGGATCTGCGCCCAACCCGCGAAGAAGCTCGCGAGCTCGTTGAACGCCCGTCGCGCGAAGCTCGAGGCGCCTCCGGCCTCGGGGAAGTTCGCGGTCGCCTCTGCGTACGTCATCGCGGTCATGACGAAGAAGAGGCCGGCGATCAGGAAGACGACCGGCGTCATCCCCAGAGCGAAGATCGCGACGAGGCCGAGCGCGTAGTAGATCGATGAACCGACGTCGCCGTATGCGGTGGAGGCGAGGGCCTTCGTCCCGAGCACGCGCTCGAGCCCGAGCCCCTTCGGGCGGTATCTGGCCATGCCTAGATGTTCGGTCTGGACACGCTAAGAGCCCGCTAAGGATCGGCCCCGCCGCGCTGAGATTCTGTAAAGGTGGCTTAAAGGCTCGCGCTACCGTCGTCGCGCAGGCGGTAGCCCACGCCGGGGTCCGTGACGATGTATCGCGGGTGGGAGGGATCGGGCTCGATCTTGGCTCGAAGGTGAGCGAAGTGGACGCGAAGGTAGTGAGTCTCGGTCTCGTATGCGGGACCCCAGACCGTCTTGAGCAACTCCCGATGCGTGATCAGCTTCCCCCGGTGCCGGGCCAGCACCTTGAGCAGGTCGAATTCGATCGGCGTGAGGTGTACCTCCTGGCCGGCCCGCGTCACGCGGCGGGCTGCCATGTCGATCACGAGATCGCCGACCGTGACAGCCGGCTCGGAGTCTTCGTCGGAGGCACGGCGCAGGACTGCCCGCAGACGGGCGAGAAGCTCGTCGGTTCCGAACGGCTTCGTGACGTAGTCGTCCGCGCCTGCGTCCAGCGCCCGCACCTTCTCGTGCTCATCTCCGACGGCGGAGAGAACCAGGATCGGCAGCGCGCTCCAGCCTCGGATCTCCGAGCAGACGTCGACGCCGCTTCCGTCAGGAAGGACGAGGTCGAGCAGAACCGCGTCCGGTGGCCGTACCGCCACGGCATCGAGCGCTTCCCGCTTCGTGACGGCTATATCGACGGCGTAGCCGGCGTCCCGAAGAATCACCTTCAGCCCTCGCACGATCTGTGGCTCGTCGTCCACTACCAGAACGTGGCGGGGGCCCGCACTCACGGCGTGGCGAGAGGCTGCGGCACGAGCGGGAACGAGACCGCGAAAGACGTTCCCTCCGCCGTCCCGGTCTGCATCTGGATCCGGCCGCCGTTGGCTTGGACGAACCCG
>JBKOZI010000115.1:0-22952 GCA_046725795.1 Actinomycetota bacterium
CCCCAGAGCAGGATGCGCTTGAACGCGAACGGGTAGGGTCGCTCGTCCGGCAGTTCGGAGATCAAGAGTGCTCGGTAGCGGGCCAGGAATTCGCCGTACGCCCTCTCCGGCAGCCGCCGCCGATAGTCCGTCAGCAGCGTCCCCTTGACCCAGTCGACGACGGCCGAAGCTTCCGGTAGGACGTGCAGGTAGACCTGCAACCTCACGGCTTGAGACCCGTAGCCGAGGCGGTGAAGCAGTTCGGCGTAGAGCTCTGGGCCCAGCACGGGTGTTCGACGGACGTAGCCGCCGAGGGCCTCGCGAAAGGGCTCTTCCCCGGCAACCCGCTCCGCCACCAGGTGCGAGGGATGGTCGTGGTTCGCCGGCACCTGCACGGCGAGCTGACCGCCGGGGGCCAGCGCGGATGTCAGCCGCGCGAAGAGCGCGGCGTGGTCGTCGACCCAGTGCAGCGCGGCGTTCGAGAACACGAGGTCGAACGGCTCCGAGGGCGCCCACTCGGCAATGTCGCCCAGCTCGAAGGTCAAGCCTTCGCCCGCGTGCGACGCGCTTCGCTCGAGCATCGCGCGCGAGGAGTCGAGCCCGAGCGTGGTGCTCGCTCCGGTCCGCTCGTGCAGCGAACGCGTGAGCTCGCCGGTGCCGCAACCGAGATCTACGACGCGCCCCCCAGGGCAAGGCTCGACCAGGTCGAGCAGGTCGAAGAACGGGGCCGATCGCTCGCGTTCGAACTGCTCGTACTGGGCCGGATCCCAACTGTCGCTCCGCAAAGGCGGCCAGTATGGCTCATCTCCTGCGCTCGCGTGAGAGGGGACCGGAGAGGTCTACTCTCACGGACCCAACGAAATAGGAGGGCACATGCCTGCCCAAGCCCGCTTGCAGCTCGCACGCGATGCCTATGGCGCCTACGAGTCCGGCGATCGCAGCGTCGTCGAGGAGCTTTTGACTGAGGACTTCACGTTCTACAGCCCTGCCGACGTGGGAATCGACCGCGCGAGGTACTTCGAGCGCTGCTGGCCGAACGCTGAGCTGATCGAGGCCTTCGAGTTCAAGCGGCTCATCGAGGCCGGCGACGAGGTCGTCGTGACCTACGAGAGCACGAAGACGGACGGGCGCCGGTTTCGCAACACCGAGGTCCTCACATTCGTAGGCGACAAGATCAGTAAGACGGAGGTCTACTTCGGCTGGGACCTCGAGTGATCGGCGGCTGCGCCTGGTTACGCTTGCCGACGCCGTGTCGCGCCGTAGCCTGATGCTCCTCAACAGCGTCGTCCGCCTCGCCTACGGGGCGTGCGCGCTGATGGCGCCCTCCGCGATGGCGGCTGCGCGCTTGGCGCCCGACACCGACGAGCATCCGGAGGCCCGTCTCTTCGTACGCGGATTCGCCGCGCATCAGGTGGCCGTGGCGGCAATGGGGCTGGGCAGCACACGCTGGCCGCGCCTCGAGCGCCCGGCGATCGTCCTCGCCGGGGTCACGGATGCCGTCGACATGCTGTCGGCGGCCGTGGAGGCCCGTGTCCGGGAGCGGCTGGATGCCGACGTGGTGGGCGGCTTCGCTTTCTCGGCGGCGGGCTTGGCCACCGCCTCCGCTGCTCTACGCGCGCCGCGCTAGAGCTGCTTCCCAGAAACGAAGCAGGCCCCCGATTCCAGGGGGCCCGCCGCGCTGCGAAAGAACGTGCCGCCGGGAAAGAGAAACCGTTGCCCGGCCCGTCGGTCCCTTCGCGATCTGTATCGGAGATACAGCCGCTTTCATTAACTCCTCTACGCAGCGAGTGTTGCACGCGCAACTTTGAGTTTCGGTTAAGTTTGGCCCCGCGCCGAGGAGCGCTGCGCCATGCGACCAAGCGAGGAGGCGGAGAGATGAAGTACCTCATAACGGGTGGCTCCGGATACATCGGCGGCCGGCTGATCGACCTGCTGACCGAGCGCGACGACACAGAGGTCGTGAACCTGGACTTGAGGCCGCCGGCCGTTCCCCGCCCGCGTACCCGCTTCGTCCGCATGGACATCCGCGACCGCGGCATGCGCTCCCTGATCGAATCTGAGCGGCCCGACGCGCTCGTCCATCTGGCCTTCGTGCTGAATCCGATCCGCGATGAGCACAAGATGTACGACATCGATGTGAACGGGACCGACAACGTCCTCGAAGCCGCATCGTCCGCGGGCGTCCCGCAGTTGCTGGTCGCCTCCAGCACCACGGCCTACGGCGCCTTTCCGGACAATCCGGTGCCGCTCACGGAAGAGCACCCGGTTCGCGGCCTCCCGGGCTATGAGTACGCGCGCGACAAGACCGAGATCGACCGCCTCTGCCAGCTTTGGGCGGCGCGCCACCCGGACCGGGTCATGACGATCGTCCGCCCGACGATCGTGTTCGGCCCCAACGTCAGCAACTACATCGTGCGGTTCTGGTCGAACAGCCCGTTCTTCCCGTTGCTCGACGGCCTCGACCCGGACTGGCAGTTCGTGCACGAGGACGACGTGGTGGAGGCGATCTCCCGCCTCCTGCTCGAGCGCAAGGGAGGCATCTTCAACCTCACCGCCGACGGCACGATCAAGCTTTCGGAGGCGGCGCGCCTGGCCGGCTTGAAGACGCGGAAGATGTCGACGCGCCTCTACCGCCGGATCGCGAAGGCCGCCTGGGCGCTGCACCTGCCGAACGTCGAGGCTCCGCCCGGCCAGATCGACTTCCTTCTCTACCCGTGGATCGCCTCGAACGAGAAGCTCAAGGCCGAGCTCGGCTGGACTCCGCGGTACACCAGCCGCGAGACGTTCGAGATCACGATGCGCGCCAGGGGCATCTCTGCGGACGGCAAGGAGACGGCCGTGGCGCCGCCCCCGCCCGCGGTGCCGGTCGCCTAGTAGCTACGGCAGGCCGACGGAAACGAGAGACGGCCACCTATGTGGTGGCCGCTCTCGTGTCGTTTCCGTCCGGGGGAGGAGGATTCGCAAGGAGCAATCTAGGCGGCAAACCTTAGGGTTGGCTTAGAGATCCGCGAAGCCCCCGTTAAGGCCCGCGCACCGGCCGCCCCCGTTCGAAATCGACCTTGTAGCAAGCGTTGCTTTTCGCGATCCCCAGGGCGGGTAGGCGAGATGTGAGGAGCAACGCAAAGGGAGGCACTATGACCCACAGCACTCAACAGCCCACCGGACGCCAGCCTGAGCCAGTCGGCGGCGTCGCGATTGTCGACATCTGGACTTTCGAGGTGGAGCCCGCAGTGGGTGACAGGGAGGGCGCCACGGATCTGACCGGTTTCTCGCTCGAGGCGACCGACGGCAAGATCGGGAAGATCGACGAGGCCACCTACGAGGCCGGCGGCAGCTTCCTGATCGTCGACACCGGCCCGTGGATCTTCGGCAAGAAGGTCATGCTCCCGGCCGGCGTGGTCGAGCGCATAGACCCCGAGAGCAAGACCCTGTTCGTCAGCTTCACGAAGGACCAGATCAAGAACGCGCCGGAGTTCAACGAGGAGACCGGCCGCAAGGACAAGGACTACCGCCGCCGCCTCGGTGAGTACTACGGCAAGCGGTAGCCAGTCCGGCAGAGCGACTGAAGACCTGGAGGCCCCGCACGAAGTGGGGCCTCCGTCGTCTCGGCTCGCCCAATGAACGGCTAACATCGAACGGTCCCGGGCGCATAGCTCAGTTGGGAGAGCGCCAGCTCGACAAGCTGGAGGTCACTGGTTCGAGCCCAGTTGCGCCCACTCCGAGAAAGATTCCGCTCGCTGAGGACTTGTGCCGGCCGGAACTCCTCGGAGTTGGACGAGTTGGACGTTTCGAGTAACGCGGGGCGGGAAAAACTTGACACCGCGTAAACAAGGAACGTGAGTCGTTACGTCCTGAGCCCTGACTAGCTTTGCAACTGATGCAACGAGTGCTTCCACAGCCCTACGCAGAACGCGACGTCGAGGACGTCGAGTCCTACGTGCGCGAGACGGTCGGAAACATCTCGCCCTACCTCGCATCCGACGAGCGTGAGCAGCTGGTCGCGCGCGGCATCGTGCTGGTCAGCCGAATGGCTCGAGCGCTGCCGCCCGAAGCTTCGCTCGAGGCGCTGCTGCGCGAACGGCTCGGCAACTCGCTTGCCGTTTACCGGTGGCGCGGCGCCCGCCGGCACGGCGAGGGCGCGCGGCTCGCACCTACGCACGCGGCCTAGCAGCCCGGCCCGAGAGCCCGGCCCGGCACTTCGCCGGCATCAGAGCAGGTTTCGCCGCTTCGGCTTCGAGGTAGGACGCTGGCGTGGTCCAGGGAAGGCGATTCGCAGCAATCCTGTCGCTTGCGGCTGTGCTCACGTTCATGGCCGCCGCGAACGCCCCCGCGCTCGACGTACCGTCGGTGACCACGCCGACCGTCACGACTCCGCCCGTGACTGTGCCCTCGCTGCCACCGCCGCCCGCTCCGGCGCCGACGGTCACGGTGCCGAACGTCGCGCCGCCGCGAGTTTCGGTCCCGCCGGTCTCGACTCCGGCCGTCAAGACGCAGCCTTCCTCCAAGCAGGTGACGGTCCCGAGTCCGAGCACAGGTGGGGGCTCTGCCAGCTCGGGCGGCGGTCCGGCCGGCGGAATCGTGAAGGGGGTCGCGAAGGCGCTTCCCGTTTCGCCATCCGGGGCGCCCACGGGCGCTCCGGCCGCGGGCACGGCCGCAGGAGACGCCGTCGGAGCCGGATACACCACGCCCGGCTTCGGCAACTCCCCGGCAGCACCGATCTTCGGCGGAACGCCCGGCGGTCCCGGGGGCGGCGGCACCGGCGGGCCCGGCGGACCGGCCACGTTCGCGTTCGGGATCCCGCGCAGCGCGGGCGGCTTCACCGGCAGCGGCGGCGTGAGTGCGCTTGCCGCGGCGGTCGCCTCGCTGGCCGGGTGCTTCTACACGTTGACGCCGTACGAGCAGCAGGTGCTCACCGTTCGGACCGGCATCGACGGCCGCCAGCCGCTCACACGTGGGCAACTGGCGGCGTTCCTCGGCACTTCGCCCGCGGCGATCGGCCGGACCGAGCGAGGAGCGCTTCAGCAGCTTCGGGGCGCCGCCCAGACCGACGGGTGCATGCCGGTCGGCTCGGCAAGCTTTGCCAGTGCGGCGAGCGCGTTCATCGGCGGCCCCTTCGGCCCGGTCGGGTTCGTGACCCCCGGCCTCGCGCCATCGTCGAGGGCCACACCGGGTACCCAGGAGACGCAGCAGCCGAGCTACGCGAGCACCTCCTTCTCGGAGCGGTTCGCGAGCCTCGAGAACGGGCCCGGTGAGGCTTCCCTCTCGGTGCTCGTCATCCTCGCCGCGATGCTCTCGGCTGCGCTCGGGGCAATGCTCCTCGAGGCTCGCCGCCAGGTTCACTAGATGGCTGAATCCACGACCCAGGCACACGCCGGGACGCGTCATATCTGCGCTGGATCGTCGTCCTCGGGCTCGACCATGCCCACCGGCATGGCCTTCGCCCTGCGTCCTCGCCCAGCTTGATCTGCCGCGCCCCGGACGTGCGCTGGGCCGCGGAATCAACCATCTAGCCCGCAACGCCGAAGCGGACGATCGCCACAAAGGCGAGGATGCCTATGCCGTAACCTCATATCGGTGGCGGCACGGGTCTGCCAGAGCTGCGGGAACGAGAATCCTGCCGAGGCGCGCTTTTGCATGTCGTGCGGGAACGCGCTCGAAGCCGTGTGCCCGAACTGCGGCACGGTTGCCCCGCCCGAGGCGAAGTTCTGCATGGCGTGCGGCACGTCGATCGACGGCGACGCGCAGCCGGCCCCGCCGCGACCCTCGCCCGCTCAGCAGCCTCTCGACCTGCCGGAGGAACGCCGCCAGGTGACTGTGCTCTTCGCCGACCTGTCCGGCTACACCGCGGTCGCGGAACGCATGGACCCCGAGGCCGTCAAGAGCCTGGTCGACCGGGCGCTGCGCCGGCTCGGGCAGGAGGTGGACCGCTACGGGGGGAGCGTCGACAAGTACATCGGCGACAACGTGATGGCCGTCTTCGGCGCCCCGGTCGCCCACGAGGACGACGCCGAGCGGGCCGTGCGCGCGGCACTCGGCATGCAGGACGCGATGAGCGAGATCAACGAGGGCCTCGGCGCCTCGCACGGCGTCAACCTCGCACTGAGGGTCGGCGTCAACACGGGCGAGGTCGTGGCGGGCGCTGTCGGGGACGGCTATACGGTGATCGGCGACACGGTCAACGTCGCGGCCCGACTCCAGACCGCCGCCCAGCCCGGGAGCGTGACGGTGGGCGAGCGGACCTTCCGCGCGACCAGCGAGGCGATCCAGTACCGGCTGCTCGAGCCGCTCACGCTGAAGGGCAAGGCGGAACCTGTCCCGGCATGGGAGGCCGTCGGCGTGATCGCCGCCCGGCCGGTTCGCCGCGCGTCCGCCGAGACCCCGCTGGTCGGTCGCAAGGACAAGCTGGAGCTGCTGCGCTCGGTCTACGACCGAACCGAGCGCGGGCGCCGCCCACACCTCGTGACGGTCCTCGGTCAGGCCGGGGTCGGCAAATCGCGCCTGCGCCACGAGCTCGAGCGCTGGCTGTGCGAGCGCCACCCGCCGCCCACCTTCCGCGAGGGCCGCTGTCTCCCGTACGGCTCGGGAATCGTCTACTGGGCGCTCGCCGAGGTGATCCGCGCCGAGGCCGGCATCGTCGACGGCGACACCGCCGAGGAAGCGTGGGAGAAGCTGCTCGCGGTCACCGGGAACCTGATGGTCTACGCCGGGCACGATCAGGCCGAACCCGCGGAACGGCGGGCGGCGACGATCGGCAAGCTGCTCGGAATCGAGGCGCCGCTCGAGAGCGCCCAGACCGACGGCGACGATCCCCAACGCATGCGCGAGGCGTTCTTCTCGGCCGTGCGCTCGGTGATCGAGGCGATGGCTCGGCGCAATCCGCTGATCCTCGTGCTCGAGGACATTCACTGGGCCGACCACGGAATGCTCGACCTGGTGGAGTACCTCGCGCAGTGGGTGCGCGGCCCGCTGATGATCCTCTGCCTCGCGCGCGACGAGCTGCTCGAGCGCCGGACGGGATGGGGAGGAGGCCGTCACGACGCGACCTCGATCATGCTCGAGCCGCTGACCGTGAACCAGACCGTCGAGCTGGTCGAGGCGCTCCTGCCGGGTGACGGCTCCGGGAACGGAGCCGTCAAGGCGATCGCCGAGCGGGCCGGCGGAAACCCGTTTTTCGCCGAGGAAATGGCGCGCCGCATCGCGGACGAGTCGGGCCTTGGGCTGGTCGACCTTCCCGACACAGTCCAGAGCCTGCTCGCGGCGCGGCTGGACTCGCTCGAGCCGCTCGAGCGCCGGCTTGTCCAGCACGCGGCCGTGGTCGGGCGCACCTTCTGGGAGGGCGCGCTCGCCGTCGCGGTTCCGGACGATCGCCAGCTCAGCCAGGTGCTGCTCGACCTACAGGAGAAGGACATCATCGTCCCGGACGAGACGATGCGCCTGGCGGGCGAGCGCGAATTCGCCTTCAAGCACGTGCTGATCCGCGACGTCGCGTACGGCATGCTGCCGAAGAGCGTCCGCTGGCGGAAGCACTTCGAGATCGGCCAGTTCATCGAGGACCGCGCCGGCGAACGGTCGGACGAGGTCGTGCCCCTGCTGGCCGAGCACTACGGCCGCGCCGCGACGCTCAGCGCCGAGGCCGGCCTGGAGCACGTCGAGATGGAGCCGATTCACAAGAAGGCGCTGCACTTCCTCGAGGCCGCCGGCGACACCGCCGCCAGCCTCTACTCCAACCCCGAGGCGTTCGAGCACTACGAGGCGGTGCGCCGGATCGAGTGCCAGCACGATCCGGCGACGATGGCGCGGATCATCGAGAAGCAGGGCGACGTCGCGTTCCGGATGGGCCGCGTCGCGACCGCCGTCGAGCTCTGGGAGGAGTGCCTCGAGTACCACCGCAGCCAGGAAGACCTGACGCGGGTGGCGGACCTTCATCGCAAGATCGGCGCGGGCCTCTGGCACATGGGAGAGCGCAAACTCGCGATCGAGCGCTACCAGAAGGGCATCAACCTGCTGAAGGACGGGCCGCCGTGCCTCGAGCTCGTCCACCTGTACGAAGAGGCGGCCTCGCTCTACATGCACGCGGGCGACAACATGCTCGCGATCTATGCGTCCGAGAAGGCGCTTCGCCTCGCCGAGAAGCTTCAAGAGACACGCGTCGCGAGCCGCGCCCACGGGATCTTCGGACGCGTGTTCGGGCGGATCGGGGATACGGCGAAGGCGCGCGAGAACCTCGAGCGCTCCGTCGAGCTCGCCCGCGACTCCGACGACGGCGAGACGATCCGGGCGCTCTTGACCCTCGGCCACCACCTCGAGGTGTCGGAGGCCGACTACGCCGGCGCGAGTCAGGCCTACGGCGAGGCGCTCGCCCTGGCCCAGCAGATCGGCGACCTGCCGGCACAGGTCGAGCTTCAGTCGTCGATCGCCCAGGTCGCCTCGTACCGCGCCGATTGGGGCGCGGTCGAGCGCGCCGCCGAGGCGAGCGCTGACCTCGCCGAGCGGGAGGGCCTGGTGGGAAAGCTCTGCTACCCGTGCGTGCTGCGGGGCGTGCTCGCCTGGCGCGAGGGCCGGTGGGACGACGCGGAGCGTTGGTGCCGGCGTGCCCACGAGCTGGCCGAGCAGGTCGGTTGGTCGGAGGTCGCGTTCGCGGCGCTCTACTGGCTGGGCCGCACGCTCCGCGACCGCGGCGACCACACAGCGGCCGTGGACGAGCTGGATCGCGCGCTCGACGTGTGCGAGCGTGCGGGCCTGATCGCCCAGTCGATCGAGGCGATGTCGGCGCGGGCGATCACGCTCAAGGTGGCGGGCAAGGCGACACAGGCGCGCGAGGCCGCCGAGGAGGCGGGGCATCTCGCGGAGCGGCTCCACTATCCGGTGGGCGAGGCGGCCGCGCTCGAGGCGCTCGCGACTACCGCCGGCGACCCGGAGGAGTTCCGCCGCCAGATGCAGGAGGCCCGAGAGCTGTGGGAGGGCCTCGGTCGCCCGCTCGACGCCGCGATCTGCGACCTGCTGCTGGGGCACTTGCTCGCCCACGCCGAGGAGCCCGACGCGAACGCGCTGCTCGACAAGGCAGCCACCGAGTTCGAGCGGCTCGGCGTCGATCACCTGGCGCGCTGGGCGCGTGCCCTCGTCTGATCCCGCCTTTGCCGCATCTCGAGCTACCCGATGGTGTGCGCCTCGCGTGGGGCGAGCGCGGTGAGGGGCCGCTGGTCGTGCTCGTGAACCAGTTCTTCGGCTACGAGGAAACCTTCGCGGCGTTGATCGATGACCTGGCGCGGGACCATCGCGTCGTCACGTATTACCTGCGGGGAACGGGCGAGTCGACGCGCCAGGGCCCATACAACCTGGACGTCGACGCGGCTGACCTCGAGGCGCTCGTCGAGTTCACCGGTGGACCCGCGGTGCTGGTCGCGTTTGCCGACGGCTGCAACCGCGCCGTGCGCGTGGCTGCGAAACGCCCCGACCTCGTCACCGCCGTCGTCAGCCCTGCGGGAAATCCGGTGGGCCTTCGCGCGGTCGAGGGGACCGAGGCGCTCGCGGGCTCCACCTCCGTGCTGCAGGCGCTCGTCGGCATGATGAGCACCGACTACCGTGGCGCGCTTCGCACGATGTTCAGCACGGCCAATCCGAGCTGGGACGAGGAGAGCGTCCGGCAGCGGGTGGCGGCGACGGTCGAGGTGCTGCCGCAGGAGGCCGCGCTTCCCCGCATGAAGGCCTGGATCGCCGACGAGGTGACCGAAGAGGCCGAGATCGTGGGAGACCGGCTCTGGATGCTCGAGGACGGCAGCAATCCCTGGTTTCCAATCGAAGTCGCGCGCCAGACGCGGTCGATCCTGCCCGAAGCTCACATCCTCGAGGTAGAGGACGGAGCGATCTCCCGGCCCGACATCGCGTCGGGAGTCATCCGGCGCCTCACGTCGGCGGCTGCCGTCGGGTCACGGGGCGGCGAGCAGGCGCTTTAGTTCAGTTCCGGAAAAGCAAAACCGGCAGTGAAGGGGATCGGGTCAGGGGGCCTATCCACGAATGAGCGTCGTTTGAAGCCCGCGGTACACGACATGATCAATTTTGGGCTCTTGGGTCGTACTGCGTATCGTCACTACCTACGTTGACCTCGTATATCGAGGTCAACGTAGTAAGCGTGCTCCGACCGGCCACCGTGGCTCGACAGCACGCAGCAAAGGCTCTTTGTTTGACGGGTAATACGCGGCGCTTTGCGGCGAGAACCGCGCACCCGGTCGACCGACCCACCCGTCATTGCGGGTTTTCCGCACCCGGAGGCAACCACGAACCAAAACGGGCCGCGCTCACGGCGCGGCCCGTCGTTCTGGTCGGCCTTTGGCCTATGCGCACACGGGCCAGGCAGAGCCGCCGGTGCGGTTCAGCAGGATCGCGGCGCGGCGGTCCTGCTCGGCCTCCGGAGCTGCGGCCGGGTCGCCCCTGCCGCCCACGGCTGCCCAGGTCCCGTAGGTGAACTGGTACTTGCCGCGGAATGCTCCGCCGCCGCCGATCGCACGCGGGTTGCCATGCGATTCGCAGGCAGCGATCCGCTCCAGCACGCCGCTCACCGCGGCGGTGGCCCGCAGGTGCCCGCGCACGCGGCGGATCCGCTTGCGCAGCTTCCGGACCGCGCGCCGCAGGTCATGGTCGGACCAATGCGCGTGCTTGACGTGGCGGACAAGCTTCGGCTTGCGCCGCCCGTCGCGCCTGGCGATCAGCCGGTTCAGGCGGTTGCGAAGCCTCAGATACCGCTTCACGAGCCGCGCATCGTGTTCTTGATTTTCAGTTGCCGTTTGAGTCATCGGTACCGCCCCAGTGGGCGGCTGTGGGTCAGTCACAGCGCCGCGAACCGGTCCTCGGCCCTGGGCGCTGCTCGGCTCCTTGGCCGAGATCGCAACTGCTGGTGCCGCTGCTGCGACGCCGACGCTGATTACGGCAATCAGGGGGGCCTTCAATGGTCCTCCTCATGTCGTGGTCAGTTGTCGGCCTCTCTCCCTCGCGCAGCGTTCGCCAGTCGGGCACCTCCTTCGTGCGGCGGTCCGATGGACCAGCACGACGCGCGGTTCAACTCCGCGCACGTCTGCCCAAAGGCGTAGCCGCGTTGGTTTCCGTTCCGAGCCCCGCTGGCCGACGTCTTGCCGGCCGGGGCATCTGGGGTCGCGGGGACTCGTAGTCGCCGGCTCGCGTACCCCTCTGACCGATTGGTCAATCAGCGAAACTAGCAGCGAACGGTTGACTATGCGTCAACTGTGACCGAAATCACACAGACAGGCCTCGTCTCAGCGGCGTCGCGGGTGTGCCAAGGGCGGCGGAGGGCACGCGTTAGCATCAGGCCGCGATGAAGGTGGTGCTACCAGACGGGGCCGAGCTCGAGCTGCCGGACGGCGCCACGGGGCGCGACGTCGCGGCCGCGATCGGCCCGGGACTTGCGAAGGCGGCGCTCGCGATCCGGGCCGACGGGGAAGTCCGGGACCTGTCGGCGCCGGTGCCCGACGGCGCCGAGATCGCGATCCTGACCGAGGGTGCCCCGGACGCGCTCGAGCTGATCCGGCACGACGCGGCACACGTGATGGCGACGGCCGTGATGGAGCTCTATCCGGGCACGAAGATCTCGATCGGGCCGCCGATCGAGTCCGGCTTCTATTACGACTTCGAGTTCCCGGAGGGCGTGAAGGTCTCCGACGCCGACCTCGAGCGGATCGAGGAGCGGATGCGTGAGCACATCGCGGCGGACGAGCCGTTCGAGCGGACGGACATCTCCGTCGAGGAGGCTGTGCGCCGCTTCGCCGAGGAGGGCCAGGACTACAAGGTCGAGCTGATCCAGGATCTCGCGAGCGACAACGGCATCAGCAGCGTCTCGCTCTACCGCAACGGCCCCTTCACCGACCTGTGCCGCGGGCCGCACGCGCCCTCGACCGGGCGCATCAAGGCGTTCAAGCTGCTGTCGCTGGCCGGCGCCTACTGGCGCGGCGACGAGCAGAACAACATGCTCACGCGGATCTACGGAACAGCGTTCTTTTCGAATCGCGACCTCGAGAAGCATCTCGAGGCGCTCGAACAAGCTCGTGCCCGCGACCATCGCCGTCTCGGACCGCAGCTCGGGCTCTTCCTCCTGCGGCCCGAGTCTCCCGGGATGCCGTTCTACCTGCCGAACGGGGTGGTGGTCGTAAACGAGATCGAGCGGGCTGTGCGCGAGCAGCTGGCGAAGCGCGGCTACGACGAGATCAAGACCCCGAATTTGCTGGACGTCGAGCTCTGGGCCCGCTCCGGCCACCTGGACAACTACCGCGAGAACATGTTCTTCACCGGCGACGAGCACCGGCAGTACGCGCTCAAGCCGATGAACTGCCCCGGTGCGTGCCTCGTGTTCGGCTCCGAGCGTCGGTCATACCGCGACCTGCCGCTGCGCCTTGCTGAGTTCGGCCTGTGCACGAGGAACGAGCGCGAGGGCGTACTTCACGGCCTGCTTCGCGTCCGCGCGTTCACGCAGGACGACGCTCACGTCTACTGCACCGAAGAGCAGATCGTCGCGGAGGTGCGCGACATCACGGAAGCGATCGACGAGCTATACGCGCAGTTCGGGTTCGATGACGTCCGTGTGGAGCTTTCGACCCGTCCGGAGAAGTCGATTGGCACGGACGAGCAATGGCGCATCGCCGAAGACGCGCTCGCACGCGCGCTCGAAGAGATGGGCCGCGATTACCAGCTGCACGAAGGCGACGGCGCCTTCTACGGCCCGAAGATCGACTTCCACATCACCGACGCGCTCGGGCGCTCCTGGCAGTGCGGCACTTGCCAGCTCGACTTCTTCATGCCGCAGCGATTCGATCTCACTTACACGACCGCCGACGACGAACAGCGCCCGCCGGTGATGATCCATCGCGCGCTGCTCGGCTCGATCGAGCGCTTCCTCGGGATCCTGATCGAGCACCACGCCGGCGAATTCCCCGTTTGGCTCGCGCCCGTCCAGGCGCGCGTCTTGCCGATCGCGGATCGCCACGCGGCGTTCGCGGCGCGCGTCGGCGAGGAGCTTCGGAACGCGGGCGTGCGTGCCCACCTCGACGATCGCTCGGAGTCGGTCGGGCGCAAGATCCGGGATGCCGAGCTCGCAAAGGTCCCGTTCATGCTCGTGGTCGGTGACGAGGAAGAGCGTGCCGTGGGCGCCTCCGTGCGGCGCCACGGCGAGGGAGACCTGGGCCTAATGCCGCTCGGCGAGGTTGCCGATCGGATTCTGAGTGCCAGATGAGGACCTTTTAGACCGCTCAGGGCCCCGCTATACTCGCGCCAGATGAAGGGCATTCACAGACCGCAGCAGCACTAGCAGCCGCGCGTGCCCTCTCTTTCTTTTGCTTCTTCCTCTTTCAGTTTCAAAAGCAAGTTGTTCGAGCGTGACTAGCTAGTGCCGATCCCGCGCAGGTTCGATCGGCGCCCGCCCGAGCGGGATTCCACGCGCATCAACGACCGCATCCGCGTGCAGGAGGTGCGGCTCATCGACGAGAACGGCGAGCAGGTTGGCGTCGTACCCACCGCGCAGGCCCTCGATCGCGCGCGCGACCGCGACCTCGACCTGGTCGAGATCGCGCCCACCGCGAAGCCGCCGGTCGTGCGCATCCTCGACTACTCGAAGTACAAGTACGAGCAGGAACAGCGCAAGAAGGCCGCCCGCAAGCACCAGCAGCAGGTGACCGTGCGCGAGATGAAGCTGCGTCCCAAGATCGCCACGCACGACTACGAGACCAAGAAGGGTCACATCCTGCGGTTCCTCAGGGACCACAGCAAGGTCAAGGTCACGATCATGTTCCGCGGTCGCGAGCAGGCGCACCCTGAGCGGGGCGAAGCGCTTCTTCGAAAGCTCGCCGGCGAACTTGCCGAGCTCAGCGTGATCGAGCAGCAGCCCAACCAGGAGGGCCGGAACATGACGATGATCCTGGCCCCGGTGAAGGCGCCCCCGCCCAGCCGGCGCGAGGCATCGCCAAGCGCGGACGAAGCACCGCCCAAGCAGGCTCCGGAGGGCAACGGCTCCGGGGCCGCGAGCGAGCCCGCGCCCGAGCGCGCCGCCCCGGTCGAATAGACGCACGGGGCGGGATCGCGTTCCCGCCCGCGGGGCTGAGCGACGGCGTCGTGAGACTGCGGCCTCCGCGCGACGGAGATGCCGGCTGGATCGCGGAGTCGGTTGCCGATCCCGAGATTCCGCGCTGGACACGGATCCGTTCGCCGTACACGAAGGACGACGCCTTCGCCTGGATCGCGCTCGCGGACAGCATGCTCCGAGCGGGGACCGCCTATCACCTCGTGATCACGGGCGTCCCCGACGGCGAGCTGCTCGGGTCGGTCGGCCTGGAGATCCACGACAGCCCCGCGCTGCACGGCGAGATCGGGTATTGGGTTGCCGCTCCCGCGAGGGCGAAGGGAGTCGCCACCCGGGCCGTGACCCTGCTCGCGGGATGGGCGCTGGAGCAGCTGCCGCTGCCCGTGGTGGAGATCCACGTGTTGCCGCCGAACCGGCCCTCGCACGCCGTCGCGCGCAAGGCGGGCTTCACGCCCTCAGGGCAACGCCTGCTGCCCTTCCGCGGCCGGGTCGAGGAGTTCGACGTCTACGCCCTGAACGCGACCGGGGCGGTCGAAGACGACCGCCCCGATGGTTAGCAGTACCCCTGCCAACGATTGGGCGCACGATACGGCTGCGCGAGGAGCGGCGCGCCGGTTCCCTAGCGTTGCAGCGCGTCCTCCGGCGGGGACTCCCGCTTGTTCTCCTGCGTGTCCTCGGTCGCGCGCGGCGCCCTCCGCCTGACGGTCTCACACGAGCCCTTCGGGTTCGCCGGGCTCGCGTCGAAGACGATGTCGACCAGATCCAGGAGAGCCGTGTCCGTTCCGGCTCCGCAGTCGACGGCATCGGGCTCGTTGTCGCGGGTGTGAATCGTGTCGTTCCCGGTCTCACCGTGGACGAGATCGCCACCGGGGAAGGCGGCGTCGGCTCCGGCGAGCGCCCACAGCGAGTCGTTCCCGGCTCCCCCGAACAACTCGTCCACACCTGCGTTTCCGTAGAGGGTGTCTCGGCCGGAGTCCCCGAGCAGCTTGTCGTCGCCCCTGCCTCCCGAGATCTGGTCGTTGTCGGCGTTGCCGCGCACCTCGTCGTTGCCGTTGCCTCCGTGCAGCCGATCGCCGCCCCCGCCGCCTCGAACCGTGTCGCTGTCCGGGCCCGCGAAGATCTGATCCGGGCCGGGATCTCCACCACTCAGGCTGTCTTCACCCTCGTTTCCCGCGATGAAGTCGGCCCCGGAGGTGCCTTCGACCGTGTCGTTTCCCAGATTGCCGAAGACCCGGTCTTCGCCCGAGCCGCCGTTCAGGGAGTCGTTGCCCGAGCCGCCGCGAAGCACGTCCTCGCCGCGGTTGCCGAAGAGCACGTCGACGTCCGGCCCGGCGCCCCCCGCCACGGTGTCGTCGCCGCTTCCGCCCGAGACGCGGTCTGCGCCGCGCCCCGCGAACACGAGATCCTCGCCGTTGAGGGCGCGGACGCGATCGTTGCCACCACGCGCCTTGATGACGTCGTGGCCGTTGGTCCCCTTGATGCTGTCGCTCCGGTTGGTGCCGGAGATACGCGCCGCCAGGCCTGTGGCGGAAAACAGCAACAGCGCTCCCGCCGCTGCCGGCATTGCGGTCTGTACGAGCCTTCGCATCGCGATCCTCCACGCCCGAACATAGCGGGCTGCGTCACCGGACACGCAGGTTGCATCTGCTTCAATAGGCGGCCATGCCGAAGATGAAAACCCACTCCGGCGCGAAGAAGCGTTTTCGCAAGACCGGCACCGGGCGGATTCGCGCGCGGCACGCCTTCACCTCGCACAACCTGGGAAAGAAGGACGCCAAGCGCAAGCGCCGGCTCGGGCGGCCGGTCGAGGTCGCCAAGAGCGATGAGGCAGAGGTGAAGCGGCTGCTCGCCGGTGGAGGGCGGAAGAAGTGACCCGCGTAAAGCGCTCTGTCCACGCGCGCAAGAAGCGCCGCGCCGTGCTCGAGCGCGCCAAGGGCTACCGCGGCGAGAAGCATTCGAGCTATCGTCGCGCCAAGGAGCAGGTCATGAAGTCGGAGTCCTACGCGTACCGCGACCGGCGGACGCGCAAGCGGGACTTCCGTTCCCTCTGGATCGTGCGCATCAACGCTGCCGCACGCCGGGAGGGCCTCTCCTACAGCCAGCTGATGGCGGGGCTGCGCGAGAGTGGTATCGAGCTGAACCGGAAGATGCTCGCCGAGATCGCCGTGCGCGATCCCGAGACCTTCCGCCGATTTGCCGAGCGAGCCAAGGAAGCCCGGGAGGTGACCGCCGCGGGATCCTGAAGCAAAGGATCGAAGCGACAAACTCTTTCGGGCGGGCCTCAGGGGTTCCGCCCTTTTTTATGACCGCAGCCTTTCTTTATTCCCTTTCCTTATGAGTGTCATAACCAGCAAGCGAAATCAGAAGCTCAGAGAGCTACGGCGCCTCCAGGAGCGCAAGCACCGCCGCGAGCAGGGCGTGTTCGTGGCCGAGGGCGAGGACCTGGTCGCGGAGGCACTGCGGCATGGGGTGACACCGAAGTCGGTGTTCTCTGTGAGCGGCGCGGGCCTGCCGTTCTCGCTCCCCGAGGGCGCCGAGCACGTCGAGGTGACCGCAGACGCCCTCTCGGCCGTCAGCAGTCTCGGCTCGGGCTCCCGTGTGATCGGCGTGTTCGGGCTGCCGGAAACCGGGGCACTGGGCCGCGCGATCTCCAGCGCGGTGTACCTTCACGATGTCTCCGACCCCGGCAATGTGGGCACGGTGCTCCGCGCGGCCCACGCGTTCGGGGCGGACGCCGTGATGCTGAGCGAGAGGACCGCTGACCCGTTCGGGCCGAAGGCCGTGCGGGCCAGCATGGGTGCGATCTTCGCGGTCCCGGTCAGGCGCGCTGCGCTCGACGAGGCTCGCGAGGCCCTGGGGCTCCGGACCGTCGCGCTCGTGCCCGCCGCGGGACAGGTCCTGCGGGACCTCGACCTCGCCACGCCGGCGCTCTTCGTGCTGGGCGCGGAGCGCGACGGGCTGCCCGAGCCGGTCATCGACGCCTGCGACGAGATCGCCCACATCCCGCTCGCCGCGGACGGCGCCGAGTCACTGAACGTCGCCATGACGGCGACCCTCTGCCTCTACGAAAGCGCCGTCCATAGACTGTCGCCGACCCGTGACTGAGTCCCCCAACATCGAGCCCGGGCAGGCGCTCGGGCGCCTCGACGGCCTCGCCGAGGAGGCCGAGGGGACGCTCCGGGGGGCGAGCTCGCCGGAGGAGGTCGAGCAGCTGCGGGTGCGCTATCTGGGCCGGAAGTCCGAGCTCACACAAATTCTCCGCGCACTGCCGAGCCTTCCGCCAGAGGAGCGGGCGGAGGTGGGAAAGCGCGGCAACGAGCTGCGGCGCAGGCTCGAAACGCTGATCGCCGAGCAGGCGGACACGCTTGGCAGCAGCGCGCTTGAAGAGCGTCTCCGGACCGAGGGCATCGACGTGACGCTGCCCGGGGACCCGCTCGACCCCGGGCATCTCCATCTGCTCACGCAGACGCGCCGGGAGATCGAGGACGTCTTCGTCGGCATGGGCTACCGGGTCGTGGAGGGCCCGGAGGTCGAGCTCGACTATTACAACTTCACGGCGCTGAACATCCCGCCGGGCCATCCCGCGCGAAGAGAGCACGACACGTTCTACTTCTCGGACGAGGTGCTCCTGCGCACGCACACGTCGCCGATGCAGATCCGGGCGATGGAGGAGCAAGGGCCGCCGATCTACATCATCGTCCCGGGCGTCGTCTACCGGCGTGACTCCGACGCGACTCACACGCCGATGTTCACGCAGGTCGAGGGTCTGGCCGTGGACGAGAGCATCACGCTGGCGGACCTCCAGGGGACGCTGCTCGAATTTGCCCGTGCGACGTTCGGCAAGCAGGAGCAGGTGCGCCTGCGCGCCGGTTACTTCCCGTTCACCGAGCCGAGCGTCGAGGTCGACGTTTCGTGCTTCGCGTGCAACGCCTCCGGCCGCAAGCCGGACGGCTCGCTCTGCTCGCTGTGCAAGGGCTCCGGGTGGATCGAGATCATGGGCGCCGGCATGGTCGACCCGAACGTGTTCGGGTTCGTGGGGGACAACGGCTACGACCCCGAACGCATCCAGGGCTTCGCGTTCGGCATGGGCGTCGAGCGGATCGCGATGCTGAAGCACGGCGTGCCGGACCTGCGGATGTTCTTCGAGAACGACCTGCGCTTCCTGGAGCAGTTTTAGGTGCCGATGAAAATCCCTGTCGCCTGGCTGAAGGAGTACTGCGATCCGGGGCTGTCGTCCGAGCAGATCGGCGAGCGCCTCTCGGCGAGCGGGACCGAGCTCGAGCGGATCGTGCGGGTCGGCGTGCCCTCCCGGGACGGCAATGCGGGCTTCTTCCGGATCGGCAAGGTGATGAGTGCCGACCAGCACCCGGACGCGGAACGCCTGCGGGTCTGCAGCGTGCAGCTCGCCGGCTCGGACATGCGCACGATCGTGTGCGGGGCGCCCAACGTCGCGCCGGGCGAGACCGTGCTCGTGGCGCTCCCGGGAGCGGTGCTGCCGGACGGCACGAAGCTCGGGCGGGCCCAGCTCCGCGGGGTCACTTCGGACGGCATGATCCTGTCGGAGACCGAGGTCCAGCTCGGTGTCGACAGCGAGGGAATCATGGTGCTTCCGGAGGGGCCCGAAGCCGGCGAGGAGGCGGGCCGCTACGTGACGCTCGGCGACGACGTGCTCGAGCTCGAGATCAGCCCGAATCGTCCCGACAACATGTGCGTCTACGGGATTGCGCGCGAAGTGCACGCCGTCACCGCGGCGCCGCTAGCGCCTGACCCGACGGACGAGGACGCCCCCGCGGAGGGCGACGGGCGTGCCGACGAGCTGGTATCGGTGACCGTCTCGGACCCCGAGCTATGCCCGCGTTTCAGCGTCCGCGTGTTCACCGACGTCGAGGTCGGCCCGTCGCCGCTGTGGCTGAAGGCGCGACTGATGGCGATCGGCCAGCGCCCGATCAACAACGTCGTCGACATCACCAACTATGTCATGCACCTGATCGGCCAGCCAATGCACGCATACGACCTGGACCGCGTCGCCGGGCCCGCATTCGACGTGCGCCGCGCCCGTGACGGCGAGCGGCTCGTGACGCTCGACGGCGAGGAGCGCGTGTTCGATTCCGATGTCGTGCTCGTCCGCGATGCCGACGGACCCACCGGCATCGGAGGGGTCATGGGCGGTGCCGCGAGCGAGGTTTCCGATGCGACCACGCGCGTCGCGATGGAGGCCGCCACCTGGAACGGCCCGAACATCCTCGAGACCTCGACGAAGCTTGGGCTCCGGACCGAGGCCAGCGCTCGGTTCGAGCGGCAGCTCCACCCTGAGCTCGCCATGGCCGCGCAGCGACTCGCGGCGCGGCTGATGGTCGAGCTGTGCGGCGCAAGCATGGTGCCCGGCACGGTCGACGTTGCTGAACCTGTGTCGCCGCTGCGGCGGATCGTGCTTCGCACGGCGCGGGTCGAGCGGCTGCTCGGCGAGCGGATCGAGCCGGCGGACTCCGCTGCGATCCTGGAGCGCCTCGGATTTGGTGTCCAGCCCGCGGACGGCGATCTCGACGTCGAGGTGCCGTACTTCCGTGACGGCGACATCCAACGCGAGGCCGACCTGATCGAGGAGGTCGCGCGCGTCCACGGTCTGGACCGGCTGCCGACGACGCTGCCCGCGCGCGAGCGAGCGGTCGGAGGGCTGACCACTGCTCAGAAGTTGCGCCGCACGGCCGCAGACCTTCTCCGCGGGCGGGGCTTGAGCGAGGTCGTAACCTTCAGCTTCGTCTCACCGGCGGTGATCGCAAAGCTGCGCCTGCCGCCGGATGACGCCCGCACGCGCGCGCTGCTGATCGCGAATCCGCTGAGTGAGGACCAGTCCGCGATGCGCACCACGCTCCTGCCCGGCCTGCTGGCGACGGTGCAGCACAACGTGGACCGCGACCAGCGCTCGCTCCGGCTCTTCGAGACGGGTCGCGTGTTCCTGTCCAACGGCCCGGATGAGCTTCCCGAAGAACGCCTTCACCTCGGCGTGATGCTCGCCGGCGAATTCACGCCCAAGACCTGGCGCTCGGAGGCTCAGGTGCCGGACTTCTACGTGGTGAAGGGCCTGCTCAAGGGCCTGCTCGAGGGGCTGGGCGTGGACTGGCGCCTGGTCGACGGCGGCCCCGCCTTTCTCCATCCCGGCCGCGCGGCCGAGGTCCTGATCGGCACGAAGGACGCGGGCTATCTCGGCGAGGTGCACCCGCTGGTCGCCCGCGACTTCGGGCTCGAGGACCTGGAGCGCCCGCCCGCCGTGTTCGAGATCGATCTCGGACTCGCGCTCACCGCTGCGGAAAAGGCGGAGCGACGCTACGTGGACCTCATCACCTATCCACCCGTATACGAGGACATCGCAGTGGTGGTCGACGAGGCGATCGAGGGACAGACCGTGGTCGACTGCGTCCGGGGCGCGGCCGGCCGCGAGCTGCGGTCGGTCAGGATCTTCGACGTCTACCGCGGCAAGCAGGTCGGTGAAGGAAACAAGTCGCTCGCGCTCCGGCTCGAGTTCCAGTCGCCGGAGCGGACCCTGACGGACGAGGACGTAGCGGCGATCAGGGCGAGGATCGAGGCTCGCCTCGCACAGGAAGTGGGAGGGACGCTGCGTGGCTAGTGGTCCTCGGCCTCAGGAAGCAACCGTTCCGCAGCCGCTCGACGGCGAGCCGGTCGCGCGTGCCTGCGTGGTCGGCGCATCGGGTTTCGCGGGCGCGCTCGCGGCCGCGATCGCGTGGGGCCATCCGAACGTGGCGCTCGAGGCGGTCACGGCTCGAAGCGAGGTCGGCCGGCGCCTCGACGATCTCTATCCGCGGTATCGCGTCCCGCTCGAGCTCGAGGAGTTCGACGCCGACCGGCTCGCCGACCGCGCCGATGTGGCTTTTGTCTCCTACCCGCACGGCGCGGCGGCCGCGGTCGTGGCCGAGCTGCGCGAGCGCGGGTTGCGCATCGTGGACCTCTCGGCCGACTTCCGGCTGCACGATCTCCGGCTGCACGAACGTTGGTACGGCTCCCACGGCGCGCCCGCGCTGCAGGCCGAGGCGGTCTTCGGCCTCACCGAGCTGCACCGTGAGGAGATCGCGCGCGCGCCGATCGTCGCGAACCCCGGCTGCTACTCGACGGCTGCGATCCTCGCGCTTGCACCGCTCGCGCGGGAGGGCCTGATCGCCGACGCGGTCGTCGACGCGAAGAGCGGCGTCTCGGGCGCGGGCCGGGGCGCCACCGACACCACGCATTTCGTCTCGGTGGACGAGAATGTCACGCCCTACGCCGAGACCGGCCACCGGCACGGTCCCGAGATCGACCAGGAGCTTGCCGCCCTCGGCTGTGACGTGCGCCCGACCTTCACTCCGCACCTCCTGCCGCTCGACCAGGGCCTGCTCGCCAGCTGCTACGTGATGCCGGCGCGCGAGCTCGCGGGCGAGGAGCTCTCCGAGCTTTTTCGGGACGCTTACGGCGCCGAGCAGTTCGTCGAGCTCGCGGACCGGCCGCCCGGGGTGCGCGACGTGCGTGACACGAACATCGCACGGATTCATACGCTCGTGGAGCCCGGGGGCCGGGCCCTGGTCTTCTGCGCGATCGACAACCTCTGGAAGGGCGCCGCCGGGCAGGCGATCCAGAACCTGAACGTGATGCTCGGCCTCGACGAAGGTGCGGGCCTCACGTGACGACGCAGGTGGAGACCTTCTTCCGTTCGCGCTGGGTCGCATGCCCCGCGGGTGTCGCCGAGCTCGATCCCGGGCGGTTGCCGGCGGGGTTCCGTGCTGCCGGGGTTGCGACGGGGTCGAAGCCCTCGGGCCGCCTCGACGTGGGGGTGTTGGTGTGCGACAACGACGGCGCTACGTCCGCCGCGCTCTTCACGCGCAACGCGGTCGCCGGAGCACCCGTGAAGGTGTCGCGCGCAGCCGACCTCGACCGGCTGCGCGGCGTCGCCGTCAATGCGGGTAACGCCAACGTCGGCACCGGCGAGCGCGGGGTCGAGGTTGCTCAGGCGATGGCCGACACCGTGGCCGCGGAACTCGGCGTCGAGGCGGCCCGCGTGGGCGTCGCGTCGACGGGCGTGATCGGCGTGCAGCTCGAGCGCGACAGGATCCTCGGGGGGGTCAAGCGGGCGCGCGCGGCGCTCGCGCCCGAGGGCGGCGGAGACTTCTCGGAGGCGATCCTCACCAGCGACCGCGGTCCCAAGCGCGCCTGTCTGGAGGTGAAGCTCCCGGACGGGCCGGTGCTGCTGAGCGCCCAGTGCAAGGGCGCGGGGATGATCTCGCCCTCGTTCGCGACGATGCTGTGCTTCGTCGAGACCGACGCTGCAATCGACCAGGCGACGCTGGCACGGCTCGTGCGCGACGCCACCTCGCGGTCCTTTGACCGGATCACGGTGGACGGCGGACTTTCCACCAGCGACTCGCTGTTCATGTTCGCAAGCGGTGCTTTGGGCCGGGTGGTGGAACCGGATAGCGGCCAGGAGCGGGCGTTTGCGGCGGCGCTCGAAGCGTTGTTTCGCCAGCTCGCGCTCGAGATCGTCGCAGACGGCGAAGGCGCGACTCGCGTCGCACGCCTGGCCGTGCGCGGCCCGGCCGCCGAGGTGGAGGCGGTCGCCCGGTCCGTCGGCAACTCGCCCCTCGTCAAGTGCGCGCTTCACGGCGCCGACCCGAACTGGGGGCGGATCCTCCAGGCCGCGGGGCAGGCGCTCACGAACGGCTCCGGCGAGCTCGACCTGGCGATCGAGGGAGTCTCCCTCGTACGGGGAGGAGACGACCTTTCGCTGACGGAAGCCGAGCGGCAGCGGCTGGACGATGCGATGCGGCAGGCGGAGGTCGAGATCGAGCTGCGCCTTCCCAGCGGCGACGCCGAAACTGAGCTGTTCTTTTGCGACCTGAGCGAGGAGTACGTG
>JBKOZI010000116.1:0-17962 GCA_046725795.1 Actinomycetota bacterium
GCGGGAGTATTGCGCGAGCTCGTGTCCACCGAGCAGGTGCACGAGGCGGTCGCACTGTCCACCTGCAACCGCACCGAGCTGTACCTCGTGGTCGGCGACGACGTCGAGGCGGAGACGACCGCGCTCGGGATCCTGGCGCGCGAATCCGATATCCGCCCGACCGAGCTCGTGTCACACCTGTATTCGCTGCGCAACATGGAAGCGGCGAGGCATCTGTTCAGGGTCACGGCCGGGCTCGACGCGATGATCGTCGGCGAGGCCGAGATCCAGGGGCAGGTCAAGCGGGCCTACGAGCTCGCGCTCGTGGAGAACACGACGAGCGCGTTCATGAATCGCCTGTTTCGCGAGGCGCTGGCCGCGGGCAAGCGCGTTCGAACAGAGACGAGGGTGGGATCGGGCAGCGTCTCGGTGTCCTCGGTCGCGGTCCAGCTGGCGCAGGAGACGCTCGGAGACCTGGACGGCCGGCGCGCGCTCGTGATCGGTGCAGGCGAGACCGGTGAGCTGACAGCACGCGAGCTGGCCGAGCGCGGCGTACAGTCGGTCTTCGTCGCAAACCGCCACTACGACCGCGCGATCGGGCTGGCGCAGCGCTTCGGCGGCCAGGCGATCCGCTTCGACATGCTGCCTTCCGAGCTGGAGAAGGCAGACATCGTGCTGTCCTCGACCGCCTCCCCGCATCACATCGTCGAGCGCGAGGAGCTTGCGTCGGTGATCGAGGCTCGCGGCGGCCGCCCGCTGCTCCTGATCGACATCGCGGTCCCGCGGGACATCGATCCGACTGTGGCCGAGCTCGATGGTGTCTTCCTGAAGGACATCGACGATCTCCAGCGGATGGTGGAGCGCCGGCTCTCCGGCCGTGAGGCCGAGGCGCGGCGGGCCGAGGCGCTGCTCGATCACGAGCTCGATCGGTTCGGCCGGTGGCTCGGCACGCTCGACGTCGTGCCGACGATCGCCGCGCTGCACGAGCGCGGAGAGGCGGTCATCAAGCAAGTGCTCGCCGAGAACGACCCTCGCTGGCAGTCGCTCGGGGACGTCGACCGCGAGCGGCTCGAGCTTGTCGCCGCCACGATCGTCAAGCGGCTGCTGCGCGAGCCTACGCTGCGTCTGAAGGCGCGGGGCGACGACCAGCGCACCTACGCGTACGTACAGGCGCTGCGCGAGCTCTTCGGGCTGGATGCCGAATCGCGGTCGGCATTCGAGACCGCTCCCGGTCAGTCACGCGAAGAGCCGAAACAGGATGCGAGCGTCACGCCGCTCAGGCGCGCACGTAACCGCGGCCGCCGCTGAGCGAGCCGCTGCTGATAGGTACACGGGGTAGCGCCCTCGCGCTGGCGCAGGCGCGCGCCGTGGCGGAGGCACTCGAGGTCGAGGCGGAGCTCGTGCCGATCACGACGTCAGGCGACCGCAGCACGAGTGTCGTGGAGGACAAGTCGCGGTTCGTCAAGGAGATCGAGGAGGCGCTCCTCGCAGAGAAGGTGGATCTCGCCGTGCACAGCGCAAAGGACGTGCCCGGCCGCGTGCCCGAGGGACTCGAGATCGCGGCGGTCCCGGTTGCCGAGGACCCGCGTGATGCGCTGGTGGGCGCGAGCTCGCTCGACGGCCTACCGGAAGGCGCGCGCGTCGGCACCTCGAGCCTGCGGAGGCGCTCGCTTCTGCTTGCGATCCGGTCCGACCTCGAAGTGGCCGAGTTGCGCGGAAACGTGGACACCCGTCTCCGGAAGCTCAGCGAGGGGCGGTACGAGGCGATCGTGCTTGCGCTCGCGGGCCTTCGCCGTCTGGGGCGGGAGGACGAGGCCGACGCCCTGCTCGAGCAGCGCCGGTTCGTACCGGCGCCCGGCCAGGGAATGCTCGCGCTCGAAGTGCGAAAGGGAGACGCTCGCACCGCGGCGGCAGTCACCGCGCTCGATCACGCGCCTTCGCGTGCGCGCCTCGAATGCGAGCGCGCGATCGTCGCGATGCTCGACACCAGCTGCAGGACTCCGGTGGGCGCATCGTCTGAGATCAGCGACGGGAAGCTCCGTGCGTTCGCATACGCCGGACTGCCAGACGGAAGCGAATGGATCACGGACAGCGTCGAGGGAGAAGCCGCCGAACCAGTGACGCTCGGCGAGTTGCTCGGCGAGCGGATGCTCGCCGCCGGGGCCCGTGCGCTCCTGCGCCGCGCTTCGAGTGCGTAGTCTCGACTTGTGAGCGAAACGGGAATCGTCTACCTGGTCGGGGCGGGACCTGGAGATCCGCGCCTTGCGACTGTGCGCGCACTGGAGTTGATCGCGCGCGCCGACGCGATCGTCTACGACCGTCTGATCCCGCGTGAGCTGCTCGAAGGTGCCCGGCCGGACGCTGAGCAGATCTATGTCGGCAAGCGTCCAGGAAACGCCTCCATGAACCAGGTGGACATCAACCGGCTACTCGTCGAGCTCGCTGAGACGGGCCGGCACGTTGTTCGCCTGAAGGGCGGCGACCCATTCGTGTTCGGGCGAGGTGGCGAGGAAGCCGAGGCGTTGCGACAAGCCGCCATCGCATTCGAAGTCGTGCCGGGCGTGACCGCGGGCGTGGCCGCACCCGCGTACGCGGGCATCCCCGTCACACATCGCGAGAGCGCGTCCGCGGTCGCATTCGTGACGGCGCACGAGGATCCGACGAAACCGGACAGCGCGCTCGACTGGGAGGCGATCGCCGCCTTTCCGGGCACGCTCGTCGTCTACATGGCGGTCAAGAGGCTCGGGGGAGTCATCACCAGCCTGATCCAACACGGCCGTTCGCCTGACGAGCCCGCGGCGGTGATCGAACGCGGCACGCTGCCGGGACAACGCATCGTGTGTGGCCGGCTCGCCGAAATCGCGGATCGCGTCAGAGACCACGGCATCCAGCCTCCGGCTCTCGCGGTGGTGGGACCGGTTGCCGAGCTTCGAGAGCGCCTCGCGTGGTTCGAAAGCACGCCGCTCTTCGGACGGCGAGTCGTGATCACACGTGCGCGAGCGCAGGCGAGCGGCCTTGCTAAAAAGCTGACGGAGCTCGGCGCAGAGGTCGTCGAAGCGCCGGCGATTCGGATTGAGGCGCGTCTGGAGGAGGCCGGCGTCGCACGCGCGATTGCGGCGGTGGGGGCCGGGGAGTTCGACATCGTCTGCCTCACGAGCCCCAACGGCGCCGAGCTCTTGCTCGAAGCGCTCGCGGCCGCGGGTCACGACGCACGGGCGTTCGCAGGCACGACAGTTGCCGCAATCGGACCGGGGACCGCGGACGCGCTTGCTCGCCATGGGCTGCGCGCCGACCTCGTGCCGGAGCGCTCGATCGCCGAGTCGCTTGCTTCCGCGCTCGTCGACCTGGGCGTCGATGGGCGACGAGTCCTGATCGCGCGTGCCGCAGAGGCCCGCGACGTCCTGCCGGACGAGCTCGAGAAGGCCGGTGCCACCGTCGATGTCGTCGCGTTGTACGAGACAGTCCGAGGTGAGCTCGGCCAGCGCGAGCGAGCTGCGATCGCCGAGGCCGACTACGTCACGTTCACGAGCTCCTCGACGGTTCGCAACTTCGTCGAGGCGCTCCAGGGCCGAGACGGGCTGCCCGACACCGCGCGGGTGGTCTCGATCGGGCCGGTGACGAGCGAGACCGCACGCGAGCTCGGGGTCCGCGTCGACGTCGAGGCCGAGCGTCATGACATCGACGGCCTCGTGGCCGCGCTGCTGGACGATGCCGCGGCGCCGGGCTAGCCCCGATGCTGCCGATCACCTTTCTCTCCGACTACGGGTACCGGGACGAGTTCGTGGGCGTGTGCCACGGCGTGATCGCGCGAATCGCACCCGGCGCGACCGTGATCGATCTCACCCACGGACTCCCGCCACAGGACGTCAGGGCGGGCTCACTCGCGCTTCGAGGCGCACTGCCGTATCTGCCCAAAGGCGTGCACCTGGCAGTCGTCGACCCGAAGGTCGGCACCACACGGCGACCGCTCGCCGTGCGCTGTCGGGACGGGCAGCAGTTCGTCGGGCCCGACAACGGCCTGCTGTGGCCCTCGATCGAGCAGTCCGGCGGCATCGACGTGGTCATCGACATCTCGGACAGCCCGTATCGCCTCGAGCCGCTCTCGGCCACCTTTCACGGCCGCGACCTGTTCGCGCCCGTGGCGGCGCACCTGGCGCTCGAGACGCCAATCGAGGAGGCCGGCAGCTTGATCTCGCCCGACAAGGTCGCGCACCTCGAGCTGCCGCGCCCGAGCGTCGGTGCGCGGGAGATCCGGGCGACGGTGCTGGCAGTCGACCGCTTCGGCAACCTTCAGTTGAATCTCAGCCGCGAGCACATGCAGAACGCGAGTTTCTCGCCGGGCGACCTCCTGAGCGTGACCGCGGGAACAAAACGCGTCCGCGCCGTTCTCGGACGCACGTTCGCGGATGCTCCCATGGGCGAGGCGGTCCTATACGAGGACTCGAGCCTGGAAATTGCGCTGGCGCTGAACGGCGCCAGCGCGGCCGAGGCGCTCGCGGCCGTGCCCGGCTCGGAAGTCACGCTGAGGCCGTGGGACGGCTGACGCCGGCCGCCGGCGTGAATCCGCTGCGCGGGCCGATCGTGCACCTCGACGTGACCGGTTCCACGAACGACCTGGCGCGCGAGTTGGCGGCAGGCGGCGCGCCGCACGGGACGGTCGTCATCGCCGACGAGCAGACCGCCGGCCGCGGTCGCCAAGGGCGCAGCTGGACGGCGCCGCCCGGCCTGTCGCTGACCATCTCGATCGTCGTGCGCCCCAGCGCCGATGCGCTGGCGCTGCTGCCCTTGACCGCGGCGGTCGCGGTCTGCCGCGCTTGCGAGCGCGTCGCACCCGGCCGTGCCGCGGTGAAGTGGCCGAACGACGTCTGGATCGACGGGCGCAAGGCGGCCGGCATCCTGGTCGAGGCGCGGCCACAGGAAGGATGGGCCGCGCTCGGGATCGGGCTGAACGTCGACACGACCGAGGACGACCTGCCCTCCGACCTGCGTGACACCGCGACGTCGCTGCGAATCGCGACGGGCGCCGAGTCCGGCCGCGAGCCCGCCCTGGCTGCGGTCCTCGAAGAGCTCTCCGAATGGCTCGACGCCGGCCATGACCGGCTCCTGAGCGCCTACCGAACGCGCGACGCGCTCGCCGGCAGGGCGATCACCTGGGTCAGCGGCGACCGCTCGCTCGCCGGTGAGGCAAGCGGGATCGACGACGATGGGAAGCTGGTGGTGTTCACCGCCGACGGCGAGCGGCACGCGCTCGCGGCGGGCGAAGTCCACCTGGGTGGCTAATCGGCCTAATCCTCCGGCGCGTCGACGACCGACATCCCGCCATCGGCGAGCTCTGCCGGGTCGATCAGCTCACCGGTCTCCGGCGAGTCGACGGCCTCGATCGCCTCTGCCGCGGCCACGCGGCCGTTCTTGGTGGCGGCCGCTGCAGCCGAGCGACTCGTTCGGCTCTTGCGGCGGCGCTTGCCCTTCGGGAAGTTGCGCACCAACTCACGCGCGAGCGCCGAGGGTTTGCGCGCCATGCGGTTCCGCGCCCCCCGCAGCACCTCCTCCGCCTCCGGGGTGTGGCCGAGCGCCGCCGCGAGCAATGCCGCGGCGAGGCGGCGGTCGTGCTTCCGCGAGGCGTGCACCAGGCGCCGGGCATTTCGGCCATGGGCCGCGCCGGAGGAGTTCACCAGCAGCCCGAGCAGGCGCTTGGTCTCGGGCCAGCGCTGAACCGCGTATTCCTCGTGCACGTCGCGGGAATACTCGGCCAGGCGCCACAACCAGGCCTGCGCCTGGTCACGACGACCGATCCGGCGTTCGGCGAGCGCCTGCAGCATCGTCTTGGCGCCCTCGCGCCGCTCCTCTCGCGACCAGCCGCCGATGATCTCGATTGCCTCGTCGAAGCCCTCGGCGTCACGGCGGGCGGCGATCTCGGCCAGCGCCCGCTGGCGAAGCTGCGGGTTGCGGTTGCGTCTCACGCATTCGAGCAGGAACCGGCGCCGCAACTCGCCCGTCGCATCGTGATGGAGAGTGGCCTTCGCGCGGCGCCACCCGTTCGCGGTCACGCGCGCGCCCGCAAGGGCGGCCCAGGCGTGCTGCTCCTCGGGTGACAGATACTCGACCGCAATGCGCCAGAGCTCGCGCTCGAACACGCGCCAGCGCCGCTCATAATCGTCGGTGACTGGAACGATGCGTCGCTCGACGCGCAGCCGGCGACCGCGGCCGCGGCGAACGGGACCGACGACGATCGCGCCACCGCGGTAGACGTCGCGGTCGAGAAGCTTGTGCAACGTGATGATCGGCTCGTCGTGCGTCGTCGCGGGATGCACGAAGTCGACCACGATCCCTGCTTCCTTGCCGGGATTGCGGCGCGTCACGCGCCCCACGCGCTGCTGGTAGATACGCCGCGAGGCAGTCGGGGCCAGGTGCATGCAGAGCGTCGCGCGCGGTGAGTTCCAGCCTTCCGCGAGCAGCATCGCGTTCACGAGCACGTCCACCTCGCCGCGCTCGAAGGCCGCGAGGATGCGGGCAAGCTCGCGCTTGGGCGTCTCGCCTGATACCGCCTCCGCCTTCATGCCGGCGGCCTTGAACGCCTTTGCGACGTTCGTCGCGTGCTTGACGCCGGCGCTGTAGACGATCCCCGGCATGTGCTTGAAACGCACGCGATAGAGGTCTGCAATCGCCGCGTTGAACGGGCCCTGGTCGAGCAGCGCGGCCAGCTCTTCCTGATCGAAGTCTTGGTCGACCTCACCGCGGCGCAGCGGCACCTTCGCGAGCGTCCTGACGTTCGGCCCGGGCGGGATCCGCACGCATCGCAAGGGCGCGATCACGCCTCTGCGGGCTGCCTGAGCGAGATCGAAGCGGCTGGTCTGCGTCGGGAAGAGGTCGGTGACGTGGCGGGCGATCAGCGCACCGGTCGCGGTCATACCGATGAAGACGGGGCCCTGCCAGCGCCGGATCGAGGCGCTCGTCTTCTCGCCGAGCGCGGTGTGCGCCTCGTCGCAGATCACGATCGCGTACGCGTCCGAGATGTTGCCGGCGTTGCGCACGAACCACTGATAGGTCTCGACCGTCACGGGTCCGTCGGCACGGTCCTGCCGCTTCAGCAGCGCCGGCGAGATGCGGCCGGCGTACCCGCGGTCGCGCAACTCGCCGAGGAACTGGTCGACGAGGTTGCGGCGGTGGGTGAGGATCAGGATGCCGCCTGTCCGCGATGCCTCGACGAAGCCGAGCGCGGCCACCGTCTTGCCGGCGCCAGTCGCGTGCTCGAACCAGAACCGCCTGGCCGCACCGGGGTCCTCCGGTTGCTCCGGAAGCTGCTCCTCCTCCTCGTCCAGCTCGCCGTTCCCATTGGTGCCGGCGTCGGGCGGCCAGTCGTCGTCGTCTTCGTCGAGCTCGTCGTCGGGCTCCTCGTCCTCGTCGTACTCGTCCTGGACCTGCACCCCGTTGCCGTTCTGCCGCTCGGCCTCGGCGATCAGCGCGGTGAGCGTGCCCGAGAGGGCGTCGACCTGGTGCGCCGACAGCACCGTGCCGTCGACGAGCTTCGGCTCGTCCTCGGACAGCAGGCGCTCGAGCCCGAGCATGAGCGAGTACTGCTGCCGCCACTCGACGCTCGGATGCTCGCGGCCGGCCTCGATCTCCGCGAGCGCGGCGTCGAATGCACGGCGTCGCGCCGTGCCGGGCGTCAGCGATTCGTTGTCTACGCGGAAAGGCTCGCGCGTGAATTGCTCGACACGCTCGAGGTCTTCCTGCGAAGGAATGTGCGTGGCCTTTTCGGCCACTTGGATCGTGTTGGCCATTGGAGGCTTCTTAGTGAACGGACGCCGTGGCACGCCGACGGCGGCGGCAACGCTCGTCCCCTTGGCCCGCCGCCCAGGAGAACTTCCATAACGGCGGCAGCTCCGCGACTCGCAAGACCTGCGACCTCCCGAGCGCGGGTACGTAAGACATTAAAGCACCGGGGCGACTGGAAGTACACGCGCAAGTGCCGAAAGTCCGTCCGGCGCCGCCCCGGCGGCGGTCGGGTAGCTTTGCTCGCGGTGACCTCGCAGGCGGCCTGCAGGCTGATATTTGCAGTCCTCGCAGCTGCAATTTCGCTTGCAGCCCTTGCCGCATGTGGGGAAAACGGGCCAAAAAGCGCTGCAACGGCAGCAGATTTCGAGCGCGCCCTGGACGGGGCGCCGCCGGCGCTGGCGCGGCTATACGCACGATCCGGGGTTCTCGATGGGGGGCCGTCCGCATTCCAGCGCCAAATCGCCGACCTCAGAGGGCACCCCGTCGTCGTGAACAAGTGGGCCTCCTGGTGCGGGCCCTGCCGCTTCGAGTTCCCGTTCTTCCAGAAGCAGGTGACCAAACGAGGCAAGCGGATCGCATTTCTGGGCGTTGACGGCGAAGACTCCAGGGACGGGGCACGGAAGTTCCTTCAGAAGTTCCCCGTCCCCTACCCGAGTTTCTTCGACCCGCACAGCGAGATCGCAAGGGTCTTCCATGGCGATCGTTCCTTTCCCACGACGGTCTTCTACGACCGGAAGGGGGCGGTGGAATATCTGAAGCAAGGTGGCTATTCCTCAGAGGAGGCGCTCGCTCAGGACATCGCGCGCTACGCCCGCTGAAGAGGTGTTCCGCGGAGTAACTTCTGAGATGCGATGTCGAACCAGAACGTCGAGCTCGTAAAGACGATCCTGCCCGGCGAGGTCGACATGGTCGAAGTCCTTGCAAGCGTCAACCCGATTGCTGCCCTCGGCGTACCCCCGAACGCCGTCTCGCCGGACCTGGAGGTGCTGTTCGCGGCGCCCCGTACCGGTGGGCCCGGCCTGAGCTACCACGGAATCGACGGGTTCGCCGAAGGCTGGCGCGACTGGCTTTCGCCATGGCAGAGCTATCGCATCGAGTTGGAGGAGGTGATCGACGTGGGCGATCAGGTGCTGTCACTCGTACGTGTCAAGGCCCGGACGAGCCGGCACGGCGTCGAGGTCGAGCACCGCCCCGCGGCCGTCTGGACCGTGATGGACGGCAAGGTGGTGGCCATGCGCTTCTTCCTGGAGCAGTCCGAGGCCTTCGAATACCTGGGACTGGCACACGATAATTAGGACGTGATACGCGTTCGCGCTCTGGGGATTCTCTTCCTGCTGGTCGGGGCGGCGCTGTGGGCCGGGAACCCGGCGCCGGCGCAGAACCCGGCGCCGAACGCACCGCTGATCCAGTCCATAGATCTGGACGTCACGATCAACCCAGCTTCCGCCGAATGGGTCGAGGAGGCGCTCGACGACGCCGAGCGAGCCCACGCCTACATGGTGGTCTTCCGGCTCGACACGCCTGGTGGGCTGGACGACTCGATGCGCAAGATCATCAAGCGAATCCTTTCGGCGCCGATGCCGGTGGTGGTCTACGTCTACCCAAACGGGGCACGCGCCGCCTCAGCCGGTCTTTACATCACCGAGGCGGCAGACGTCGCGGCGATGGCCCCTCAGACCAACATCGGGTCGGCCACGCCGATCTCGCTCGGCGGCGGCGAGCAGGACAAGGTGCTCGGACGCAAGGTGAGAAACGACGCCGCCGCGTACGTACGCGCGCTCGCGGAGGGACACGGGCGAAACCCGGACCTCGCCGAGGAGATGGTCCGGAAGGCGACGAACGTCCCCGCATCCGAGGCCAAGCGCCGCAACCTGATCGATCTGATCGCGCCCGACGTCCCCTCGCTCGTGCGCGAGTTGGATGGGTTTCGCGTCAAGGGACCCAAGGCGCAGACGCTCCACACGAAGGGGGCGCGGATCGAGTCACGCAGCCTTCCCTTCAAGTTCCAGCTGCTCGAGCTGCTGGTGAACCCGAACACGGTCTTTCTGCTCTTCACGCTTGGCCTGATCGGGCTCGGCTTCGAGCTCTTCCATCCCGGCGCGATCCTTCCGGGCGCGATTGGAGCCGTTTCGCTGATCATCGCGCTGTTCGGTCTGGCGCAGCTCCCGATCAACATCGCGGGGCTGCTCCTGATCCTGCTCGCTTTCGGGTTATTCATGGCGGAGGCGTTCATCGTGAGCCACGGAGCGCTCGCCGCAGGGGGCGTGATCTCGCTGATCTTCGGCGGCCTGCTGCTCTTCAACACGAATAACGACGCCTACGAGATCTCAGTCCCCGTCGTGATCTTCACGGCCGCGATGCTCGGCAGCTTCTTCGCATGGGTGATCTCGAAGGCCGTGCAGGCGCGGCATCGCAAGGTCCATACGGGCACAGAGGAGCTGATTGGCGCCCACGGCGTCGTGCGGTCACGCCTGGACCCGGTCGGCCACGTCTTCGTGAAAGGTGCGCTCTGGCGGGCGCACACCGCCGACAACAGCCCGCTCGAGGCCGGTCAGGAAGTCGTCGTGGAGGCCGTTGACGGCCTCACCCTGACGGTCGCGCCGGCTGTCCGAGAACCAGAACCGCAGCGAGTAGAGTAGGCCCTGATGGCGGTCGTGCTCACGATCATCGGCGTCGTCGTCTTCTTCGCGTTCATCGCGCTCGCGAGCTCGATCCGGGTCCTGCGCGAATACGAGCGCGGTGTCGTCTTCCGCCTCGGCCGCCTGATCGGCCAGAAGGGACCGGGGCTGATCTTCCTGATCCCGATCATCGACAAGATGGTCCGGGTGGACCTCCGCACGGTCACGCTCAACATCCCGCCACAGGAGGTGATCACGCGCGACAACGTGCCGGCCTCGGTCACCGCTGTCTGCTACTTCCGCGTGGTCAACGCAAACGACGCGATCGTGCAGGTCGAGAACTTCCTCGTTGCGACGTCCCAGATCGCCCAGACGACGCTGCGGGCGGTACTCGGCCGCGCCGAGCTCGACACGCTGCTGTCAGAGCGGGACAAGCTGAACGACGAGCTCCAGCGGATCATCGACGAGCAGACCGAGCCCTGGGGCATCAAGGTCACGACGGTCGAGATCAAGGACGTCGAGATCCCGCAGACGATGCAGCGCGCGATGGCGCGCCAGGCCGAGGCCGAGCGCGAGCGCCGCGCGAAGATCATCGCCGCCGAGGGCGAGTTCCAGGCTTCCGACAAGCTCGCGCAGGCGGCCGCGACGATCGGCAGGCACCCGGTCGCGATCCAGCTTCGCTTCCTCCAGACGCTCGTCGAAGTCGCCTCGGAGCGGAACTCGACGACGATCTTCCCGGTTCCGATCGATCTCCTGGAGCCGTTTGTCGAGGTAGCGCGGAATTCCGGTCGGAACGCCGGCGGCGGACCCCCGCCCGACTGAGTGGAGGCCTCACCCGAGCTTCGGATCGACCCGCTCACGGGCCTGCGGGTGGTACTGGCGCCGCAACGCTCGGAACGGCCGTTCAGCTTTCAGCCGTCCGAGGTCCACGCCCAGGCGCGCGAGCAGTGCCCGCTGTGCGAGGGCCGTGAGAGCTGGACGCCGCCCGAGACCTGGGCGCTCCGCCCCGACGGGAGCGAGCCGGACACTCCAGGTTGGCTGGTGCGCGCGGTTCCCAACAAGTACCCGTTGCTGTCGGAGAACGGAACTGCTGAGCATCCCGAGGATCCGCTTGCGGCCGGCCGCGGCGACCCACAGCTGTTCTCCTCGGCGCCCGCCAGCGGTACACATGAGGTGGTCGTCCATACGCCTGAGCACCTCAGCTCGATGAGCGACCTGACGGCCGAGCAAACGGCGCTCGCTGTCGACGGCTGGCGCGAGCGGGCGCGCGCCCTGAGCGACTCCGCATACGTGCACATCATGATCAACGAAGGCCAAGCTGCGGGGGCGTCGCTCGAGCACACGCATGCCCAGGTCTACGGGCTGAACTTCGTGCCGACGCTCGTTGCGCGCGAGCGCGAGCGCTTCACTGCACACAACACGCGCACGATGGGCGGTTGCCTGCTGTGCGATCTGGTCCAGGAGGAGGTTCGTCGGCGCGAGCGCCTGATCGCTGTCGACGACGAAGCGGTTCTGATCGCGCCCCACGCTGCGCGCATGCCCTACGAGCTGCAGCTCATTCCGCGGCAGCACGAGCGCAACTTCGCTGACGCCGTGGCAACCGGGGCACGTCTGCTGCACGGCGGCCTCAACCGGCTCCGGATGCAGCTCGGCGCCCCTCCGCCGCTCAACCTCTGGGTCCGCACGGCGCCTCGCGGCGCGGAGAGCTTCCACTGGCACATCGACGTCCTGCCGCGCCTCACACAGCTCGCGGGGTTCGAGCTGGGCACGGGCGTAAACGTCAACATCGTCGCGCCTGAGCGCGTCGCGGGTGAGCTCCGGGACGCTGCTTAGTGCTCGGCCAACTCGGCCGCTTCCACGGAGGGCTTGCCGGTGACGTGCGGAATCGGCATCGAGTAGTCCTGCACGCGCTTCTCGATCCCAAGCTCGCGGTCGAAGTCGGCGTCCTCGCCGTGGCGGAACTTGACGTCCTTGCCCGCCAGAACCTGGATGAAGATCTCGACGAAGTGGCCGTCGAGCTGCGCACCGGACACGCGCCTCAGCTCCTGGATCGCCTCGAACGAGGAGACGGGCTTCCTGTAGGAGTCACGCGCCGTCATGACGTCGTAGGTGTCCGCGACCGAGATGATCCGCGATAGCGCCGGGATCTGATCACCCTCCAATCCCCGCGGGTAGCCCTTGCCGTCGATCCGTTCGTGGTGCGCAAGGATGATGTCGCCGACCGGCCCGTATCCCTCCATTTCCCGCACGACCTTCGCGCCCTGGTACGGGTGCATCTTGATGATCTGCCAGTCCTCCTCGGTGAGCTTGGTGTCCGTCTTGAGGATTCGGTCGGGGAAGATGAACTTGCCGATGTCGTGCAACAGACCCGCCGTATGGACCAGCTCCTGCTCCTCCTTGGAGTACCCGGCCGCGAGCGCAATCTCGCGGGCGTAGCGGGCGACTGCCGCGCAGTGTCGCGCGGTCATCTTGTCCCGCAGGTCGAGCGTGTGCATGATCGCGCTCAGGACGCCGACCTGCAGGGTCGCCAGCTGCTTCGTCCGCGTGCGCAGCTGCTCGCCGCTTCGCTCGAGCTCCTCGGCGCGCTCCTCGGAGAGAAGGAGCTGGCCGAGCAGATACTGGAACGTGAACAGCACGATCCCGAAGAGCGCGATCGCCGCGATGCCCACTTGGTCATAGAGGTACGCGATTCCGACCGCAAGGAGCGCCGCTGCAAGCTCGGAGGGCAGCACGGGGATCACGAGCTTGCGCACCATGTCCATCATCGAAATGCCCTTCTCGATGTAGACACGGTGTGCCGCGATGATCAAGAAGTTCAGGGCGAGCGCGAACATGAACGTCGCGAACACGAGGAGATAGAAGCCGCCGTCTTCGCGGCTCACGCCGAGCGCGTGGCGCGCCCCGTCGAATGCGAGCCCGCCGAGCAGGGGGAACCATGCGTAGGCGACGAGGTTGTTCAGGAGGAAGTGAGCCTCGTCGCGCCAGCGAAACCAACCGACGGCGATCGTCGTGACGCCGATAATGGCCGCCGGCGACCCGCCGAGAAACACCATCGCGAGAACCAGCGACAGGAAGCTTCCCGAGATCTTGACGCTCGAGGACGTGTCGGACGCCGTGACGTCGCTGACGACCGAGAACACCAGGAGGACGGCAAACAGCCCAAGGTGCCACTCGACATCGCCGACGATGCCGACGACCACTGCTGCAGCCAGTGCAAGCAGCTCGAGTGCGATCACGAGTCGGCTGGGGCGGGCGGGCAGGGCTACCTCCAGGTCCGATGAAGAACCCGGTCTAGAGGGCTATCGGCGGTCCGTGGCGCCTTCTTGAGCGGTGAGGGCGTGCCCTACTTCACGGCCTCGCAGAAGAACGACTCCCGCTCTCTGTTGTCGAGCGACACGATTTCCGGATGCGGGCAACTGGTTTGCCGGTAATGACAGCGGGCCACGCTCGCAAAACCGGCTCTCAGGAGCAGTTCCTCGGCGAAGTCGTAGGTGAAGAGCGTTCGGCAATGTCCATACCAGGTGAGCTGCATCCCGAGTTTTCCGCCGAGCGTGGCTGCATCGCCGTCTGGAATCAGGAAGTGCTGGCGCTCTCGATTGAGGTACGCCTCGATGTTCCTTTCGAGGTCCGGCAGCCCCAGCCGAAGCGTGGCCCCCGTTTTGAGCACTCGCCGGAGCTCGCGAAGCACCGGCCCGATCTCCTCGTATACGACCTCGGGAAGCGCATGGATGCTGACCGCGTAGTCGATGCTCTCGCTTTCGAGCGGCAGCCCTTCGAGAATGTCGCACACGAGATCGACGCCGGGCACCGGCCAGCGGTCCGAGTTGATCCACCCGGGCAGGCTGTGGTTGTTGCAGCCCCAGTTCAGACGCCGTACCTCCGTCTCTCGAGCCGTACTCATGCGAGCTTTGTGATTCGGGGTCGATACGCCATGGCACCGGATCATTCCATTTTCGGAGACCCCCACGAACGTGTCCACTCGAAGAAAAGAGCGCCCCGCGATCGCGGGGCGCTCTGCATTCCGTTACTGCTTCAGTCCGTCACGGACTAGTTGCGGTAGCCCACTGCACCTCCCAGTCGTCCGCCGTGGATGCAGACTTCAATGTGGACGTTTGTTCGAGTACGTTCAAGGCGCGGATAGGGTGGTGCAACCCTCGATTCACCGTTCGGGTCAGGCGCAGGAGGAGCCCGGGCGGCGTGCGACGCTCACCAAGGGACAGATGAAGCAGGCCCTGGCACCATTGAAGCTTCCCGGCTTCCGGCAGTTGGCCGGGGCTTACACCTTCAACGAGCTCGGCAACTGGGTCGGGGAGATCGCGCTCGCCATCCTGGTGTTCGACCAGACGGGCAGCCCGCTCGCGACCGCGGCGCTCTTCATCGGCATGCACTTCCTGCCGGCGTTCCTGAGCCAGGGCGTGGTGGCCCGGACCGAGCCGGTCGGCACGAAGATCGTGTTGCCGTTGCTCTATCTCGGCGAGGCGCTCACATTCACGGCGCTCGCGCTGACCGCCGACAACTTCTCGCTGGTGCTGGTCGTGGCCCTGGCAATCCTCGACGGCACGCTCGCGATCGCCGCGCGGGCTTTCACGCGTGCATCGGCGGCCGCCGTCCTTACACCTGCGAACCAGATGCGCCAGGGCAATGCGGTGATCAACGTCGGCTTCACGGCGGCGGGCGCCGCCGGCCCGGCGCTCGGCGGGCTCGTGGTCGCGGCCCTCGGTGTGAAGACGGCTCTTTTCTGCGACGCGGCCTCGTTCGTGGTGGTGGCCGCTGTGCTGGCGCTGGCACGCTCTCTTCCGCAGGTAAAAGCCCAGGAGGAGCACGCGCGAAGCCGCTTCCTCGCAGGGCTTGGCTACGTGCGCCGTAATCGCCCGGTCGCCGCGCTGCTCCTGGCTCAGGCCGCCGCGTTCGTCTTCTTCACGTTGGTGATCCCGATCGAGATCGTGTACGCGAAGGAAACGCTTGGCGCGGGCGACTCCGGATACGGCGCGTTGCTGTCCGCGTGGGGCATCGGCATGGTGATCGGAAGCCTGGTGTTCACGGCCTGGGGTGGACGCGTGTCGCTCAAGCCGCTGCTCTTCTTCAGCACGCTCGCGATCGGACTTTCCTACCTCGGTCTTGCCGCGGCTGGAACAATCGAATTGGCATGCGTCGCAGCGGCTGTGGGCGGCATCGGCAACGGCGTCCAATGGGTCTCTGTGCTGAGCGCGATTCAGGAGCTGACTGTCTCGCAATTCCAGGCGCGGGTGGTCGGGCTGCTCGAGGCGAGCGGCAAGGCGATGCCTGGAGTCGGCTTCCTGCTCGGTGGTGTGATTGCCGCGATCCTGAGCCCACGTGCGAGCTTCCTGACCGCCGGGCTCGGGGTCGTGGCGGTGCTCGTGCTTGCTACCCCGGCGCTCTCTCGCGCCCGCTGGGGCGAGGGCCGCACGGCATCGGCCGGCACACAGGACGAGCCGGCACCCGCCACGGCCGGCCCAGGACCGTAGAGTGCCCGGCTAGCAATGCCGCCCACCAACCGACCGCTTCCGCATTTCATCGCGGAGCCGCCGCACGAGGTCGATCCCTACGGGCGCTGGGGCGAACGGCTCGGCGAGGCCTTCCTGGCTGCCTGCGCAGCCATAGAGGACATACCCGGCGACGCTCGCCCGGACGAGGTCGCGTGGTACCCCCAGCGCTCGTGGTGCGGCCGCACATACGTGCCGGCCACCGCGGCGGCGGGCGAGGGGCTGGAGTTCTACGGGTACGTCTCCTTCGCGCGGCCTGAAGATGGCGAGCCGTCCGACTTCCGGGCGGTGGCCGACTTCACCGACGAGACCGCCGACCAGAACCCGCACTGGAAGCTCGACCTGAGCGACGAGGTGATCGGCCGCTGGCGCGGTCCCGGCGAAGCCCGAGGCGACGTGACGCTCGTCTGGGGAGTGCCGCTCGGGCCCGGGATGGCGGGCGCAGCGGTCGCCACGGCAGAGCTCGACGGCGAGGCGGTCGACCAGTGTGGGCTCGGAGGGGCCCGCCGGTTCACGCTTATCGCGCTCGACGCGGTCAGCGGGCTCGTGCCGGACGACCTCTACCTCGAAGTAAAGCTCTGGGGCGGGCGGAGCGAGCCGCTCGCCGTCGAATCCCTGTATGAAGCGGAATAAGCGGCGGAAGCGCGGGCTACACTGCGGCTAGAGGAGAAACGCCGCTTCACCAAGCGGTAGCTGCGCTAGAAAGAAGTCCTTACCCAGCTTGACCACCGCGTACGACCCGACTCGCGAGCAGGCCGAGGCTCTAGAGATCCCGGAGGGCGATGCGGGAGCTATAGCCGCTCGCTCGCCGCTCGAGCTGTTCTGGCGGCGCCTGAAGGACGACAAGGTCGCGCTTGCGGCGACCGTCTTCATCCTCTTCCTCGTCCTCTGCGCGGTGTTCGCCCCGCTGATCGTCAAGCTCGTTGGCGTCACCGGACCGACCGTCCAGAACCCGCAGGCGCTCGACTCGTTCGGCACCCCAACTGGTCCGTCCGCGGATCACCCGTTCGGCGTCGACCAGCTCGGCCGCGACGTGTTCGCCCGCGTGCTGTACGGCGCGCGTGTGTCCCTGGAGGTCGCGATCATCGCGACCGCGATCTCAGTTTTCATCGGCGTGGTTCTCGGGATGATCGCCGGCTACTACCGCGGCTACATCGACACTGGGATCTCGCGCCTGATTGACGTGCTGCTCGCGTTCCCGATCCTGTTGCTCGGAATCGGGCTTGCGTCTGCATGCTCGCTTGGCAACGGCTGTCTGGGTGGAGCGATCAAGCCTGGGCTCACGGTCGTGATCTTCGTGATCGCGTTCGTGAACTGGACCTACATCGCCCGCATCATCCGCGGGCAGGTGCTCTCGCTTCGCGAGAAGGAGTTCGTCGATGCCGCTCGCTCGCTGGGAGCCTCGAATCGGCGGATCATCTTCCGCGAGATCCTGCCGAACCTCGTCGCGCCGATCATCGTCTACTCGACGCTCATCATCCCGCAGAACATCCTGTTCGAGGCGGCGCTGTCGTTTTTGGGCGTGGGAATCCAGCCTCCGGATGCGAGTTGGGGGCAGATGCTCGCGGACGCGACCTCGATCTTCGACACGGCTTGGTGGTACATGACCTTCCCGGGCGCCGCACTGCTTCTGACCGTGCTCGCCTTCAACCTCCTTGGCGACGGTCTCCACGACGCCCTGAACCCGCGGGTAGGGAAATGACCTCCCGCGCGAAATACGAAGAGGAACCCTTGCTAGACGAAAGGAAATACATGCGCATCTCGCTCTTGAAAGCTTCGATCGCGGTGGCCGCCGGCCTTGCGGCCGCACTGGCCATCGCCGCCTGTGGCGGCGATGGGGGCGGCGAGGCCAAGAAGGGCGGCACCGTCACGATCCTCGACACCGCCGGCGGCGTGGACAGCCTCGACCCCGGCTACTGGTACTACCAAACCGATACGGCGGAGCTGGGACAAACCACGACCCGGACGCTCTACGGCTGGAAGCCCGATGACACGAGCCCGCGCCCTGACCTCGCGGAGGCGCTACCCAAGGCCTCGGACGGCGGCAAGACGCTCACGATCAAGATCAAGAGCGGCATCAAGTAC
>JBKOZI010000117.1:0-10968 GCA_046725795.1 Actinomycetota bacterium
GTGGAGACCACCGGTGCCATTTCGCGCGAGTCGCGCATGAGAAGCATCAAACGGCTCATCCTGACCCCGTCGGGGCCGGTTTTCCGGAGGGCCGTTACGCCGCCTAGCCCGAGTAAGCGAGCTCGAGGCCCGGCCGGGGCCATTCCGCCACCGCCAGGCGGCCGGTGCCGGACAGCGTCATATAGGCGGTGCGAAGGTCGTCGCCGCCGAAGCACACGTTCGTCGTGAGGATGTCGCCGGTCTCGACGAATTCGACCACCGACCCGTCCTCCGGCGAGAGCGATGTGATACCGCCCGAGCCGAGCGTCGCGACGCAGACGTTGCCGTCTGCGTCCATCCCGAGCGAGTCGAGGAACTGGAAGCCCGGCAGCCGGTTCAGCAGCGTGCCTCCGTGCGGCAGAAGGCCTTCCGCGAGTTTGACCTCGCCCGGGCCCGCCACCTCCCACCACCACACGCAGGCCGTATAGGTCTCCGCCACGTAGACGCGCGAGCCATCCGGCGCGAGGCCGATGCCGTTCGGCGCATCCAGCGGGAAGATCACCTCGGTGATCGCGGACCCGTCCGGCTGGGCGTAGAACACGCCCGAGCGGTCGCTGGTCCGGTGCTCGCGGATGCCGTGGTCCGTGAAGTAGAAGCCGCCGTGCACGTCGAACACCAGATCGTTCGGCGCGCGGAGCGGGCGCCCGTCGCAGGAGTCGTAGACGCGTTCGACGGCGCCCGACTGGAGGTCGACACGCTCGATTCGCCCGCCGGTGTGGTTCTGCGGTGGCTGCACCGGAACCGTGAGCTCGTCCATCTCGACGTAGTCGAAAGCGCCGCCGTTGTTGCAGACGTAGAGCTTGCCGTCCGGGCCGATCGCCGCCCCGTTCGGGCCGCCACCCGGCTCGGCGACTACCTCGGCGCTCCCGTCGGCTGTGACTCGGGTGACGGTGCCGCGCCCGATCTCGACCAGCACCACGCTGCCGTCTGACATCGCGATCGGCCCTTCGGGGAACTTCAGACCTGCGCAGAGCTCTCGCACCTCCGCCATCTTCTCTCCTCTCTCGACGGCCAGCGTCGAGTCTATTACGACGCTACGGCCGGGACCGCACTTTTCGAGTGAGCGTGAAGCGGCGCTTTGCCGCGTCGGTGACGCGAAGCTTGAACCTCAATTTTGGAGCCTTCCGCGACGCAGTCCTGGAGCGGAGCGCCGTGCTCGGCCTGAGCGCACCCTTCCACAGGACCACGCGAATCGAGGTAACTCCCGCGGCCGGCAGGTTCTCCACCGTCACGCCGCGGCGCGTGAGCTTCCAGTGCGAGCGGCTCAGCTTCCTGGCGGCGCGCACCAGCACGCCCTCGGGGCCCGCGCGCGGGTAGGCGCGCAGCGCACGCGGGAGCGAGACCTTGAGCGCGCGCAGCCTGGCGCCGCCGTTCGCCCGCCGGACGCGCACGGTCAACACCGGCTCGCCGCGGGCGACTCCGCGGAGGCTGATCGACGCGCGCGGTGCCGCGGAGGCGGACTCGCAGGCCGGCACGTCCACCTCCGGCTTGTCCGCGAAGGTCTTGCCAGAGTGAGCCGTGAACGTGACCGCGCCGCGGAGCTGCTTTTCGCACAGGCTCGAGAAGTTCTTGAGGACGCCCCGCGACCCGCCGTTGATGCGGAGCTCGAAGCTCGAGAGCGGCACGTCGGGCACCCGGTCGAACGTATTCACGATATGCAACTTCTCGATCGCATTCTGGGCGTCGAGCTCGATCGAGACGAGCCCGTCGAGGAAGACAGCCAGCTTCGGCAGCGGATTGGCGGCCTGCTGCACGATGTAGACCGGCCCGGAGAGCGGCTCTGGAAGGACCGGGGTGACCGCACGCGCCGTGCCCACCTGCGAGCTCGGCGGGCAGGCGCGCGTGGCAAGCAGCGCTTCCGGGCAGAGCGCGCCCGGGCGCTGGAGCGCGAGCAGCTCAGGCCTGATTGCGTCCGGCAGCACGACGCGCGAGCGTGCGATGTTCGCCTGTCCTCGGGGCTGCGTGACGGTCGCCTTGAGTGCGGGATGGCCGTTTGCCTTCGTCTCTCCCTCGACCGCGAAGCGCAGCTCGGGCGAGAACGGCAACGACTCGCAGCCAGTCGCCCGGTAGGGGGCGGCGGAGGTCGCCTCGCCGCCCTCGAAAGAGGCGAAGGCGGACGTGAACGGGAGCTCGGCGCATGAGGTGGGGTTCAGGGTGAAGCCCGAGCGGTCGACGGTCGCTCCGACGGTGCGGATGCGCACCGGCACGCCGCCTACGATCCGCGGCAGGTCGTCCACGAGCAGCACGTCCAGCCCGGCGTCGCGTCGCAACACGACGCGTGCGCGCGTGACCACCGTGCCGAAGTCGAACGGGCCGACCTGGGCTGGGACGACCACGGACAGCGACGCAGGGTCGCCTGCCTGGAGCGGCCGGGCCAGGTAGATGGAGCCCGGGAGCGCCAGGGGGCTCCCGCCGGAGCCGACGGCCGCGCTCACACTCCCGATGCGGCTGTCCTCGCCGCACGTGCCCGCAGCCGCGGCGTCTACCGGGCAGAGCGACATGCCGGTCAGGCGGCCGATCAACCCGGGCGGCAGCGACGCCCTGAGCGTACGCAGAAGCTGGTTCCGGTCGGGGTTGGAGAAGGCCATCGACATCGCCCCGCTCGCGCCGGCCTGCGTCGGCGTGCTCGACACCGACCCGCTCGGAGCGAATGGATTGGCGCTCGGACACGGTGCGCCCTGGCCGTCGTAGGAAGTGGCGAACGTTCCCTGCGGATACTTGTCCTTTTCCGCCGGGAACGTGGTCGCGCCGCTCCACGGCGTGAGCGTGCTCGCGAGCGTGTGCGTGCCACAGCTCGGCGGGGCGACCAGGACGGCGCGGTCGCCCCCGCGCAGCTTCAGCGTGAACTTCTCGAACGGGAGGGGCGGCAGCTCGTCGAACACGGTCGTGACCCGGCCCGTGTGGGGGTCGGGCTCGGTGATCCCGTCGAGCTTCACCCAGTCGCCGTCCACGATCGGGAACGCGATAAACAGCCTGAACGTGTGCGCGGGCGTGGGTCGCCCGAGGTAGAGGTCGCCGTGGAGGGGGGCCGGGACGTTCTTCGACTCGACCACGACGTCGCCGATGTCGGACCCCGCCGGGCAGGCGGGCGGGGTGTTCGTCCCGAAGCCGAGCTGCTCGTCTCCGCAGCCCTCGAGGCCCGCGCCGGCCGGCGGCGAGAGCACGGCGCCCTCCGGCAGCGTGATCTCGGCGCGGCGCAGGTAGGACTGGTGGCGCGGAAACTCGTTCGCGGGGACGTTGAGCGAGATGTCGTAGCCGCTCGGCGTTTCGGTGCGGGTGCTCTCGAGCGACACGTCGAAGGGCTGCGGGTCGAAGGGGACATGGTCGTCGTCGCAGTCCGTCGAGGTCAAGACGTTGCCGAGGCGGGCCACCCGGGTGTCCGGGTCGTCCCAGGACGTCGCTTCCAGCATCGGGTAGCCCTGGACGCAAGCCGTGGTCGTGGTCAGGTACGGCTCGCCGGTGCTCTGCGCGATTCCGTACAGCGTGTACTCGATGTGGTTGACCTTGATCGGCGCTGCGCCCAGCCCCGCCAGATCGAGCTCGCGCGGCACGTCGACCGAGACACCGGTGAGGCCGTAGTCGCGTGCCGTCGGCATGATCGGCTGGTGGTAGATGTCGGCGTCCTCGTCGGCCAGCGAAGTCGTGATCGAGTGGCGGGCGGTGCGGACGGTGAAGGGCGCGGCGAGCGACTTGTGCACGCCCGGCACCGGCCGCACGACGAAGCCGAGCCCGCCCACGTAGGGCGGCGGGACTTCGATGTTGTAGACGTCGCCCTCCGAGGTCGTCGGCATCGCGAACGGCACCTCGGGGGTGGCCGTCAGCTTGGTCGTGCCGAGCGTGCTGGCCTGCGGACACTGGTCGGCCTCGAGCTGTACCAGCGTGCACTTGGGCAGCGCCTCGGGGTTCGGGATGATGCCGCCGGGGAAGTGCTGGATGATGTCCTTGACGTCCTCACTGGCGCTTCCCCCGAACGACATCGAGACCCTCGAATCGGGGTGTGACCCGGCGAACGCGGAATTCGGGGTCACCTCGAACTCGGAGATGTCGAATGCGCCGAATGCCGATGACGGCACCACTGATATGAAGAGGAGCGCGACCAGCGAGGTCGCGATCCATGCGATCCTCCCGATCCCCATCGTGTCGCTGTAACGATGGAAAGCCCTGGATCTTGCGCTAGTCCGGGCTTTTCAACAAAAGATCGAGGGCCCGTCAGCGAGGCGCGGCCGCAAGCGACGAGCGGTCCAGCTCCGCCAGCGACATGTTGCCGGTGAGGACCATCGTGAGGTCGAGCTCGGCCAGCAGCATCCGCAATACCGTCTCCACTCCCGCCTGGCCCTCGAGCGCGAGCCCCCACAGGTAGGGGCGGCCGAGCAGCACCGCGTCGGCGCCCAGCGCGAGCGCCTTCACGACGTCCGCGCCGGAGCGGATGCCGCTGTCGAAGAGGATCGCGAGCTCGCCGCCGACCGCATCCACGATCGTGGCAAGTGCGTCGAGCGCGGCGATCGCGCCGTCGACCTGCCGTCCTCCGTGGTTTGAGACCACGATCCCATCGATGCCCCGGCGCACCGCCTCGCGCGCGTCGTCGGGATGCAGGATGCCCTTGAGCAGGATCGGAAGCGAGGTCGTCTCGCGCAGCCACGCGAGCCGGTCCCAGGTCTGGCTCGGGTTGACGAACACGCCGACGTAGTGGCCGACCGCGGCGCCGATGTCCTCCTCGGGAGTCTTTTCGAGTGCGGCGCGGAAGACGGGGTCCGACACGAACTGCGCGATCCCGACGCCCTCCAGGAACGGCAGGTAGGCGCGCTGGAGGTCGCGCGGCTTCCACCCGGGGAGATAGTTGTCGACGGTCACGACGAGCGCACCGTAGCCCGCAGCCTCGGCGCGGCGAACAAGGCTCGCGGTGAGCTCGTCGTCCCCCGGCCAGTAGAGCTGGAACCAGCGCGGTGCGTCGCCGTTCGCCTTCGCGACGTCCTCGAGGGTCGTCGACGAGGCGGTGCTCACCACGATCGGCACATCGAGCGATGCCGCCGCACGCGCGCTCGCGCGTTCGCCCTCTGGGTGCACGAGCGTCTGGACGCCGATCGGCGCCAGCATCACGGGCGCCGGCATCTCGGTGTCGAGCACCTCGGTCCGGAGGGTCCGGTCGGTCACCGGCCGCATGAAACGGGGCACGATCCGCCAGCGGCGAAAAGCGGCGAGGTTCGCCCGCATCGTGTCCTCGCTGCCCGCGCCACCGTAGACGTAGGCCGCGGCCCGGGGGTCGAGCGCCGCCTCCGCTGCACGCTCGAGCTCCGTCCACGAGATGGGCATCGTCGGCTGCTCGTTCGCCAGCATGCCGCGCGCGTAGATCTCGCGGTAATAGTCGCCGAAGGCCTGACCGGAGACCGCGTCACTCATCGGCGGCCGACCCTAACGTAACGCCGCGCCTATGAGCCAGCGCTACGCTCTCACCTGACGCGGGTTCTCGATCGGCGTGAGCTGCGCCTCGATCTCCTCGCGCCGGCTCTCGAGCCACGGTGGCAACACGAGCGTCTCGCCCAGGTGCTCGATCGCCTCGTCCGCGGAGAAGCCGGGGCTGTAGGTGGCGAGCTCGAACAGGACCCCCGAAGGCTCGCGGAAGTAGATCGACCGGAACCAGAACCGGTCGATCACCGGGGTCGGATGCGCCCCTGCCGCAACCACGCGCTCGCGCCAGTGCTCGTGATCGGAGTCGTGAGAGGCCCAGGCGACGTGATGGACCGTCCCCGCGCCCTGAATGCCGCGCTCGGACGGCGGCGCGTCGTACGCGTACCAGGAGCCGCGGCGCTCGCCGCGCGCTTCCCACCCCTCGTCAAGAGGCTCGAAGGCGAGCGCCTCTTCGAGCAGCGGACGACTGCGGTCCGGATTCGAGCTGAATGCCCGCACGCCGTCGAATCCCTGAAGCGCGAGCTCTCCGGGGATCTCCGGATGGTTGGCGCTCAGCGGCTCGTCGGGCGTATCGACCACCGCGAGCTCATGCTCCAGGCCTTCGAAGTCGGTGAAGCGCAGGCGCTCGCCGCCTCTACTCGACTCGTATCCGCCGCGGCCGAGTCGCTGGGCCCAGAAGTCGAGCGCGTCGGTCGAACCCACGCGCCACCCGATGCGGTGCACCATGCCGTCGCCGGCGCGCCCGCGCGGTGCGCCGGGAAACTCGAAGAAGGTGAGGTCCGACCCGGGGCTGCCCTCTTCGTCCGCGTAGAAGAGGTGATAGACGCTCGGCTCGTCCTGATTGACGGTCTTCTTGACCAGCCGCAGCCCGAGTAGGCCCGCGTAGAACGCAACGTTCCTCTGCGCGTCCGCGGTGATGCAGGTGATGTGGTGGATGCCCTCGAGCTTCATGTATTTCTGCCTCCTGGGTCGCGGGTTCTCGTGATTGTCGCAACCCCCGCTCGCCGGTCCCCGACGCCTGGCGATCAACCCCTTGGTAACACTAGGTTAACCACCGGTTGCACGTTTGGTGTCAAAAGCTGTATCATGCGCCGCCACATAGCACCGTGAAGTTCTCGGTCAACCGCCAAGGAGGCTTCGGTGAGGGGAGGATCGGCGATCCGGCGCGCTGCGGGACTCGCCACGACACTCGTATTCGCGCTGGTCGGTACCACGTCCCAGGCGGTCCCAAGCGGACACTCAACGCGGACATAGGAGGGGTTGGCGGATGCTGAATCCAGACGAGAGGGCTCGGGCCGAGACGCACGAGCGCGAGCTCGCGAGGGCGCCGGGGGCCACGATGCGCCGGCGGGACTTCCTGTCGCGCAGCGCCTACGCGGCCGGTCTCGCCGGGGCGGCGGCGTCGCTCCCGCTCAACCTGCTCCTGGGCGAGGCCGCCAAGCGCGAGGCCCGCGCCGCCGGCCTCCCCACGCCGAGCAACATGCCGATCGACCACTTCGTCGTGCTGATGATGGAGAACCGTTCCTTCGACCACTACTTCGGTTGGCTTCCAAATGCCGACGGTGTGCAGGACCGCACCTACCTCGACCCCGACAACGGCAACGCGCCGGTCAGCACCCGCCACGCCTCGACCCTCGGCGGAGCGGAGTGGCAGGGCTGCGGGCACCCGGATCCCGACCATTCGTGGAACGGCGGGCGCAAGCAGCTCGGCAGCTCGCTCGCGAACCCGAAGAAGGAGCCCGACGGGTTCCTGGAGGGCGACAACGACGAGTTCGCGCTCTGCTACTACGACGAAGGCGATCTCGGATTCATCCACCCGGCCGGCCGGGAGTTCACCGTCTTCGACCGCTTCCACTGTTCGGTGATGACCTCGACCTGGCCGAACCGCTACTACAACTGGTCGGCCCAGTCCGGCGGCCGCAAGGACAACACTCCGCCGGTCGACACGCTCGGCAACCAGTGGGAGACGCTCTTCGACCGTGCGCTCAAGAACAACCCGTCGAACCTGCCCGGCCTCTCCGGCCTGACCGCCCGTTACTACAACTCCGACCTGCCGTTCTCGGCGGTCTGGGGCCCGCGTGGCGTGTCGTGGACGCGGCCCGTGGCCGACTACTACGCCGACTGCGCGGCGGGCACGCTGCCCAACATCACATTCGTGGACCCGCCGTTCCGCGACGGCGGCGGGGGCGACGGCGTGTCGGCGGACGAGCACCCGCTCGGCGACGTGCGGCTCGGACAGGCCTTCATGTCGGATGTCGTCCACGCATTCATGGAGTCGCCCAACTGGGAGCGTGGCGCGCTGTTCATCGTCTACGACGAATGGGGAGGCTTCTTCGACCACGTCCGGCCGCCGAGCGTCCCCGACGCCCGGCAGAGCTCGAACATCGACATGGACTTCGGCCTGATGGGGTTCCGGATCCCGGCGGTGGTCGTCTCGCCGTACGCCAACCGAGGCTCGGTGAGTCACCTGCTCTGCGGGTTCGAGTCGATCATCAAGCTCATCACCTACCGCTTCGGGCTGGGCGGCCTGACGACGCGGGACGCGCAGGCCAACAACATCGGCCTGAGCATGAACTGGTCAAGCCCCAACTTCGAACGTCCCGACCTGCCCGATCCCGACCGCATCGTCTCGAACCCCTGCACGCTGGGCGGCGGCGACGTGGTCGACGGCGACCAGACGCACACGAGCGACCTCGCGGCGCTCGAGGACCTCGCCGAGCGGTTCGGCTTTCCGACCGGCACGGGCTCGCCCGACCAGATCTTCCGCGAGCCCAGCTCGCTCCAGCAGTCGCTCAACACCGGAGGTTGAACTCGATGCGATCGTTCCTGCTCACTGCCCTTCTATGCATCTCCGCCCTACTCGGGCTCTCCGCCTCGGCGGCGGCTCGGACGCCCAGTGTGGGCCACGTGTTCGTGATCGTGCTCGAGAACGAGAACGCCGAGGTCACTTTCGGCCCGGACTCGCCTGCGCCGTACCTCTCTCAGACACTGCCGAGTCAGGGCGCGTTCCTGCCCGAGTACTACGCGGTTACCCATCTGAGCCTCGGCAACTACATCGCGATGGTCAGCGGCCAGGGCTCGAATCCCGAAACCCAGGCCGACTGCCAGTTCTTCACGGAGTTCCTCGCGGCGGGCTTCGGCCCGGACGGGCAGGCGCTCGGGCAGGGCTGCGTCTACCCCGCTTCGGTCAAGACCGTCGCCGACCAGCTCACCGCGCGCGGCCTCACCTGGAAGGGCTACATGGAGGACATGGGGAACGACACGACCCGCGAGGCCGCGCTCTGCGGCCACCCGGACATCAACACACGGGACAAGACGCAAACCGCCACGCCCCAGGACCAGTACGCGGCTCGGCACAACCCGTTCGTCTACTTCCACTCGATCATCGACGACCACGTCAGCTGCGAGCAGCGCGACGTGCCGCTCACGCAGCTGCCCGCCGACCTGGCGAAGGCGAAGAACACGCCGAGCTTCAGCTTCATCACGCCCGACCTGTGCAATGACGGGCACGACGGAGACGGGACACCCGGAAGCTGTGCCGACGGCGGGCCCGGCGGGCTGGTCGCCGCCGACGCCTTCCTGCGCGAGTGGGTGCCGCGAATCACGGGTTCTGCGGCGTTCAAGCGTGACGGCCTGCTGGTGGTCACGTTCGACGAGGCCGAGGCCGAAGGTGAAACGGCCGACGCCAGCGCCTGCTGCAACCAGGCGCAGTTCCCGAACACGCCGAACAACGGTGGACCGACGCCGGGAAGGGGCGGCGGCCGGGTCGGCGCGGTCGCGCTGTCTCCCTTCATCCGTGCCGGGACGGTGACCAGCCATCCCTACAACCACTTCTCGTTCCTGCGAACGGTGGAAGGCCTCTTCGGCCTGCCGTTCTTGGGCTATGCGGCTACGCCGGATCCGGGGAGCTTCGGAGCGGACGTGTTCACGCTTGTCCGGTAGGGCACGCCTCTAAGGCTCGTCGTAGCGAACGAGCGAGTGCACGTCGTGCCCGGCCAGCGCTTCGCGACCGTGCAGGAAACCGAGCTCGACCACGAACGCGCATCCGACCACGCGGCCGCCGAGCTGTTCCACCAGGTCGATCTTGGCCCTCGCGGTCCCGCCGGTCGCGAGCACGTCGTCGTGGACCAGCACGCGCGTGCCGCCGGTCAGCGCGTCGGCGTGGAGCTGTAGCTCGTCGAGCCCGTACTCCAGCTGGAACTGGACGCTGATCGTCTCCCGTGGCAGCTTGCCGGGCTTTCGGGCCGGAACGAAACCGACACCCAGCTCTCGCGCGAGCGCGCCGCCAAAGATGAAGCCGCGTGCCTCGGCGGAGACGATCAGCTCGACCTCGAGCCGCCGCGCATACTGCGCAAGGGCCCCGACTGCGTGATCGAACGCGCGCGGGTTCACCAGCAGCGGCGTGATGTCCTTGAAGACGATCCCGGGCTGGGGAAAGTCAGGGACGTCCCGGATGTACTCGCGCAGGTTCACTCACTGCTCGAAGCGGTAGACCGTCCCGGGAGCGGCGGGCTTGCGGCCCGCGAGCTTCGGCAGGGCCGTCGCCAGCACCTGGGCGAACACGTCGGCGCTCGCGCCGATCAGGCGCAGCAGCTCCTCCACGGGCGTGGCCTCGTCCTGCACGCCGTTTGCATAGTCGGTGGCGTAGCCGAGCAGCGCGTAGGGAAGCTCGACCTCGCCGCACAGCACCGTCTCGGGGCCGGCGGTCTGGCTCACGGCCGTCACGCCGGCAAGCGCGAGCGAGCGAATCTCCGCCTTCGTATTGAAGCGCGGGCCGTCCACGTGCCCGTAGCAGCCATGGTCACGGGCCGCGACGCCCGCTTCCCGGCACGCATCCACGAGCACCGCCCGGAGCTCCGCGGAGAACGGTTGCTCGTAGATCCAGTGACCGCGCATCGGATCTCCAGGGGCGTCGTAGAAGGTGCAGAGCGAGCCGTCCGCGAGGCGGTTCTGGAGGAAGTGGAGGTCGTCGAACGCGACCAGCGAGCCCAGCGTCAGCGAGGGGTCGACCGCGCCGCAGACCGTCACCCCGAGCACGAAATCCGCGCCCAGCTCCTGGAGCGCCGCCACGTTCGCGCGGTGGGTGACGTGATTCGAGAGGCGCTTGTGCCCAGCGCCGTGACGGGAGACGTGGAGCACGTCGATCTCATCGATGCGGCCGTGCGAGACGAGCGCTTCGCCGAAACGCGTCGTGACGGCTTCCGGCGAACCGGCCTCGAAGCCCGGCAGCGCGTACGTGCCGGTCCCGGTGATGACTCCGACTCGCACGTTCGTCATCGCGGCGCGGAGTATCGCGGACTCGGCGTCGCGGAAGGGATTACGCCTAGTGGTCCTTCTCGGAACGTTGGCCTCGAAATGGCGAGGGCCGGGCGTCGCCAGGCGAGGACGCAGGAAGCCCGAATACTGGGCAGTATTCGGGCGACCGAGGACGAACGGGGGAGGCGCCGCAGGCGCCGAGGGGGCGAAGCCCCCATGCGGCGATCCGGTGCCGCCATTTCAGGTCGAACGTTTCGGGACGGGCCA
>JBKOZI010000118.1:0-8249 GCA_046725795.1 Actinomycetota bacterium
GCCTCGATGAGCGCCTCCCTTGTCGGGAAGTGCGCGTATACGGTGACCCGCGAGACGCCCGCTTCCGTCGCGACCGCAGCGATGCTCGCCTGGGAGCGACGCTCGAGAAGCTGTTCGGCTGCATCGAGGATCGCTTCGATATTGCGCTCGGCGATCGCGCGGCGGTGATCCGTAGCCGGCCGTGACATCTCGTGGGCCACCGTAGCCGAGCCTCAATGCATGGCCGGACGAGGCTGTCCAACGGGCCGCACGGCAGGTACGCCGAGCAGCGCGACGACCGCCAGCACGCTCGCGATCACCGCCGCGGCGTCGCGTGGACCCATCTCGGGCTCCGGCTACAGGGCGGTCGCCGGGGCTGGCCCGGCGGGCTCGGCACCCTGCTTCGCGGCGGGCTTAGACACCGGCTCGCCCTGCCCGAGCATGCGCCGCGCCAGCATGGCCGTGCCGATGAAGATCGCCCCCGAGATCGCGAACGCGCCGCGAATGCCGGCGAGCGCTCCGATCGAGCCCGCGGTGAGCGCGCCGACGATCAGCGCGGCGTCGAGCACCGCCTCGGAGGCCGCCACGACGCGGCCGCGGAGGTGATCGGGAGTGCGCTCCTGGAGCAGCGACTGATAAGAGATGACCGCCACGGCGTTCGCCACACCTGCGACTGCCCAGTACGCGAGCACCGGGTTGAACGAATGCGCGAGCGCCGACGCCATGACGCATGCGCCGACCACCGCGATCATGCACGTGATGAGCCACTCGCGGGGCCTCCACCGGGCGAGCAGCGGGGCGAGACCGGAGCCCAGCACCATGCCCATGCCCCATGCACCTCCGAGCAGCCCGAGGGCCTGTGGGTTCTCGTCCAGCGTCTGCATCACGTACAAGGGCTCGAGGGGGGTTCTGATCGAGGCTGCGATCATCACGAGGCCGATCACGATCATCACGCCCCGTGTCAGGCGAGTGGCCAGCACGTGCCGGAAGCCATCGGTGATCGCCTGCCGTGCGGAGGCCCGCGTGCGCTCGTGGCCGGGCATCCGCACCCCGTAGAGCAGGGCGCCGGCGACAACGAACGAGGCCGCGTTGGCCACGAAGGCCGGCCCGGGACCGTAGCCTGCGGCGATCGCCGCGCCCAGCACCGGGCCCACCATCAGGGCGACGTGGAAGCTGCCGGTGAGGAGTGCGTTAGCCGCGACGACGTGCGGGCTCGGCACGATGTTCGGCAGTGACGCGTGCACACTCGGCCTGAACAGCGCGCCCGTCACCCCCAGGCAGGCGGCGACGGCATAGAAGTGCACGAGTGAGGGAGTGCCGGCGAGCAGCAGCGATGAGACGGCGGTGGCGCTGGCAGTGTGGCATCCGAGCATCACCAGCTTGCGCGGCAGACGATCCACGAGGTGACCGCCGAGAGCACCGGCGATTGCGGCCGGCGTGACTTGCGCAACCAACAGGCCCGCCAGCGCTCCCGCGCCCGCCCCGGCGCCCGCCAGCGTGGTGACCACCGCGAGGGTGTACATCCAGTCGCCGAGATTCGAGACCGCCTGGGCACCCCAGACCCGCACGAAGGCGCCGTTGCGCACGAGCGCCTTGAAGTCGCCCGTCCTCGGCCGGAACAGCGCCGAACGGCCGAGCTTGTGCACCAGTACGAAGGCGCCCACGACGATGCAGACGTCGCCCACGCTGAAGACGTTGTGGACCGGCCAGGAGGCGGGCACTGCGAATATGTCTCCGAGGAACTGGAGTTTCGCGTCGCCGACGGGCACCGAGCTCGCGAACTGGCCCGGTTCGTCCGCGAGTCCGGCCATGGCGAGCGCGGAGCGGCTCGCCGGCATCACGCCTCCGTTGGCAGCGATGGCCACGAAGTTCGAGATTCCGCCCAGCGCGATGATCATCAGGCCCGGCACGCGGCGGTTCGCCCACAGGAACCAGGCCGCGAAGCCGTAGGACACCATGTGGCCCGTCTCGAGCAGAGCCCGGGACCAATGGGGAATCAGGTAGACGATCGTGAGCTGAAGCCCGAACGCCGCGGCCAGGGTCCAGCGGTGACGCAGCCTCAGGTCTGCGAGGTGCCCGAGCCGGCCGCCCGCGATCGGGACGGTGGCAATACAGACGAGCAGCGCGGCGGCGATCAGCATGGGACTGGCTCCACCCGCGATATCGACCCCTGCCGGGCGGAGCTTGACGGCGCTGCACCCTGTCACGCATCCGAGTATGTGAAAGTAGGACGATCGTCCAGATCGGGTGAATTCGGGTCGCACTCGTCGGGTGGGTCCCGAATACTGGTCCGTGATGCCTCACGGGCGGACGCCCTGTCGGACAGCCCCGGGGCTTGTATCCAAACACCACGGAAGGTGGAACTTTGAAGAACCGCAAGGCAGCCCTCAAGTTCCGGGTTTACCGAACCTGCCTCACCCTCGCCTCGATCGCCGCGATCATCGAGGTCCTAGGGGCTGGCCGGCGCTTCTAACCCGGCTGTGAGTGAACGGTCCCGGCCATGGATGGCCGGGACCGTTTCAGCTCAAGGCCACCTCTTGGCAGGAACCCGCGTGCGATTGCCAGATCCGAAGCCGCTGTACCGCTACCTACTCGCCGTCGCGACGCTGGGCGCCTCGGTGCTCGTCGCGCTGTCGATAGTGCACGCGGACGAGCTCCTCGACCCGTCGAGCCTCTACTTGATGCTGGCGATGTTCGTGGTGCTGGGCGAGATGCTGCCGATTCGGGTACCGCGGCGTGACGCCGAAATCACGACCTCGACCACTTTCGCCTTCGCCATCGTGCTGAGCTACGGCACGACAGCCGCGATACTCGCGCAGGCGCTCGGGTCGCTCCTCACCGACGTGGTCCGCCGGCGATCGCCTTGGCGCTCCGCTTTCAATGTCGGGCAGTACACCCTCTCGTTTGCGGCCGCCGGGCTCGTCCTATCGGCGCTCAGCGACGTGCCCGCCGCTTCCCAGCCGCACTTTGAACCAGCCGACGTGCCGGCGATCCTCACGGCCGGCGCCGTCTTCTTCTTCACGAACAACGCCCTCGCTGGTGTCGCTTCGGCGCTTGCCGACCAGGATTCCCTTCTCCGACACCTCTGGGACGACTTTCGCTTCCAGGCCTCGACGGCCGCCGTGCTCATCGGCCTTTCGCCCGTGGTGATCGTGTCCGCCGACTTCAGTCCCCTCCTGATCCTGTTGCTGGTGCTGCCGGTGGGCGCCGTCTACCTCGGCGGCTGGCAGGCCGCGTTGAACGACCATCAAGCAATGCACGACCCCCTGACCGGCCTGCCCAACCGGACCTTTTTCGCGGTGCGCACCGAGCAGGCGATGCGCAGCCGCAGCGATAACACCCACTTCGGCGTCATAGTGGTCGATCTCGACCGCTTCAAGCAGGTCAACGACACGCTTGGCCACGCATACGGCGATCTCTTGCTCCAAGGGGTCGCTGATCGGCTGCGCAGCGCCCTGCCGGGCCGTTACACCGTCGCGCGGCTGGGCGGCGACGAGTTCGCGATCCTGCTGCCGAGAGTCGAAAGCGTCGCAGATGCCGTGCAGGCCGCCGAGCAGATGGCAGCAGCCCTGCGCGAGCCGTTCTGGCTGAACGAGCTGAGCGTGGATGTGGGTGGCAGCATGGGCATCGCCTGCTATCCCGAGCACGGGCAGAATGTCGAGAGCCTGATCCAGCATGCAGACGTGGCCATGTACCGGGCCAAGCAGTCCAAGGCGGGGGTGGGCGTCTACGTGCCCGAAGCCGGCCGTTCACACGGCCACCCTCTCGACTTCGCGGCCGACCTAAGGCACGCGGTCGAAGACGACCAGATCGTCCTGGACTATCAACCGCAGCTCGAGCTGGGCACCGGCGCCCTCACGGGCGTTGAGGTGCTGGTCCGGTGGCAGCACCCGACTCACGGCCTGATCCTACCCAACGACTTCATTCCGTTCGCCGAGACGACCGGCTTGATTCGCCCGCTCACAAGGCATGTGCTGGAGCTCGCACTCGAGCAGTTCGACGGCTGGCGCAACCGCGGCTTGGACCTCGACCTGGCGGTGAACCTTTCTACCAGCGACCTCCTCGACTCTCAGCTGCCGACGGCGGTGTTTGCCGCGCTCGACCGCTGGGGAGTGGACCCGGGGCGGCTCACACTGGAGATCACCGAAAGCAACATGGTGTCCGAATCGGGCGGCGTCGCGGAGGTGCTGAAGCGGCTGCGAGAGGTCGGCGTCCGCCTGGCGCTCGACGACTTCGGCACGGGCTATTCCTCGCTTACGTACCTCAAGCACATGCCGGTGTCCGAGGTCAAGGTCGATCGCTCGTTTGTGACGGGGATGACCGAGGACCCGACGAACCAGACGCTCGTGAGCTCGATCGTCGCCCTCGGCCAGCAGCTCGGGCTCAGGGTCGTGGGAGAGGGAGTCGAGGACGAGGCCTCCCTGTCGGCGCTGCGGACGCTGGGCTGCGACGCGGCCCAGGGCTTCCAGATCAGCAAGCCGCTCTCCGCCGACGAACTGTTCCGCTGGGCGGCGCAGCCCCGCCTACTGGTGGGCACCCACGGCGTCGTGACCGCGCATCCCGCTCGCCGACGCGCAACGGGGACATCGGACGCTCAGGAGCGATCTCGAGTAGTTGCACTCGGCTGAGTCCCGACCGGTATCGGCGCCCGGCGGCTTCTAGGACGGAAGCCGCGCGCACGGCCGCGTCTTGCGTCCATCAGTTCATACGCCGCTGAAGCATCCCTGCAAATGGACAGGGAGCCGTCCCGCACAGCCGAGCTAACAACGCGCGGGTGTTGACGACCCCCAACAGGCTGACCAGACGGGCTGTTGGCTATGACTCCCGGACCGCCTTTGCGATGGCGTCAGGGCGATCGAGCTTCATGAAGTGTCCGGCGTCTCGCGATCTCGATTCAAAAGCGGAGCGAGTCCCAGTAGGCTGACCTCGCGGGACACATGGCGGTCGACCTGGTCATGGATATCGAGAACACCCCCGGGGCGCTTGCGCGCGTGGCGGCCGCGATTAGCGATGCCGGCGTGAACATCGCGGCCGCCACGTGCGTCGGGCCAGGTAAGCGGGCCGAGCTCCACATCCTCGTCCCGCACGCCGAGGCCGCGAAGCATGCATTGGCGATTTCTCATGTCGCCGTCACCCGCGAACGCGAAGTCGTCGTGGTCGATGTCGAGGACCGCCCCGGCGTGCTGGCTGACCTCACTCGCAAGATCGCCCGGGCTGGAGTCGACCTCGATCTCATCTATGTCGCCACGCGAAATCGCGTGGTCTTCGGGTCGGCAGACCTCAGTGCTCTCCGGGCTGCGCTGGACGCCGCGAGCTGACGGCCGTTTCGCCACGGAGCTAGCCGGACTCGAACGCGTTTCCCCTTTCGCGCGGACCCCGCGCTCTGTCGAGGGCACGCGAATCTCAGCGTCACCTGATCGGAGGCGGAACACCCTCTGCAGTGGCCGCCAGCGCTGGGTCCCACTCGCACACCGCACAGGCGTGCCGGAAGGCCGACCGGGCGAATTCCAACGCGAGGGCGTGCGGGTCGGAGCTCTCCCGGATGTCGTCCCACTCGAGCACATACTCGCCGAGCTGGCCGTCCCAACGCGCTGCAGCGGGGTTGACGTTCGCGTCCGCAAAGCCATCAGGCGACGGGTATGCGAACGCGAAGAAGGCGGCCCCCTCGTGGTTCGGATCCCCCGGCCACCACCCGATTTCGACCTGCTGGGCATCCCCTCCGTTGCGCATGATGAAGTCATCAGACGGTGGATCGGCCGGCCGTCCCGAGAAGAAGTGGACCGCGAGGTCGAAGGTCCCCCACCAGGCGTTCACCGGCGTCGACCGTCCGCGAAACGGCGCCCGAAATTCCGCCAGGACGAGCGCTGCCCGGGTGGCGGCGGCGAAGTAGGTCGCCACCTGGTCGGGGTCATAGGTGGCATGCTCGTGGTCCTCGTCCAGCGGGACCTGCCACGGCACCTCCTGGGGCGTGGGATTGATCTCGACGGCGCCACCCAGGCGCCCCACGGCCTCTAGTACCTCGCGCGTGATCTCCGCTACGGGCCGGTTGGGCGCGAGCGCGATCCGTGCCTCTCGACCGCCGCTGTGCTCGACCACGGCCTCGTGCCTGCGCAGGTCAAGGGCTGCGACGATCGCGCCGGAGCCGTCGGGCGCCGGCAGCGCGAGCGTCTCCCAGCCGCGCGCGCTCAGCCGCAGGGCGGCGTGCTGTAGCTGCGGCTCGGGCGGGGCAAGCTCCACCGCGAGCTTTCCGAGCACCTGCGTGTGCGCGTGGAGCGTGTCGCAGGTCGCGCTCCAGGGGCCGTAGCTGAGAGGTGGCCACCCGTCGGACATGACCCAAACGCTACTCCGTCGGTGCCCTCGTATCGGACGTTCCGCGCCGTGCGCTCCGAAAGGGTGCTAGCCGGGCGGCGATCTCGCTTCGTAGACTTTGCTCGCTGTCGGTAGATCCTGACATCCGTTTTCCGGGTGAATCCGGCGAGTACCGCCGCGAACGCAACCGGCTGCTCCAGGCGGAGATCGAGCTCCGGCGCGCGATCGAGCGGGTCGCCGTGCAACGGCGCGCGCTGTCGCCGGGCGGGCCCGTCCCGGACGACTACCGCTTCGAGGCGGTCGCCGACGGCGGCCGCGAGGTGAGATTCTCCGAGCTCTTCGAGGAGGGCAAGGACACCCTCGTCATCTACAGCTTCATGTTCCCGCGCTGGTCGGGCGACACCAGGCCCGGGCCCGCGGTTGGCGAGACGGCGCGGTTGCCGCTCGCCGAGACCCCGTGCCCGTCCTGCACATCGATTCTCGATTCGCTCGACGGCGCCGCCCGCCACCTAGGCCACCGGCTCAACCTTGCCGTCGTCGCGAAGTCAGAGCCTGAGCGGATCCGCACCTTCGCCGATGAGCGTGGCTGGCGACACCTGCGGCTTCTCTCTTCGCGGAACAACACCTACAACCGCGACTACCACGCCGAGACGCCGGAGGGCGAGCAAGCACCGATTCTGAACGTGTTCGTCCGCGACGGCGACCAGCTCCGCCATTCATGGGCCACTGAGCTCATGTTCGCGCCGCGGGACGCAGGCGAGGATCCCCGCCACGTCGACTCGATCTGGCCGATCTGGAGCGTGCTCGATATGACCCCGAAGGGGCGGGGCACCGAATCAGACTTTCCCAAGCTGGACTACTAGCCTCATAACAGCCGCGATAACAGATGCCTCGCCAGATATGCCCAGATCGTGGGTGGTCTCAAGCGGAATTCCTGCAACTGGAGCATTGGCGCATTTCGGAACAGTCTGGACGTAAGCTCACCATGCGTCTCTTCGTGGTCAAGCTCCGAACACCGGTGCCCGCGCGCCGTGACAACGTTTGACAACGCTCCCTTCCAGTCCGACGTTGGCGACGCGATGACTCGCAGTAGTTGGTTGCAAGCGCCCGCTGTTGCTTGCCCGCGCAGAGCGGCGGTGGACTAGGACGCCGAGGAGTCTGTGCTCGAAGAGAAGCCGAGGTCCTCGAGCGCTCGATCGCCAGACGTGGAGGTGCTGTCGAGATGAACATCATCAGTCCGACCCGATGATTCTCGGCCCCGCCGGAGGTCGTAGAAACCAACAACCCGCTAGGTGAAGGGAGATCCGATGAGAAAGCTCGTTGTGAACACATTCATGTCGCTCGATGGGGTCATGCAGGCGCCCGGCGGGCCGGAGGAGGACCCCACTGGCGGATTCACGCACGGCGGCTGGAGCGTCAACTACTTCGACGACGAAATGATGGGGCAGGTGACCGAGGCCGACCCGTACGAACTGCTGCTCGGCCGCGGGACCTACGAGATCTTCGCGGCGCACTGGCCCTACGACGAGGGCCCGATCGCCGACCGCCTCAACAGCACTCGCAAGCATGTCGCCTCGACGACGCTCGAGCAGGTGGAATGGGACAACTCGACGCTGATCACCGGCGACATAGCCGAATACGTCACGACACTCAAGAGCCAGGACGGCCCCGAGATCCAGGTGCACGGCAGCCCCGGCCTCATCCAGCCGCTGCTCGAGCACGACCTGATCGACGAGTTCCGCGTGTGGATCTTCCCCGTGGTACTGGGTCCCGGTAAGCGCCTGTTCGGTGACGGCACAATCCCCCTCGCATTGAAGCTGGTCGACAGCAAGGTCTCGAAGACCGGCGTCACCATCAATACATACGGACGAGCGGGCGACATCGATGTCGGGTCGTTTGAGTTCGACGAGCCGACTGAGGCGGAGATCGAGCGGCGCCAACGTCTCGCCGCCGGCTAATCC
>JBKOZI010000119.1:0-14163 GCA_046725795.1 Actinomycetota bacterium
GATCGGATCGCCGTCCGGATCGCTCGATCCTGCGCCGCTGAAGGTCACGGTCAGCGGAGGTGAGCCGAACGTCGGCGAGGCCGCGGCCTGTGGAACCGGCGTGCGGTTGGCCGGCGTGTAGACGATCCGCTTCACCGACCCCGTGCCTGGGTTGCCGTCGCCGAAGTCGGAGTAGTAGATCTCGTTGCCCGGCCCAAGCTCGATGTCCACGGCGACCGCACCCGTGGCGAAGCTCACCGCGCCTGTGACCTGGCCCTGAGCGTTCAGCTCGAGGCGTTTGATGTAGGCACTCGTGTAATCGCCGAAGAAGATGTCGCCGACGAAGTCGCTCGGATAGGGCCCTCCCGTATAGAGAGGACCGGCCACCACTGCTCCCTGGTAGCCGTTCGTCTGGTCGTGCGGGTAGTCGTAGTCGGGCGGCGTATCCGCCTCGGGAGTCGCCTCCTTCGCGTACTCCGGCGAGCAGCCGCTCAGATCGCGGTACCCCGAGGTATGCACCCGTGCCTCATAGCAGGGCCAGCCGTAGTTGCGGCCCGGCGCAGTCATGAGGTCGATCTCCTCGTGCTCTTCCCAGCCGACGTCTCCGACCACCGGCCCCGTGCCCTCACGAAGCGTGAACCGGAACGGGTTGCGGAGACCCTTGGCGTAGAGCTTCGTGCAGACGTGCGTGAGATCGTTGTCGGCCGGACAGAAGCCGTGCCCGGGGAGGCCCATGCCGTTCCGGTCGACATGGATGATCTTCCCGGCGAAGCTCTGCTCGTCGTAGGTGCGCAGCGCCAGCGAGTCGACCCTGGTCCAGTCCGAGGCGTCGCCGTTGCCCAGCCAAAGCGTCCCGTCGGGCGCCGAGCGTACGGTGCCGATCGAGTGCGAGTCGAAATCGGACGGGATGCAGTCGACCGTGTTCGAAGGGGTGGGACAGGGCGGCGAGCTGACGCTTCCCAGGATCACCGTCTCACCAGATGCGGTGTTGTCGTTGTTCACCGTGACGCGCGTCAACCGCGAAGTCCGGGCGAGGCCGCCCGGCGCAGGCGTGGGGTTGTAGACATAGAGCAGGTAGAGCCAGTGATTCGTCGCGAAGTCGCTGTCCGCCGCGATCCCCAACAGCCCGCGGTCGGCGATGCCGTAGACGTGGTTCGAGATGTCGAGCAGCTGCGCGATCGTGCCGTTCGGGTTCAGGACGCTCAGGACGCCCTTCTTTTCGGCGATGAACAAGCGTCCGTCCGGGGCCCAGGTGATGGCAGTCGGGAGCGAGAGGCCGGACGCCACAGTCCGTTCCTCGAATCCGCTCGGCAGAGTCGCAGCATGGGCAGAACCCGCGCTGATGACGAGCGCTATCAAGGCGAATCCCACAGCTGCGGCTGCCCTCAGGGCCTTTGGCCGCATTGAGTCGAAACTACTCGTACGAAGGTCCGAGCGTCAAGCGTTTTTGCGGAATGTCGGGTCTGGAGTCAGGACAGGACCGCGAGAACGCGCCTGGCTATGCGCGCATCCGGCGCGAGCACGATCGCAGTGCGCTTGCCGGCGCCGGCCATCGCAATCGCTCCGCCCCGGCTCGACCAGACGCCTGCCCCGGTGCGGCGCCCGTCGAGCCCCGTGGGGAGGGCGGCCGCAAGCGCGCGCTCGCCGGCGCGGCGATCGGATGTCGTGTCCCATGCCAGCAGCAGGGCGCCGACGTCACGTGTCACGCAGGGAGCGGCGCAATCCCCCGCGGCGCCACGGCGCCAGAGCTCGAAGCGTCCACCACCCCACCCTTCGGCGGCGCGATCGTCGGGCGAGCGGCCCACGATCGCAAACAGCTCACGGAGGTCGTGCTCGCCGACGCTCGATCTCGCAAGTCGCCGCCAACCACCCCCGAGGATGAGGCCGAGGTCGGGGATACCGAGGGCGACCGGGCGCTCGTCGACCGCGTACTTGGCGGGATGGATGACCTGCTCCTGGGTCGCAGGGCGCCGGAAGCGGATCACGTTGTCGAGCGCTTTCCAGTCGCCGGAGTCGCCCCTGAAGGTCTCCACGAACTCGCTCCCCCGCAAATAGGGGAACAGCAGGGTGTCCTCGACGTATTTGGGCAGCTTCGTCTCGGCGCCCCCCGCGGAGCTGAACAGCGCGAGCGCATCCCCGATACCGAAGTAACGCACCGCATACTCCGCCATCACCACGGTCGCTGTGCCCTCCGCCAGCGCGGTCTGCGCGGTCGCGGCGTCGTCGTTCGGGTTCCGGCCCTGCCGCAGGCCGAAGCGCTGATCCTCGAGCGCGTGCACCAGCTCGTGCGCGAGCGTGATCTCGAGCAGCGGCCGGCTCGCCTCGGCGTCCCGCACGACGACCAGGCGCTTGCGCCGGGAGTCGTAGAAGCCGAGGACCTGCTCACGCCCGATCACGGACAGGGCTTTGGCCAGGGAGTCATTCGGCCGCAGGAGGCCAAGCAGCTTCAGCGCCTCCTCGTCCGCCCGGCGCCTGCTCGTCGGATAGTCCTTCTCGTTCCCGGACTCCTGCAGGCGAATCGCCCGCTCGCGTCCCACGAACAGCGGCTTCACCGGACGATGGAAGCGAAGGCTGCGGATCCGCTCGACCCGGCGCGCAATCCGGTCGACCTCCGCAGCGGTGAGTGAAGCCGGTACGCGCGTGGCGGCCCGGGGCGGGTGGTACGGCTCCTGGCGGTCGAGCACGAGCGCGACCGCGATCACACCGACCACCGCGGCGACGACACCCCGCTCGAAGCGGCTCAGAACCCCCAGCCGCCCGGTCAGCGCAGCGCCTTGCGCACGGCGTCCTCGAGCTCAGGGGCGCTGAAGGCCCCCTGCAGCTGGGCCGCCACTCTGCCGCGCCGGTCAATCGTGAAAAGGAAGGGCTCGTAGCACGTGAACGACTTCCCGCGCGGCGAGCAAAGGCCCCACGCCGTCACCTGAGACCGGACTCCCTTGTTGGGGTCGTTGTCCTGGTAGATCTCCATGTGGATGAAGTCGGCGCGATCACCGTACTCCGCCTTCACCTGCTCGGCCACGTCCGTCACGGGACCGCAGACACGGCTCTGGCAGAGCGCGGGCGTCGCGAACAGCAGCACCACCGGGCGGTGGCGCTTCAGCACATCGACCAGGTCGACGTCATGCATGTCGCTGGGCGGGACGCGCGTGTCGATCGACTTCACGTTGCCGTGAACGGACGCCACCGTCGGCGTGTGAACGCCGATCGCCTTGTCGCCGACGTCCGGGGCAGGGCTTGACGAGCGCACCGTCACCTGCGCCGGCGAGGTGGCCACGAACTTGCGGTTGAGCTTCGCCACAGCCGAAATCAGATACGAGCCGGACGACGGAAACGGGACGTGCGAGACATAGACGGCGTGCGCGGCGTCCGGGTCCTGGGCGCTCGTCTGGCTTTGAAACTGAGGTTTTACGTTGATTGGCTCGTATCGCGCCGGGTAGGGCCCATGGACCGTCTCGTCAAGGCCCTTCGAGACGTAGAGCCCTACCTCGAGGTCGCCGATCTGCCGGTTTCCCCGGTCGAAGAGCGCAAAGCCGAAACGGTTCTTGCCCGGCTGTAGCACAGGCGTGCTCTGGGCCAGAACCGGGCCTTGCAGCATCTGGCCGATCAGCTCGCGGAAGCTGCGACCCGTCGGCCTCGGCCAGGTCGTCACATCCGCCGGTGGCTCGGTGATGACGGATCCTTTGTCGTCTCCGCCGTCGCCCCCGCACCCGAACGCAACCGCGGCGGCCAGCAGGGCGGCCACGAGAAGCGGGATACGGAGTTGGTTCGCTGCCCTGGAAGCGATTCCCATCCCACGCCGCACGGTAGCGGAGCAGGGTGGCGCGCATGCCGCTTCAAACCGGGTCCGCGCCGCCGCCGTGACTCCTGCCCGACTATCGTTTCGCCGGTGAGGCTGCCACTCGCAAGCCGCGTCGAGACCGCAATCGTCCTGACGCAGCGCGGCCTCGTGCGGCCGGTCCGGCCGGACCGCCTCGTCCAGATGGGGCTGGCCTTCCGGCGCTTCGGTGTGAGCGTCGCTTCCGCCTACGCCGTGAACGCGATCAGCCGCACCGACCAGGCCGCGCTCGTGGACGATCAGCGTACGCTCACGTACGAGGAGGTCGACGGTCGCACCAATGCACTCGCCAACGAGCTCCCGCGGTTGGGCGTCGGAGAGCACGGCCGCCTCGCGATCCTCTGCCGGAACGACATCGCCTTTGTCGAATCCATCGTGGCGGCGGCCAAGGTGGGCGCCGACGTGCTGCCGCTCAACACCGCGTTCGCTCCGGGCGAGCTGAAGGCGATCGTCGCGCGCGAGCGGCCCCCCGTGCTCGTATACGACGTCGGCTTCGCGGAGGTCGTTCGCAGCGCCGAGCTCGACGGGACGGTCGAGCTCGTGGCAACGGACGCTCTCGAGCAGTTGATCGAGTCCGGAAGCAGGGAAACGCCGAAGGGGCCCAGCGAAGAGGGCCGAACGGTGATCCTCACCTCCGGCACGACCGGCACTCCAAAGGGCGCGCGCCTCGCCCGCCCGGGCGGCCTCGAGCCACTCGCGCAGTTGCTGAAGGCCGTCCCGATCCACGCGGGCTCCGCTTACCTGATTCCCGCGCCGCTGTTCCACGCCCATGGTTACGGCCAACTGGTGCTCGGAGCCTCGCTCGGTTGCACGGTCGTGCTGCAGCGACGCTTCGACGCCGAGCGCACGCTTGCGCTGATCGAGCGGCACCGCGTCGACTCGGTCGCGGCCGTGCCGGTGATGCTGAAGCGCATCATCGACCTTCCTGCGGAGGTGCGACGCAGGTTCGACACCACCTCCCTGAAGGCGGTCGTATGCAGCGGCTCAACCCTCGACCCGCGCCTTGCGCGCTCCTTCATGAACGAGTTCGGGCCGGTGATCTACAACCTCTACGGCTCGACCGAGATGGCGTGGGCAACGATCGCGACGCCCCAGGACCTGCTTCAGGCGCCCGGAACCGTGGGCCGTCCGCCCCCCCATACGCGCGTTGTGATTCTCGGCGAAGACGGACGGCCGCTGCCCACGGGCGAGACGGGACGAATCTTCGTCGGCCACGAGATGCTGTTCGAGGGCTATACCGACGGCCGAGCCGGCCGCGAGCGAATCGACGGCATGCTGACCGCCGGCGACCTCGGCCATCTCGATGCCGACGGGCGCCTGTTCGTCGACGGCCGCGAAGACGACATGATCATCTCGGGCGGGGAGAACCTCTACCCGAGCGAGATCGAGCAGGCGCTCCTAGAGCACCCCGATGTCGGGGACGTCGCGGTCGTGGGCGCAAAGGACCCCGACTTCGGCGAGCGGCCGGTCGCGTTTGTCGTGCCCAGGCAGGGCAGCACGCTCGACGCCGGTGAGTTGGACCGATTCGCACGCGAGAAGCTCTCGCGGTTCAAGGTCCCCAGAGACGTCGTGCTACTCGAGGACCTGCCCCGGAACGCACTCGGCAAGGTGCTTCGTAGAGAATTGCATCCGCCCACGCACGAGGAAGGGAGACAGATTGGCTGACAAGGCGGCGTTGATCACCGGCGGCTCGAGCGGGATCGGACTCGCGGTCGCGCGCGCGCTCGGCGAGGACGGATACGGCGTGACGATCGCTGCGCGCCGGCCCGACAAGCTCGAACAGGCGGCAGCCGAGCTTCGCGATGCGGACATCGACGTCCTGCACGTGGCGGCCAACATGGTCGAGGAGCAGGACATCCGCCGGATGATCGACGCCCATCGCGAGCGCTTCGGCCGGCTCGACGTTCTCATGAACAATGCGGGCCTCGGAATCGGCGGCCTGATCGAGGCGGCCGAGACCAAGAAGCTCGACATGCAACTCGACGTCAACCTGCGCGCCGTGTATCTGACCACGCGTGACGCCATCCCCTTGCTGAAGGAGTCGGGACGGAACGGCGGCGCGATGATCATCAACACGGCCTCGATCGCGGGCAAGCAACCACAGGGATGGCTGGCGGCCTACTCGGCCACGAAGGCCGCCGTGATCGCGCTGACCGAGGCGACCGGCAGGGAGCTCGCAAACGACGGCGTCCGCTGCACCGCGATCTGCCCCGCCTTCGTCGATACGCCCATGACCGACTGGGCGCGAAGCCAGGGCGTCCCCGCCGAGGAGATGATCCGACCGGAGGACATCGCCGAGATCGTTCGCTGCCTATTGCGGCTCTCGCCCGCGGCGATCGTGCCGGAGGTGATGATCGTCCGGCCGCAGGAGCTCGCGAGCGGTGGAGGGCCTTAGGCTCTTAAGCTCGGCTAGCGGCCGGCGTGCTCTTTTTCGCGCTCGTCCGGGCTCGGTGCCTCGTCGCGGCCGCGAAGCTGGCGAAGCGCCGTCTCGACCGCTTCGCGGTAGCCGTCCCAGCGCCGGAACGGACGCAGCCACGCGACGCCCTCCGCTTTTCGGTGCGGCTTGGGGAGGTCGGGCCTGGCGGTGGAGACGCCGGTGCCGAGCGCGGAAACCTCGGCGCGCATCTCGTCCTCACGCCAGATGCTCGCCTCGATCTGGGCCATGAGCGTCGTGACCTCGCGGTGACTGGCCGTGCGGGCGCGGCGGCCGGCACCGGTGAATCGGTCCCAGGCGCGCGCAAAGCTGCGGAAGTCGGTGCGGCCGCCGCAACGATGGGCGGCCAGCATCGGGCAGACGCCGCCGCTGCGGTCGCTGTAGGCGCCGACGATGATCCGGTCGTAGCGCTGAAGTCCCTGCAGCATGGCCACTCGCGTCTCGTACGGCAGGCACTCCACCACGTGTCGTAGCCGCTCGGTGTCCCTGCGCTTGACTGTCCCGATCAAGTTCATCCCACTACCAGCTTCTGGATAAGCTGCCCGCCGCGGGGCGGGTCAAATCGTACCCCCTGCCTATGGTTGTATCGGACGAGCGGAGCTTTTCAAGGGTGCCGACACAGACTTTTCACGCCGAGGCGAGCGGATGAAGCTGGGATTGTTCGCCGGCTACTGGGGAATGGGACTCTCCGGCGAGGAGCAGCTCGACATGGCAAAGGAGGCCGACCGGTTGGGCTACGACTCGGTCTGGGCGGCCGAAGCCTACGGCTCCGACGCCGCCACCGTACTCGCCTGGATGGCAGCCCACGTCGAGCGCGCCAAGCTCGCATCCGGCATCTTCCAGATGCCCGCCCGCACCCCCGCGATGACCGCGATGACCGCGGCGACCCTCGACAACATGACGAACGGCCGCTTCATCCTGGGGCTCGGGATCTCCGGGCCGCAGGTGGTCGAGGGTTGGCACGGCCAGCCGTTCGACAAGCCGCTCGCCCGAGCGCGCGAGTACGTCGAGATCGTCCGGAAGGCGCTCGCGCGTGAGACGCTGACCTACGACGGCGAGTTCTACAAGCTCCCTCTCCCAGGGGGGCCGGGCAAGGCGCTCAAGCTGATCATCAAGCCGGTCCAGGAGCGGATCCCGATCTACCTCGCCGCGATCGGGCCGAAGAACACGGCGCTCGCGGCCGAGATCGCCGACGGCTGGCTGCCGACGCTCTTCGCGCCCGAGCACGTAGACGTGTTCCGGCCCTCGCTGGAGGAGGGAGCCGCGCGCTCCGGGCGTTCGCTCGACGACCTCGAGGTCACGCCGCAGGTCTCGATGGCGATCTACGACGACGTCGCGCACGCTCGCAATTTCATGCGGCCCTATCTCGCGCTCTACATCGGCGGCATGGGATCGCGCGAGCGCAACTTCTACAACCAGCTCGTCACGCGTTACGGCTACGGCGACGCCGCGCGCGAGATCCAGGAGCTCTACCTGTCGGGGCGCCAGGCCGATGCGATGGCGGCGATTCCCGACGAGCTGATCGACAAGGTCGCTCTCTGCGGTCCGAAGGAAGCGGTCGCGGAGCGGATCGACGCGTACCGCGATGCCGGCGTGAAGACACTGCTCGCGACACCGGCAGCCGCTTCCCAGGAGGACCGGCTGCGCATGATCAGGGAACTGGCCGAGCTGGCTGCGTGAGCGCGGCTGTCGCCGCGCCGCTACGGGTCCTGATCGGCGCCTTCGGCGATCCCGGCCACGCGTTTCCTGCCATCGCCCTCGGGAAGGAGCTCGTCGGCCGCGGCCACGAGGTGACGCTCGAGACCTGGACGCGGTGGCGTCCGGACGTCGAACGCGAGGGCATGCGCTTCGCGCCGGCGCCCGAGTACCAGGTGTTTCCGACACGGGAGCGGCCACTCAAGCCGTACGCGGCCGCCGCACGCGCCGCAGGCGAGACGCGCCCTCTGATCCGCGCGCTCGCCCCGGACGTGGTCGTCAACGACGTGCTCACGCTCGCACCCGCGCTGGCAGCCGAGCTCGAGTGTCGCCCGCGGGCGACACTCGTCCCGCACTTCTATCCCCCTGCCGCTCCCGGCCTGCCCCCCTATGGCCTCGGTGCGCTGCCTCCGCGGTCACGGCTCGGCCGGGCCGCCTGGCGGCTCGCCTCGCGGCAACTCGACAAGGGCGTGGAGCGCGGGCGCCGCGAGCTCAACGAGACGCGCCGGCGAGTCGGGCTCCCGGAGATCACCCGCACCCACGGCGGGATCAGCTCGGAGCTCTGCCTGGTGGCGACGTTTCCCCAGCTCGAGTATCCGCGCTCGTGGCCCGACGGTGTCCACGTGACGGGGCCGGTTGTGTGGGAGCCCCCGACCGACGCGGTCGAGCTGCCGCCCGGGCGTGCGCCGCTCGTGCTGATCGCGCCAAGTACTTCCCAGGACCGCCAAGAGCGGCTCCTGCGAGCGGCTCTGAAAGGGCTCGCCCGCCTGCCGGTGCGCGTGCTCGCCGCGCGCAACCGCCATCCCGGGCGACAAGGCCGTCACTGGTCCACGCCCGTTCCGGCGAACGCGCGCCTGGTCGACTGGGTGTCCTATTCGCAGGTCATGCCGGAGTCGGAGATCGTCGTCTGCCACGGCGGCCACGGCACGATGGCGCGCGCGATCGCGGCCGGGGCCGCGGTCGTGACGGTGCCGGCCTCAGGGGACATGGGCGAGAACGGCGCACGCGCCCAGTGGGCGGGGGCGGGACTCAACCTGCCCGCCCGGTTCCTCTCCCCCGCCACGCTTCGCTGGGCGGTTCAGACCGTGCTGGAACAGCCTCGCTTTGCCGCTCGCGCCCGTGAGTTGAGCGCCTGGGCGGCGCGAAACGACGGTGCCGCCAACGCGGCGGCGCTCGTCGAGCGCTTCGCTACTCGAGCTTCCCGATCTTGAAGATCTTGGTCCCGCAGTCGGGACAGGTCCCCTGGATCGCAGGGCGACCGTTCTTCATCGTGACCTGCTTGGGATCCTGAATCTCGACCTTCTTCTTTTCCTTCACGCAGTAACCCTCGGGCACTGGCTTCACCTCACTTGGTGTGCCGCGACGGTGCCGGGAAGGCCATTCTCGGCACCCTGACGGCGTTGCTTACGAGGCGAACGTAGTGCATTTCGCGGACACAATGCACTCTCGCGGCCTTTCGATGGGCCTTCGAAGGTCCCTGAATTCAGGGGGTGAAGACGCCCTGACGGGCAAAAAGTGCGTTGTCGGGCGTCGATCCGACCCCGTCGGGGCCACCATCGAAGACCTCGATCGGACCCATTTCCCAGATCGCCCGGTCGCCCTCGCGCACGGCGCCCGGGGCGAGCGCGTTCACAGCCGTGTTGACCACGCATGTGGAGCCGACGGCGGTATCGCCCGTGGCAGCGCAGGCGACATCCGCCGACAGCGGCATGTCGACCATCGTGGCGCTGTCGGTCCCGTCGCCCCCGGGGCCGCTGCGCCGATCGGTGACACGCAACGTGGTCGTCTCGCGGATCTCGCCCGTGTAGTCGACAAGCGTGCCGGATCGACGCACGTCCGTGAGGCTCACCGACAGCGAGACGTCCGCCTGGTTCCCGGGGATCGCAGTGTTGCCCACGATCACCTTGTACTCCACGAAGCCGATCGAGTTCACACCCCTACCGTTGGAATCGGGCGTCCCGACGGTGAGACGGCCGGATCGCTGCACGGGCGGACGGCAGGAGGAAAACGAGAGCGGTGGGCCGTGAGATCGGTTCCCGGACGTGCATTGAGCGAAGGCGGGCACGAGCGGCACACGGAGTGGCGTCGCGCCTCTCGGTCTCGGGTACTGGCGGCGCGGGTCCGGGACGAGCAGCTCGACGTTCCGGTCTTGGACGGTACCCTCGCCTGACCCGCCGCCCTTCTGCGGATCGTTGTAGGCGAACTCGCGGTTGAGCGAAGCCATCTGGTCGATCGTGAAGCTCGAAGCCGAGCTTCCGGGCGCGGGCGGCGCGATGGCGGCGGAGTGGTCGATGATCGTCCCGAACACCGACAACGTGCCGTCGTGGTTGTCCATGATGTCGATCAACCGGCTTTGCGAAGGCCAGTCGGCCTCGGCGGCGGTCTTGATGTTCCAGAAACCGCCGCTGCCGTCGTTACGCCTGTACGGGAGCACCTGGTTGACGTGTGAGTGACCGGCGACGAACGCGATCACATGCGGGTAGCGCAGAAGAAGCTCCGACACCGTCTCGCTTGTGTCGTTCGGCGGGCGCTGGCTCGGCTCGCCGAGATGAAGCGGCGTCGACGTTCGCGGGTCGAGGTCGCAGCCCGGGTTCTCGTCGTGTCCGTGCCCGTCATCGGTACCCGTGCAAGGCGGCGCCGACTCATCGGGCTCGTTGTTGTCCAGGCTGGTGATCGCGTGGTGTCCGAAGAGCACGACGAGCTCGTTCTGAGCCGTCGCGGCCTGGAGCTCACGCTCGAGCCAGCGGAACTGAGGATCGTCGAGGTTGCCGGCGGAGGACCGATCGCTGACGACGCCGCCCTCCCCCACTGTGTTGAGCCCGATGAAGCGGATGCCCGGCTTCGGGCTCCATGCGTAATAGGCCGCCGCCCCGTTCGAGGCCGCGTTCTCGGCCGGGTCCACGAAGCCGAACCCGTGCGCGTCCGCCTGCGCCGCGAACGGCGGTCCGTGAAGCGCCTTGTATTGGGCCGTGCTGACGAACTGCCTGCTCTCGTCCGGCGGCACGAGCGCCACCTTGGTCGGGTCGTTCGCCAGCAACTGGGACAGGAGTGTCGGGTTGAGGCTCTGGAGCGCGCCCTGGAGGCTGCTGAACTGCTGACTCGCAGCGACCGGCTTCACGCACCCCGTTGCGACCCGCTCGAACTCGCGATTCGCCGCTGCGTTGCCCTGCACAAGCCCATCGTGGTTGCCGAGCACCACGTACGACGGCACGGCCAGGCCCTCGGCCGGGAAGCTCAGCTGCGCCTTGTCCATCAGGCCGGGATACTGGGGCCAGGCGCTGAACGCGCCGCGTGGGTCGTTGGGGTCGTAGAAGTCCGGGTTCGCGCCCTCGACGTAGTCGTCGTAGTCCTGGACGCCGGTGTATTTGGCAGCCTCCGTAGGGTCGGGGGTGCCGGGCGGGCACTGGGCGTAGTCAGCGGGGTTGCTGCTGCCGCTGTTCGGATCGAGCGAGCCGCCTTCGAGCAGGCGCACGACCCAGGCGGCCTCGTTCCGCTGCTGGTTGTCGGCGGAGTCACCGGTCGTGATCGCGAAATCCATGGGCGCGCCCGACCCGTCGCGCTGCGCCACAGGGCTGGCGGCGGCGAACTGGTTCACCTGATGGTTCATGCGATCGACCGCCTGGGGGTGCAGGGCCTCCTGGGGCCGCCACGCCGACTCGGCGAAATGACTTGGGTCCTGGTCAGACGTCGGGTCGAAGAACTCCACCCGCGCCGGCGATTCCTCGTCCGCCAGCTGGTAGTCGGTCATCTGGGAGAAGTAGACCAGCGAGGTGCGGCGCTGCGAGCGCCCTGCCTGCGCGATCGGCGCGGTGGTCGACAGCTCGCGAGTCGCGTACGGCTCGCCGGGCGCGGTCTCGAGGTTGTAGTACGCCGCGTGGTCGCGCGCGCTCGAGGGAAGGCAGTTGGACGACGACGGATCCTTGGCGCAGATCGTCGTGTCGACCGTTGTATGACCCTCCACGTCGCTCGAGAGGTGTGACGCCCAGGAAACGGCGACCGCGGCCAGCAGCACCGTCAGCGCCGCGGGCACCGCAACCAGCGGCAACATCCGTCGCGACCGCAACCCCTCCACCTTTGACCCCAATGACATCCGGCGATTCCCCCCCTACGCCTGAGCAATCGGGAGACTAGCCCATCTACTGACTCTCCTGTCAAGAAAACATCCCACCCGCGCGGATCCGGGCTAGGATTGCCCCTCGACAGGCATTCTCGGATTCGCAGGGGCAAAGGAGCGCGGTTGCAAAAACGCACGCCCATGGCGCGCAGGCGCTTGATCCGTCTTGGGCTCACGCTTGCCGGGGTGGTGTCAGCGTTTGCGGCACAGGCCGGGATCGCGGGCGCCACGCCCGTCTTTCTGACGCCCTTGAACGTCTCGGATGCCGGCGGCGACGCCTTCCAACCGGAGGTGGCGGAGGACTCGGCCGGAAACGTCCTGATGGTCTGGACGCGCTTTGACGGCTCCAACTTCCGCATCCAGGCGAAGTCTCGCTCTCCCGGCGGCGCCTTTGGCGTCGCTCAGACGCTCTCCGATCCAGGGGGCGACGCCTCCGAGCCCAAGGTCGCTTTCGGTCCCGCAGGCGATGCGATCGCGGTCTGGAGCCGGTTCGACGGCACCACGCCGCGGATCCAGTACGCCTTGCGTCCGGCAGGTGGGAGCTTTGGCGCCCCCCAGACGATCTCAGCCGCAAGCTTCCCGGCAACCGGGCCAGACGTGTCCATCGACTCCAGCGGCCAGACGGTCCTGGCGTGGTCACGCGATGACGGCACGGGCCTCCGCGTCGAGGCCGCGGTTCGTCCCCCGGGCGGCAGCTTTGGCGCCGTTCAGACTCTCTCTGAGCCAGGCGCGGACGGATACCAGGCCCAAGTGGCCGCCGGACCGGACGCGGATGTGAACGCGGCGGTCGTCTGGACGCGTTTCGACGGGACCGCCCTGCGCGTCCAGTCCTCGCGACGAAGGGACGTGGTCGGCTTCCCGCGCCCGCGCGGCGCAACGCCGTTGAGCGCATCCCTCGTCCCTGCCTATAAAAAGTGTACGTCGTCCAACCGCACGCACGGAGCACCGCTCGCCTCCGCGTCGTGTGCCCCGCCCGCGCAAGGTTCGAGCGTGCTCACGATGGGCACTCCCGACGCGAACGGGTTCGCAGCCAATGGGTCGGGGTCCGTGCTGCTTCAGGTGCTCGCCGGGAACCCGAGCAATCCAATCGACGACGCGGACGTGCTACTGACCGTCTCTATGACAGACGTCCGCAACAGGCCGTCTGGCACCGATTACACCGGGAAGGTGCTGTTGCGCGCGAGCCTCCAGATCACGGACCGCAACAACGCGGCCGAGAATCCCGAGACCGGCACCGTACAGGTGATACCGCTTCAGCTCCCGGTCTCGTGCACGCCCACTGCCAGCACGTCGGTGGGTTCGACCTGCAGCCTCCGGTCAACCATCGATGCCGCGATTCCCGGCACGATCGTCGAGAACCAGCGCTCGATCTGGGAGCTCGGCCAGATCGAGATCTATGACGCCGGCCCGAACGGCACCGGGTACGTCTCCTGCCCGCCCACCTGTGGGGACGGGGACGAGGCGGCGTTCATGCGGCAGGGCGTCTTCGCGCCCTGACCGCTGTAAGAAAAGCACCCCTCGCGTTTGGCCCAGATCGCGGGCGGGCAAGTGAGTAGGCGGGTGGCTTTGTTGACAGACGAGATGCTCGAGGTGAAGCTCGCCGGCGGACGGGAAGCGCCGGGGCGTGCCCGTACCGCGCTGGGAGGCCTCAACGGCTCGCTCGCCGGACTGCGGCAGTCGGTCAGCTTGCTGGTCAGCGAGCTGGTCACGAATGCGGTGAAGCATGCCGGCACGGATCCCAGGCGCACGGTGCACGTCAGGCTCGACTCCTCGCCCAAACGGGTGCACGTGGACGTGATCGACCACGGGCCCGGGTTCGAACCTCGCAGCGGACCGCGCATCGACCCGCTGCAGGACGGCTTCGGGCTCGCGCTGGTGGACCAGCTCGCCGACCGGTGGGGGGTCCACGTGGATCACGGCGCGCGGGTCTGGTTCGAGATCGACCGCAGAGATTGAGCGCCGGCGCGGCTAGTGGCCCGTCCCGAAACGTTCGACCTGAAATGGCGGCACCGGATCGCCGCATGGGGGCTTCGCCCCCTCGGCGCCTGCGGCGCCTCCCCCGTTCGTCCTCGGTCGCCCGAATACTGCCCAGTATTCGGGCTTCCT
>JBKOZI010000120.1:0-10004 GCA_046725795.1 Actinomycetota bacterium
CGACTACAACATCCGAGTCGTCAACCTGTCGCTCCGCTCGACGAGCGCCGAGTCCTACAAGACCGACCCGCTCGACGCGGCGGTCGAGTCGGCCTGGTTCAAGGGCATCGTCGTCGTCGTGGCGGCCGGCAACGAGGGCACGGAGGCGGACGCGGTCTCCTATGCACCCGCGAACGACCCCTACGTGATCTCGGTCGGTGGCGTCGACGACCAGGGCACCAAGAGCATCAGCGACGACACCGTCGCCGCGTGGTCGAGCCGCGGCGTGACGCAGGACGGCTTCACCAAGCCGGACGTGCTCGCGCCGGGAGCTCACATGGTCTCGACCCTCGCTCCCGGCGCAGACTATGCCTCGCTCTGCCCGGAGTGCGTGACCGACGGCGTGTACTTCAAGGTCGGCGGCACCTCGATGGCCGCGGGCGTCGTCTCCGGCGCGGTCGCGGACATCATCCAGGCCCGCCCGACGTGGACGCCGAACCAGATCAAGTCCACGCTCGCCAAGCGGGGACGTGGCCTCACGGCGATCACGACCTCCTCGGGCGCGACCGTGGACGGCACGGTGATCGACAACTCGGGAACCGGAAGCGTGAGTTCCACCACGGTGATCGGCAAGGAGATCGCGATCGACAAGGTGCTCGACCGTGACTCCCCCGACACGGGCATGAACGCCAACCTCACCGCCAACACGCTGGTCGACCCCGCCACCGGCGCGATCGACTACACGCGTGCGAGCTGGAGCCGTGCGAGCTGGAGCGACGCGGTTGACCCGCTGCGTGCGAGCTGGAGCCGCGCGAGCTGGAGCCGCGCGAGCTGGAGCCGTGCCAGCTGGTCGGCGACTCCGCAGTCCTGCTCGGACTTCGAGCGGGCGAGCTGGAGCCGCGCGAGCTGGTCGGACGCGGACATCGAGGCCGCAAAGGCCGCCTGCACCCAGATGGACCCTACCCGCGCGAGCTGGAGCCGCGCGAGCTGGAGCCGCGCGAGCTGGTCCACCTCGTTTCAGAAGTAAACCCCCACCGCAACCCCCGGTGAAGGAACGAGCGCCCCGCCCCCGGCGGGGCGCTCTCCTTGTACGCCTACGCCGGATGCCTGGCGGGGCTGAGCCGCTAACCTGCCCGCCGTCTATTTCGGGAGGACTGAAGTGATCGATCGGGCGGGGCGGTTGCTTGCACTGGCGGCAGTGGTGATCGGCGTCATGGCCGGCTGTGGGGGCGGCAGCGATGTTCCATCGAAGCAGCAGTTCGCGAACAAGGCCGATGGCGTCTGCGCCGACGTCGATACGCGCGTCAGGGAGCTCAACAAAACGCGGCCGCGGAGCATCGCGGAGCTGATGCGCTTCATCGATCAGCTGAAGGCGGCAACGAGCGACGGGATCAAGCGCCTCCAGGCGCTCGAGAGGCCGAAGGGAGAGGCGGGCAGAACCGCGCAGCAGTTCACGGACACGCTCGACAGCGAGTACAACAACCAGGTGCTGCCGGCGCTCAACGCGCTGCAGCGGGCCGTCGCCAAGCGCGACAAGAAGGCGCTGGCCGCGGCCTCGAAGAAGCTCCGCTCGGTGAAGGACACGGAATCCAGGCAGCTGGCATCGCAGCTCGGCGCGGCGCAGTGCGCCAAGAACTAGTCGCAGTCCCCGACCAGCGCCGCTCAGCGGCCCCGTCGGGACCCGAAGTCCTCGACGTAGTACGTGCGGCCCCCCGCGCCCCGAGCGTAGCCCACGCCGATCCTGGAGAAGTGCCGGCTGAGAATGTTGGATCGGTGCTCGGCGCTTCCCATCCAGGCACGGCAGGCGTCGGCCGGAGACCAGTATCCGACCGCGATGTTCTCGCCGACCCAACTGAACGCGCCCCGATGTCCGAATCGGGCCACGCGGTCGGCCGGCGTCTGCCCGAAGACGTCGTCGTGCCGGAAGAACCTGTAACGAAGCATGTTCCGGGCGTGGTAGCTGGCCGCGTGACGGAGCACCGGGTCACGCCGAAGCGCGGGGAGCCCGCGCGCGACGCGCTCGCGGTTGGTGCATTTGACGATCGTCCGCTCCACCCGCGAGATCCTGGCCGTCGGCGGGCCGGATGCCTCGGCGACCGGCGCCGTCGCCACTGCGAGCAGGACCAGGAGCACGAGCGTGAGGCGCGCCCGCGGACCTGAGGTACGGAGAGCCAAACGACCTTTCCGTAGCCCGCGCATGATGTAAAGGTCGTCAAGCGAGCGCAGATCGTTTAGCGCTGGATGCGGGAAAAACCGGCCGTTGGGGGCCGATTCAGCGCCGCGCGGTCGTTTCGGCGACCGCCACAGCGGGGATATCCGGGCGGGCCGCCGCGCAGTTAGGCCAAGCGGCGGCGGAAGGGGCCTCGAGTGTGTGGATTCTCGTGTCCCGGTAGAGCACGAAAGATGCCGCTCGATTGCCGCCATCGGTATCGAGACAAGGAGGTGCTGAATGGACGCAAGCGGGAGAATCCCGACTCGCCGCGCGGCGCTGGCTACGCTGATCGCGGTGTTGGTCATGTTGGTTGGCGCAACTGGCGCCTATGCGGGCGGCCGGGACTATGGCAACGGCCCCGGCTACCAAAAGTTGGGTCCCGGCGAGGGCAAGGCCGAGGACGGCCACGCGAAGTCCAAGGACCAACGGCAGTCGTCGGACGACCAGGAATCGGACGACGAGTCGGATTCGAGCGACTCGGACGCCAAGAACGGCGATCGGAAGCACAACGACTGCAAGAAGAAGGGTCAGGCCGGCGAGCAGATCCCGCCGCAGGTGGGTAACACCGGCCAGCCGGGCGAGAAGGAAAACGAGGTCGAGACGGGCAAGGAGGGCGAGAAGGGCCACAAGGTCAAGGAAGAGGGCAGGAAAGGCGAGGAGCACCAGCCAGGCAAGGGAGGCGAAACTCCCGGCCAGGGTGGTGAGAAGCCCGGTCAAGGGACCGTGACGCCGACCCCGGGCGCCGTCGCTCCGACGCAGGCCCAGGAGACGCCGGTGTCCGTGACGCCCACTCCGACTCCCACCCAGGCGCAGCAGGCGCCCAGCGCGGGCGGACAGGTCCAGGGCGAAAGCGGGCCGATCCCCGGGAACCGGGGTGAGTCCGGCAACCAGGGCGGTCGCGTCCTGGCCGAGGCAGAGGTTTCGCAGCCCACTGCGTCGCAGGGCGGCGGACTCGCGGGCACGGGCTTCGACGCCTGGCAGCTCGCGTTGCTCGGCGCGCTCTCCGTGGCGGGCTCTGCCCTGCTGCTCAGGAGGACGCGCCGAAGCTGACACCCGATCGGGCGGGAGGGCTCTCGCCCTCCCGCCCCTGGATGGGTCTTCTGCGAAATGGCCCGAAGCGCCTCAGATCCCGCACTCGTAGGTCGAGCTCGCTCGGCGACTCGCCGTCTCCGGCGTGTGGCCGGCTTCGGCCTCCTCGTCATGGGGCTCCTGCTGATCGCCGAGGCGGCCGTCACCGTGCTCTGGCAGGAGCCGTTCAGCGCGCTTTCCGCCCACCGGCAGCAGCAGCGCCTCGCCGCCCGGCTGGATCGCTCCCACCCGCTTCCGGCACGCCGCCTGAAGCGGTATGCCGACGAGGGCGACCCACTCGGCCGGATCGCGATTCCCAGGATCGGCGTTCGGTTCGTCTTCGTCAGCGGCACCGGCGCCGCCGATCTGCGCAAAGGCCCCGGCCACTACACCGACACTGCACTGCCGGGAGAGCGCGGCACGGTCGGAATCGCCGGGCACCGCACCACGTACCTCGCGCCCTTCAGGAACATCGATGACCTGAAGCGCGGCGACCGCATCGCGCTTGCGATGTCCTATGGCACCTTCACTTACCGTGTCGCGGGAACCAAGATCGTCTCACCACGCGACGTCAGCGTGCTTCGGCATCGCAGCGGCGACTGGCTCGTGCTGACCGCTTGTCACCCGCTCTACAGCGCGGCCAGGCGCATCGTCGTGTCGGCCCGGCTCGCACGCGTAAGCCGCTCCTGAGTCCCTTGTGGACTAGAAGACGATTGCCCCAGCCCCGAGTTCGACGCTCTTCCGGACGGTCTCCCGGACCCTCACACGCCTCAGCACGATCGTGAGCGCGGCGCGGGTCTCGCCGGCATACGGCGCTGCCTCGAAGGGCCTGCCGCGAACGAGCGTGATGACGACGCGGCGCTTTCGAAACGCTCGCCGGGGAACATTGCCTGTCGCGAGCGGATGGCTTTGGGCCGCGTCGAGAGACGAGGGCCCGGGGCAGCGGGTGCGGAGTGGGTCCGGCCCACCGTCGCCGCCGAAGCCGTAGCTCGCAAAAACCCGGCGCGGGCCGGGCCAGAACGTCACGTAGCCAGGACCGAGCGCGACCGAGTCGCTGCACGCCGTACCGTCGTCTTCCGTGAAGGACTCGACCGCCCGACCGTCATCCCGCCTCCAGTCGGCGCTGCCGAAGGTCGTGATGCCGTACACCCGCCGGCCACGCCTGAGACCGAGTGCGGCGCGCAGCGTACGGCTGGAGACGCGCCTGGCCTGCCCCGAAGCGATGAAGGTCGCACGGCCGGACGAGACGCTGGGCTCGAGCCGCACGCTGCCCGATGCCCCGCATACGTCGAGCGGCTCGCAAAGCGATCGCTCGACGCTCCCAGTAAAGGCCGTTGCGACGTTGCCTGTGACGCGCTCGACTTTGTAGACGGCCGCGACCGTTCGAACCCGAGGTCCCGATCGCTGGAGCGGGATCGGAGATGTGGGGCCCGGCGACTCGACCTCCGGCGGGCGGAGGCGCAGCTTGATCGACGACCTCACGGTTCCCGCGAGGCCGTTCGCGGAAAAGGGACGTGTCGTGGACAGATCGACCGTCGCGCCGCCCTTCAGGAGCGTCGCGCGGTCGACCCTGACGGCCGGCAGCGCGGTCACCAGGTCCTGCCCGAGCGGTCCTCCGCAGCGGGTTCCGAACAGGTCCGCATCGTCGGGTTTGCCGCTCACCAGGCGCGCGACGAGATGGGAGCCCGCTCCGGCGGAGAAGTCGATCAGCACGATGTCCCCCGGGTCGGCGTCCGAGCACACGCCGGCCGAGCCGTCAGCCGCGGTGCGGACCACGTGGGCGGTGGTGGTCGGCCCGTTCTGTCCGAGCGACCCGAAGAAGACGAGCGACCCTTCCAGCTCGCGGCGTTTGGCCGCCCGGTTGTCGATCACGGCGAGCTCGGCCTCCCGCCCGGGATCCCATGCCACCGAACCCGAGATACCGCAGGGACGTCCGCAGCTGGTCGCCGGGCTGCCGCGGAACTCGACCTGCACACTGCCCTCCACCCGGACCGGGATCGTGGTCGTGCGGACCTGACTCGACTCGAGTCCCGGGCCGATCGTGATCAGATCGATGCCTCCGGCCACGCCGGGGGCAGCGAGACTCAGGAGCGCCACCAGCACCACCGCTCGGCCCACCCTCCTCATCCCCTCACCACGTAGACACGGCTGCGAACGAGCCCGAGCTGGAGCTGGAGTTGCCCGTGCCGTGAGCCGACATAGCCGCTCCTCGAGAACGCCCGCGTCGACCCCAGCGTGACCGGGAGCGTCTCGCTTCCGAGTGCCTCGCGGGCGATGCTGCCGTGGGCGAGCGAGCCTCGCTTCAGCACGTCCGACTGGGACGGGCCGGGACAACGGGTCCGCAAGCTGTCGGCGACAGAGCCGAGATCGCCGGCGCGCAGGAGCAGCACGACGTCCTTCCTGGTGCTTCGCGAATCCATGACGGGTGGCTCCGTGAAGAGCGAGTCCGAGCAGCTCACGCCCGGCGCGGTCACCCGTTCGGTGACCGTTGCACGGGCGTGCCAGAGCCGGCTGTCGGCGTAGACGGCCAGCGAGCCGCGGCGAAGCGCCCGCAAGGCGGCAGCGACGCTCGGCCTCTTCTGCCCGCGGCGAAGCCGGCGTCCCGCGATCATGTCGATCCGGCCGCTCACGCCCCTCAGCGTGTATGACGAGGTCCCGCTGGACCCGCATGCGCCGAGCGCCCGGCAGGCCGGGTCCGGCACGCCACGAAAGTCGGTCACGAGCGACCCGGACGCGCCGGCTACGCGATAGCGGACTTCCAGGACCCAATACCGCTTTTGCTCGCGGCGGCCGGCCCGGATGCGAAGGATCTCCGGCGAGAAGGCGTGCCGGACCGGTTGCGCACGTCCGAGCGACACCTTCACGGTGGAGGTCACCTCGCCGCTGAAAGGACCGGCCACAAACAGGGTGCGTACCGACAGATCGAGGACCCGCGCGGCACGCCGAAGTCGCCTGGTCTTGACCGACCCGTGCGGGAGCGCGTGTCCCAGGTCGAATGAGCGCGGTCCGGCGCACCGGCCCGCGGACAGCTCCAGCTCCTCCAGGGTGACCTGCAGCTCGTCGCCGAGAAAGTCGAACGAGAGTGGGCTGAAACTCGGCTCCAGGATGTCAGCGCATGCGGTCGACGCCGGGGAGCCGCCGTCGCGTGCCCGGACCACAGGGGGCTGTGCGGACTCCGCGCCGCCGAACCCGACTGTGTTCGGGCTGACTTCGAGACGGCCGCGGAAGCCGGGCCGGTAGGTGGTCGATCCGCTCACCGTGCAGACACCGGCTGCGGCGCAGCCGCGAGCGGGGTCGCCGTGCCAGGTGGCGACGAGGCTTCCCGAGATGCGAAGCGACATCGCAAGTCCTGAGGACGCCTGCGCCCCCGGTGCCGCGACGCCCGCAAGCCCGGCCGCCACGATCACCCCCGCCAGGGCGGCGAAGCGCCTCACCTCGCGTTCACCCCGCTATTCAATCGCTCGCACGGCGAAACGGTCAAGCTGTGCTCAGGGGCCCGGCAGCCGGGGACCAGAGGGAGCCTCCCTCGGTTTTTCGTACGCTTGCCGCGAGATCGGCATCCTTTCTTCCATGAACGGCTTCGGGACCGCCCGCGACATGGCGATCGACCTCGGCACCGCGAACACCCTCGTGTTCGTGCGCGGTCAGGGCATCGTGGTGTCCGAGCCGTCCGTGGTCGCGGTCGACTCGGGTACCGGGGCGGTCCATGCCGTGGGCGACGACGCCAAGCGCATGATCGGCCGCACCCCCGCGACCATCTCCGCGATCCGGCCCCTGCGGCACGGGGTGATCGCCGACTTCGAGGTGACGGAGCAGATGCTCCGGCACTTCATCCGGAGGGTCCATCGCAGCCGGTTCGCGCATCCGCGCGTCGTGATGTGTGCGCCGTCCGGGATCACCGATGTTGAGAAACGCGCGATCGTGGAGGCCTCGCTGTCGGCGGGCGCGCGCCGCGTAAGCCTGATCGAGGAGCCGATCGCGGCCGCGATCGGCGCCGGCATCGCGATCGAGGAACCCGTCGGGAACATGGTCGTCGACGTCGGGGGAGGCACCAGCGAGGTGGCGGTGATCTCGCTGGGCGGGATCGTCGTGTTCGAGTCGGTGCGCGTCGGCGGCTACGATCTCGACGAGGCGATCATCTCCCACGTCAAAGACAAGTACGGCATCACGATCGGCCAGCAGAGCGCCGAGCAGATCAAGCTCGACGTCGGCTCGGCGTGGCCCGTCGAAGACGACGTGACCGCCGATGTCAAGGGGCGCGATCTCGTGTCGGGTCTGCCGAAGACGGTGACCCTGACCGCGGCCGAGACACGCGACGCACTGGCGGAGCCGCTGGGCGCGATCATCAAGACGATCAAGGACACGCTCGAGCGCACTCCGCCCGAGCTCGCCGCCGACATCGGCCAGCGCGGCATCATGCTGGCGGGCGGCGGCTCGCTGCTCAAGGGCTTCGACCGGCTCGTCAACGAGTCGACGAAGATGGACACGCGACTCGCCGACGACCCCCTCACCTGCGTGGTGATCGGATCTGGGCGCTCGCTCGAAGAGTTCGAGGTGATCGAGCGGGGAGCCCCGGGCGGCAGGCGCCGGCGCCTCGGCAGGAGTTGAATGCCTCTCGCGATTGGGGGTATGAGGGCTCAGTGACAACCATCGAGCAGCCGCCGGAGCCCATCCCGGGGCCGGCGACCGTCCCCGAGCCGCTTCCCGAGCCCGTCCCCGAGCCGGCCCCGCCGGCGGAGCCCGACCCCGGGCCCGTGCGGGTGCCGGAGCCCACGCCGCCGTCGGTTCCCGAGCCGACGCCGCAATAAGGGAGCTTTTGGCCGGAATGGCCCTCTTTGGGGTGTCCGGTTGGACGCCTTGTCCCGCACTTTGCGTCCTTTTTTCGCCAAATCGCCCTTGAAACTGTTCTGACTCATCAGTAGGTTTCATCATCCTGATGAGGGAGGGACGAATGGAAAGGGTGCAGGCTACGTTCCCGAAGCGTGCTCAGCGCAAGCTGGCGGCGCGCTCTCGGCGGCTCGACAGTGCGGAGCGGGCGAAGATCCTTCGAGCGCAGAATCTGCTCGTGAAGGGTCACTCGAGCCGTCTGTCAGGGGCGCCGCGCGCTTCCACCTGAGCAGCCGGCCTCGCTGAAGAGGACCGTCGGCTCAGGTCACCCCTGGGGCTTGAAGAGGTAGGCCGCTACGCCGCCGTAATCCGGCGTGCGTACGCTTATACCGCTAGTGCGCCCCAACATCCTCTACCTCCACTCGCACGACACCGGCCGATATGTCGAGCCCTACGGTCACTCGGTGCCGACGCCGGCGATCATGCGCCTTGCACGCGAGGGGGTGCTCTTCCGGCAAGCCTTCTGCGCCGCCTCGACGTGCTCGGCGAGCCGGGCATGCCTGCTCACCGGTCAGTACGCGCACTCGAACGGGATGCTTGGTCTCGCACACCGCGGCTGGTCGCTCAACGACTACCGCCATCACATCGTCCACACGCTTCACGAGGCGGGCTACTACTCGGTCCTGATCGGGGAGCAGCACATCTCCAAGGAGCCCGACGTGATCGGCTACGACCACGTCGTGCGGATCGCGACCTCGCGGGCGCCCGACGTCGCGCCGGTCACGATCGGCATCCTCCAGAACCCGCCGAAGGAGCCTTTCTTCATGTCTGTCGGGTTCTTCGAGACCCACCGCGAGTTCTTCCAGCCCGACGAAGGCGAGGACGACTACGTGCTGCCGCCGCCGAACCTGCCTGATCTGCCATCTACACGGCACGACTGGGCTGCGTTCCGCGTGAGCGCCCGCTCGCTAGACCGGGGGATAGACGCGGTGCTCAAAGCCGTCGACCAGTTCGGCCTGCGGAACGACACGCTCGTGATCTGCACGACCGACCACGGGATCGCGTTCCCGGGCGCGAAGGCGACGCTCACCGACCGGGGCATTGGCGTGATGCTGATCATGCGAGGCCCGGGCGGCTTCGCGGGCGGACGGACCTTCGATTCGCTCGTGTCGCACATCGACCTCTTCCCGACGCTTTGCGAGCTGCTCGATATCGAACGCCCCGGCTGGCTTCAGGGGAGATCGATCATGCCTTTGATCAGCAACGAGGCCGACGAGATCCACGATGCGATCTTTGCGGAGGGCACCTACCACGCGGCCTACGAGCCGCAGCGTGCGATCCGTACACGTCGCTGGAAGTACGTGCGCCGCTTCGGCGACCGCCACATGCCGGTGCTCGTCAACACGGACGACAGCCCCAGCAAGGAGTTGTGGCTGAGGAACGGCTGGCGGGATCGACCCGTCGCACCGGAGCATCTCTACGACCTGTTCTTCGATCCCGCCGAGCTGCACAACCTCATCGACGACAAGTCGTGCGCGCCGGTCTTGGCCGACCTGCGCGAGCGCCTCGAGCGTTGGATGGTGGACACGGGCGACCCGCTGCTCGACGGACCGGTGCCGCCTCCGCCGGGGGCGGAGTTCAACGACGCGGACCAGGTCTCCCCCGGCGAGCCGACTCACATCGCCATCCCCATCACCGAAGCGACACATACCCGCTAGGCGAGGCTACAGCCGGTGCGCTACTGGGTCCGACGCGCGGTCCCGTGTGGACGGCACGGGCGACCGCCGACAGGCCCGGTATCGCCAGGCCCGCCGGCAGCCAAACCCAATGCCTGACAGGGGAGTGACCCCATCGAAAGCTTCAACAACGCGGGCGGCGGTTCGATGCGGGGAATTACCCTCAGCCGCCGGCGAGGCGC
>JBKOZI010000121.1:0-9997 GCA_046725795.1 Actinomycetota bacterium
GTACCTGTATGTCATGCATAACACCGCACACGTCCCTGAGGCCGGGGGGGTGTGTGGTGTTGTGCAGGTAGGGCCGATCCTGACCCCCTTACATGCCGGTTTTTTGAGGAACTTCGCGGCGCTAAACCGCGGTCGTGCCGACCGCCTCGAGCACGCGCTCGAGCACCGGGATCGCGACGCGCGTCGCGCCGGCCCGGTCCGCCACCTCGTAGTGGTACTGGAACCCCGGGGTGCCGTTGACCTCGATGATGGCGCCACCGGCCTCGTCGAGCGACCGGTTGATGTCGGGCGTGACCACGTCCACGCCGGCGAGCCTCAGTCCGACGGCCCGGACGGCTTCGGCGCACTCGTCGATGACTTCCTGCGCGTAGGCGCGGATCGTGTGGTTCTCGTCCCGGCTGTTCTCGCTGCTCGCAGACTTGACCTGGACCCGCTCGCGCGCCGCCGGAACGGTTCGGAGCGCGCGCCCGCCCGAGGCCAGCGTGAAGATGCAGTCGAGATCGACTGTCATCAGCGCCTGCGGACGGGCCGCCGCGAGCCGGCGTTCGTTTTCCTGAAGCACCAGCTCGAGGATCGTCGAGCGCCCGTCGCCTGTCACGTGCGGCGCCACGCGCAGGATCACGTCCACGAGCTCACCGTCGAGGTAGAGCAGCCGGTACATGTCGCCGGGAATTTGACGCTCGATCAAAAGTCGCGTGTCGAGCCGTGCGGCGCTCAGGACCGCCCGCGCGAGGTCGACCTCGCTCCTGACGCATCCCGTCACCGCGGCGCCGCCACGGCCCCCGGCGGGCTTCACCACGTAGGAGCCGCCCTCAGCCATGAAGCTGAGCGCCGGCCGAAGGTCGGTATGGCCGAATTCGAGGTAGTCCGGGACCTGGATGCCGCGTTCCGTGAGCAGCCGGTGAACGATCGTTTTGTCGAGCGCGAGGCGCAGGGAGACCGCCTCGTCGAGAGCCGAGAGCTGGCGCCAGACGCGCGTCGAGGTGCCGCCGCGCCGGATCTCGACGAAGCCACCGTCGATCTCGACCAGGTCGGCGCCAAGCTCGTCGGCGGCCTCGGCCCAGGCGTCGCGGTAGAACTGCTCGAGCGCGTTTGTGCCAATCTCGTGTTCACGTACCTGCTCCTTGCGCCGGTAAAGCGCATACCGCAGCCCGGTCGACCGGACGACGTCGAGCCGTGAACCCCAGGCGCGGGCGAGGCGGCCGCCGCGGGTCGCAGCGGCGAGCGCGAGCATTTGCGGTCGGGGCGTCACGCCCGGATAGCCGATTCGCGCCGGCCGCGGCGCGTGCCCGCGAACAGATCGAGATATAGGTCTTGGAGGTTGTCGACCATGACGTCGATGTCGAACTCGCGGCGGCGGCGCTCACGCCCGCGCTCTCCCATCCGGCGCGCTTCGTCCGGATCGTCCAACAATCGCGCGATCGCGTCGCCGAGCCCCGGCGCGTCCTGCGGCTCGACCAGCAGCCCTTCGACGCCGTGGTCGATCAGCTCGGGGATCCCGCCCACGCGCGTCGCGACGACGGGCAGGCCGGCGTCCATGTACTCCATGATGGACAGCGGGCTGCCCTCCGCGTTCGTGCTCAAGGCTGCGACGTCGCTTGCCGCCAGCAGGTCGGGGACGTCGGAGCGAAGTCCCAGCAACTTCACCGTGCCCTGCACGCCGAGCCGGTCGATCAGCGCCTCGTAGACCGACCGGTCGGCGCCTTCGCCCACGATCAAGACCTTGAGGCCGGGGAAGCGTTGAGCGATCCGCGCGGCCGCCTCGATCAGGACGTCCATGGCCTTCGGTTGACGAAGGAAGCCGACCGTCGTGACGACGCGGTCCTCCGCAGCGATGCCGAGCTCGGCTCGAACGTCGCGCCCGGAGGGCGGCGGCAGCGACGGGATCCCGTTCGGAACGAAGACAGCCGTCCCAGGGCTGATCCGCTCCAGTTCGATCATGCGCCGGCGGTCCTCACGGGACACGGCGATGAAGGCGTTGCTCCCGCGCGCGATCAGCTCGCGGTCGAGGATCATCTTGGCGCGGCCGTCGAACGACCAGCCGTGCTCGTGGGTGATGACCACGGGCACGCCGCAGAGGCGGCCGAACACCACGCCCCAGATGTTCGAGCCGAACTTGTGCGCGTGGATCACGTCGACCCGTTCACGCCGCAGGAGGCGCACCAGAGGCCACCACGCATGGAGGTGAGCGCGTGTGCGGCGATCGAGGCCGAGGAACCGTACGTCGGCGCGCTGGAGCTGCGCAGCGGCGTCCTCGACCGTCTCCTTCTCGCGCTCGGACGACGAGAACCGGGTCGCACAGACCATGCTCTCGAAGCGACTGGGGTCGAGCCGCTCGGCGATCTGCATCGTGAGGTGCTCCGCGCCGCCGTGGATTCCCACGCGATCGGTGAGCTGCAGGACCTTCAGCCGGCGGCTGTGACCGTTCCGCGTGGGAACCGAGCTGTAAGGGGCATCCGGCAGCGGGATCAGCTGTTCGAGGGCGTCCGGCACTCAGGAATCAGGGCAGCAATAGGAGGAAAGCAAAAGGGGGCTTCGGATATATCGTGCATAAGCCTTCTCGTTCGTGCAACTGCTATAGGGCGATGAGCTCGGATCTCCTGGTCCTCTGCTACCACGCCGTCAGCGATCGCTGGCCGGCCGATCTGTCGATCACGCCCGCAAATCTCGAGGCGCAGCTGGCGCTGCTCGCCCGTCGAGGGTATCGGGGCGTCACGTTCACCGAGGCGGTGCTGGACCCTCCGCCGGGCAAGGCGGTGGCGGTCACGTTCGACGACGCGTACCGGTCCGTGCTCGAGCTCGGCGAGCCGATCCTGACCCGCCACCGAATTCCGGCTACGGTGTTCGTGCCTACAGACTTCGCCGGTACCGAGCGCCCGATGTCGTGGCCCGGGATCGAACAGTGGGCCGGCGGGGAGTTCGACCGAGAGCTGGTGCCGATGTCCTGGGAAGAGCTGGGCGGCCTCGCCGCGGGTGGCTGGGAGATCGGCTCCCATACGTGCTCGCACCGGCATCTCACGCAACTCGACGGCGTCGCCCTCGATCACCAGCTGCGCTCGTCGAAAGCCGTCTGCGAGGACCGGCTCGGCCGCGCCTGCGAGTCGATCGCGTACCCGTACGGCGATCACGACCTGCGCGTGGCCGACGCCGCGCGCAGCGCCGGCTACCGCACTGCCGGGACGCTTCCGAGCCGCATGGACGCACGCGATCCGCTCCGCTGGCCGCGGGTGGGCATCTACCACGGCGACGACCTTCGCCGTTTCAGGACGAAGGTCTCGCCGATCGTGCGCGGTCTACGGGCCTCCCGGTTGTGGGAGGCCGCAGACCGACTCCGGGCCGCAGACCGCCTCCGGTCCAGGGTTCGACCCTAGTACCGCGCAGGCGCACCCGGACCGACTAGCAGAAGTCGAGCGCGCGCCGTTGGGGTCCGCGGGTGGAGGTGGACCGGAAACCGGCATCAACAGGGTTCAGGCTGAGGCGCTTGATCGGTTCGTACGTGACTCGAGCGGATTGACACCACGAAAGCGCCGGTGATCGCGTCGCGATCGACCGATGTGCAGTTGACCGCCCTATAGACGCCTAACTGCACAGTCGGCCGTTACGCGTCTGTATCAATGGGACTTTCTTGACCGCCCCGTGTATCGCCACGCCGCAATGAGTGCACGCGCGTGACGGATCGGCCCAGCCTTTCTAGCCGCCCTTGGAGCGCAAAAACGCCGGTCGCCAGGGCGACTGGTCGAGGGCAGCGACGATCTCGGCGCGCGAGATCTCGCCGGTCACTGTCAGCACGAGCACATAGACCACGACGCCGGCCGTCGCGCCCGTGAGCCACTCGGCCGCGGACAGCGAGGAGGTGCCGATCAGCGCCAGCACGCCCGCCATCGCCCCGGCCGCGAGCAGGCACCGTACGAACGTGAGCGCCAGGCGCTCGACGGAGAAGTCGAAAACACGCTTGCAGATCCAGAAGTGTCCGAGCACATAGCCGGTGAACGCGACGTCCATCGCGATCGCGGCGCCGACCACCCCGATCGTGGGCAGAAGCACGACGTCGAGCACGGTGCAGACGGCCAGCGTCGCCGCCGACAGCCAGATGCGACGCCTCGCTTCGCCGATGTAGTTGACGGCGAGCGTGATGAAGGTCCCGATTCCCAGCAGGAACATGAACGGCGCGAGTGCCCGCAGCACGGCGACGGAGTCCTCGTAGCCCGACCCGAGGGCGACGTCGGCGATCGGCTCGGCCCAGACGAGCACCGGCCCCAGCAGGGCGCCCTGCAGGATCAGCAGATAGCGGGTGGCGAGGGTGAACGAACGGGCGTCCGGAGCCTCGTCACCACGCCGTGCGAGACGCGGCCCGACGCCGAACGCGACCGCCTGGCCACCGTAGCTGAGGAACAGCGTCAGCCGCATCGGAGCCTCGAAGATGCCGACCGCGCTGGTGCTTATGAAAGCGCCGATCAGGAGCACGCCGATCTGCTCGAAGAGCGTGTAGGCGATCGTGACGAGCAGGAGCGCCCCTCCGTAGCGCGCGATCCGGCGGGCCTCGCCGCGGCCGGAGAAGCCGATCGCGTCCCCGCCGAGCACTCTTCCGATCATCCCAATCGCGAATAGCGTGCCGACCAAGTAGCCGGCGCCCCGGCCGAAGGCCGCCCCCGCGGCTCCCGCCCCGAAGAGAACCAGCGCGATCGACGCGCTGGCCTCGCAGGCGCTTTCGAAGAGGGTCATGCGCCACGTCAGCGAGACTCGGCCGATCGACACGAACGCGTTTCGGTAGAAGATGAACATTCCCTGACCGACCACCGCGACCGCGATCCCGCGCAGCGGCCAGATCAGCCCCGGCGCGTTGTAGGCGTCTGCGATCGGGCCGGCGAGCAGCCAGAGGGCGCCGGCGACCGGTACCAGCACGATCAGCTTCAGCCAGGTGGAGTCGGAGATCACCGCCGCAACCCTGCGTCGATCGCCGCTTTCCTCGGCAATGAACCGCCCGGAAGACCCCGAGATGCCGAAGTCGGCCACCAGCACGAGGATGGTCCCGATCCCGACTGCAAGCGCGAAGAGTCCGTAGTCGTCTGGACCGAGCGCCCTTACGAGGTACAAAGTCAAAGCGGCCGTGAAGGCCGCTGTCGTCACCTGCGTCGCGAGCCCGAAGAGGGTGTTGCGCTTGATGCTCTCGGGCTGGTGCGAGTCGCGCGGTCCCTCGGGACGTTCGCTGCGGGGCGGAGCCGTGACCGTCATGCCTCCTCGGCTCCGCTGATGAACGCCGCCAGCCGGCGGCATTCTGAGGTGATCGTATGAGCGCGGGCCCGTTCGAGCCCACCCTCGATCAGCATCTCGCGAAGCGAAGGCTCTTCGACGACGCGCTCGACCGCGGCGGCGGCCGCGGCGGCATCGCCGGGCGGGATCAGGACGCCCGCCCCGTCGACCCCGTCCGGCACGCCGCCGACCGCGGTGGCGACCATCGGGAGCCCGGAGGCGAACGCTTCGAACAGGACCTGCGGCAGCCCCTCCGTCCACGAGACGTGCAGAAACACGTGGCTGTTCCGGTAGAGCTGGAGCAGGCCGTCCTCGAGCGCGACGTAACCTCGCAGGTCGGCCCGGCCATCCAGGCCGAGCTCCGAAAGCCGCTCGGCGAGAGCGGGCTCGAGCGGCCCGTCACCGCACACCACCAGGCGCCAGCGGGGGTTGTGCCGGGAGAGGCTCGCGAGCACGTCCGCGAGCAGGAGCGGGTTTTTCTCCGAATCGAGTCTGCCTACGCTGAGGATCGTGATCTCACCGTCGTATGGCCGCGCGAGCGCCTCGTTCGCACTCACGATGTCGGCCTCCTCCACGAGCGACACAGAGAGCTCGAGCAGCGAGCGAGAACCGCGAAAGTTGTGGGCCAGCCCGGGACCCACGACGACGATCGGAAACCGTCGCGCGAGCAGCCGGTAGACGCGTTCCAGGCCATCCGCGGCCGCGTGGATCCAGCGACGTCCGGGATAACGGCCCCGGGCGTATTCCGGCAGGTCCTGGCGCACACCGAGCACCACTCGCTTGCCCCTGGCCGCCGCCATCAGGGCGAACACCAACGAGACGAGGTAGGAGCCGACGAGCCAGACCGCGTCCACGCGGTCGAGCACGCGCCAGAAGCGGCGAACCGAGCCGCCCATCATCCTCACGACGTCGAGTGGGTTCGACAGGCTTCCGACCCACGGCATCTCGATGACCTCGGTGCCGGCTGGAAGCCTGTGCTTCGCTGCGCGCGGGATCGGGTCCACGCGCGCGAGGAACACCAGGCTGCCCACGAGCGGCGCCATCCGGGCGACGAAGCCCGGGAACGAGCGGTCCGAGTAGAGCTCGCCGTCGCGGCGCCAGAAGATGTGGTCCGTGTAGACGGCAACGCGCGCGGATGGGGTCTCACGTTGCGTCATTGTCAGGTTGGCCGCTCCGGCACGAGGACCGCTGGAGCGTAGCCGCTCGGTCAGCGACGGATGCGCACACGCACGATGTTGGACCGCCCCACGCCCTTCACGACCGCGCGGATCCGCAAGACCTTGACGCCGTGGCGCAGCCGCACCCGCGGGTTGCAGGCGAAGGTTCCGTCCGCCCCGATGGGCTTTGGGCGCAGGCGGTGCCAGCGGCCGCCGGAGTGGACCATCAGCCGCACCCGGGCCCCAGGGGCGAACGTGCCCCGCACCTTGCCGCGCAGCCGCACTTTGCCGCCGACCCGCATGGACCGGCGCGCGGACCGCAGCACGACCCGGCGCTGATGCTTGCGCGGCGGAGGCGGGCCCGCGGCGGTCGCCGACCCGACGTTCACGAGGCGCCAGTCGGTCGACCGGATCGGCATGCTGGAATCGCCGAGCATGCCCGCCTGCGACCAGAGAGGGGAGTTGGTGGAGTCGGCGTCGAGCCCCATCGACGCGCCCTGGTCGACGACGTAGGCGCCATAGGTCTTGAGCGCTGCCATGATGTTGCGCTCGCCAAGATTGGCGCTGGCCGGCACCCGGAAGTCCCGGCGCAGCACGAACAACATTCCGTACCTGTCGGACTCCGGTCCCAGGTCGCCGTCCGAGTGGGTGGCGGGAAACACGTAGTCTCCCGCGACGCTCGGAACCGTCAGCCCCAGCGCGTGGTGGATCCCGCTCACGGCCTCGTCAGCCCGGATCGTGGTCGGGATCAGCGGCGTGCCCGAACCACGGGCGGAGGTGTTGTCGCTGCGGTCGCCGGGAACGCCCGCCCCGGCCAGGTCGAACCGCACGATCGTCTCGGCGGTCCGGTTCGACACGTTCGCGCGCCACATGTCGTACTCAAAGCGGCGGTCGGCGGTCACGATCGTGAGATGACCGTCGGAGCCGGTCGCCTCCCGGACGCCGGCCGGCATCGGGATCGGCTCTCCCCGGTAGCGGATATCGCCCTTCGCCCAGCCGTTCTGGTCGGTCCAGCGGTACTCGGGATCGCCCGGCTGCGCGAAGAAGATCGGCTTGCCCCACTCGTTGTCGGGAGCGACCCCCGAGAGCTCCAGCGACGACGCATAGCTCGTGAACTGCGAGGCGAACGGGTTCGAGGGCGAGATTCCGCCCTTCTGGGCCGCCGGCACGTTCCACGGGCTGGTCGGCCCGAAGGCGCGCCACGCGGCGGCCGCATGGGCGGGCGCCACGCTCAGGATCGCGAAACCGCCCGCTACGAGGAGCGTGAGCAGCGCCGACAGCACGCCGCGCTTGTTGCCCGTCCAAAGCATCGGTCTCCCGATGGATCGGCGGGCCCGGGAAGCCTCTTAACGGAATGGGACGCTCCTTGCGCGGATGTCCGGGAGAACCTACGGCCCGGACTGGACCAGCCGGAAGTCCTCCGGCGTGATCTCGAGCGAGGTCGCGGTGAGTCCAGTGCCGACCCACGCGTTGGGGTGCGTGAAGTCGGCGTCCAGCTCCATCGATGCGCCCTGGTCGGTCACATACGCGCCGTAGGTCTTCAGCGCCTGGATCACGTTGCGCTCGCCGATGCCGGCGCCGGCCGGCATCGGGTAGTCGGCGCGCAGGACGAACAGCATGCCGTACTTGATCCCTTCGGGACCGAGGCTGCCGTCGGAGTGGGTGGCGGGCGGGTAGATGTAGTCGCCCGACACTCGCGGCACCGTGATGCCGAGAGCATGCTTGATTCCGTAGAGCGCCTCGAGGGCACGAATCGTGGTCGGGATGACCGGCATGCCGGACCCGCGCGCAGAGGAGTTGTCGACCGACACGTCCGGCACCCCCGAGCCGGTCAGATCCCACTGCGAGATCGTCACCGTCTCGTATCCGGAGCGGTTCGCCTTGGTGCAGCGCCACATGTCCCAGGCGATCCTGCGGTCGGCCGAGACGATCGTGAGATGGCCATCCGAGCCCGGTGCCGGCGTGACGCGGTTCGGGACGGGAATCGGCTTGCCGTCCCAGCGGATGTCGCCCTTGGTCCAGCTCGGCTCCGCCACCTGGACATCCGCGACGGGGTCGTCCGGCTGCGCGTAGTAGATCGGCTTCGAGTACTCGACGCCGCTCCCGCGCCCCGGGATGCCAGAGATCTCGAGTTGGCGCGAGTAACTCGCAAACTGGTCGGCGTAGGGATTGTCGGGCGTTGTCCTGCCCTTCTGGCGGGCGGGGACGTTCCAGAGGCTGTCGTCGCGGAACGGGCGCCACGTGAAGCCGCTGATCAATGCGGCACAGGGGCTGTCGGGCGCCAGGTTGAAGTTCTTGGCGAGCCGGTTGACATAGCCGGGGTCGGCGACGAGGTTGCCGCTCACGAGTACACCGTCCATGCGCGGCTGGATGCCTCCGTCGCCATTGTCGCGCGCGCCGCCGGTGACGCAGTTGTTGCGGAACACGTTGCCGGTGCCGACCGGACCGCTCACGGGCCAGTAAGTCTCGAGGTTGTCACGCACCGTCGAGTTGGTGACGACGTTGTGCTCGACGACGTTGTCGTTCGAGGCCACGAGGACGGAGCCGGAGATCAGAACGCCCTCGCCGTTGCCGTCGATCGTGTTGTCGGTCACGTGCGTACGCTGCGCGTCGGGGAACAACTGGATTCCGCGATCTGCGTTGTCATAGACGAGGTTGTGCGAGATCTCGGTGTCGGAGGCGTTCCACACGCTGATCCCATGGTGCCTGTTGGTGGCCGGCAGGGCGCCGCAGTTGTGGATCCGGTTGCGCGCAATCGTGACCTGCTCGACCTGATGTTCGCGGCTGCCCACGAACGCGCAGTCAGCGGTGTGCCGGTTCGTGATGTCACTGTCCTCGATCGTGACGTTGCTCGCCTCGATCGTCGGACTCGGAAGGTCCTGCAGGTTCACGCCGACCAGATCGAGATTCGACAGAGTCACGTAGTCCGCGCCGGGCTGGACCCATACCCGGCCGAGGATCACAGCCCGCTCGCCGGGATGGCTTTGCAACGTCACGCGGGCGCCCGCGGCGCCCGGCCGCGTGACGTTCAGGTCACCGGCGTAGGTTCCGGCCCGGAGGCAGCCGGTCTGGCCGGGGGCGAGTGAGCCGGCGAGTCGCTGGACGGTCCGAAACGGCAGCGCCTGTGTGCCGGGGTTCGAATTGACGCCGGTCGGCGACGCGTACTTGTCGCACGCCGGCACGGCCCCGGCGCCACCACCGGTCACGAACGCACCGGCGACCGCCAGCGCGGCCACCAGCAAACGCATGGCGTGCCCCCTGCTCGGCACGGAACGGCTCTTCACGATTGCGGCGCCTCCCGAGGTTGCAGCCGCCCGTCTCATGCGGGCTCGTAAACACTTGTCGCCACTTCGAACAGCCGAATTCGCCGCGCGACCTCATGAAACTCCCTTGCCGCCCGCCGGTTGGCGAGCACGGGGCCACAAAGCGCCCCACCGGGGTCATGCTGCGAATCGGCCTTCCGTGGACGAGCGGAGGATTCTAGCCGCTATTCGGGGAGCGATCCCCGTACCGCCGCATCGGGCCGAAGCGGGCGGCGCCCGCCAGGAACCCCGCGCCCCAGGACGCGTGCATCGTCGCGAATACGAACG
>JBKOZI010000122.1:0-16147 GCA_046725795.1 Actinomycetota bacterium
GCCCCGCACGAGGCCCAGCACATCGAGCTCCCGCTCGGTCAACCCCCGGCTCCGGCTCTCGCTCCGGGCCATCAGCACCTCGCGCGCCGCCTTCGGCGCGAGCGGCGACTCGCCCCGGGCAGCGGCGCGGATTCCGCGATAGAGCTCGTCCGGTTCGGCGTCTTTCATCAGAAAGCCGATCGCGCCCGCGTCGAGCGCCTCGAGGATCCGCTCCCGGTCGGAGAACGAAGTCAGGACGACGACGTGCATGGCTGGATCGGATCCGACGATCCGGCGCGTCGCCTCGACTCCGTCGAGCACGGGCATCAAGAGATCCATGAGGACGACCTGGGGCCGATGCTCCGCCGCGAGCTCGACCGCCTCCGCCCCGTCCGCTGCGGCGCCCACCACCTCGAAGTCGGCGACGTTGCCCAGCAGGTCCGCGAGTCCGGCGCGAACCAGGCTGTGGTCCTCGGCGAGCAGCACGCGGATCATTACCAGTCGCTCACCGGAGAGGGATTTCCATTCTTATTCTGGTTCCCCGCCCGGGCGCGGACTCCAGGTCGAGGCGACCGCCGGCTTCCTCGGCGAGGTCGGCCAGCAGCCGAAGCCCGATGTGTCCCTCCTCCCTTCGACGCGACAGCGACTCCGGGTCGAAACCTCGTCCGTCGTCGGAGACGACCAGCCCCGCGACGCCGTCGTCGCTGGTCACCCGCACCTCCACACGCTGCGCATCCGCGTGGAGGAGCACGTTTCGAAGCGCCTCCTGAGCGCCGCGGAAGACCTGGGCCTCGGTCGTCTCGGAGAACCTCAGGCCGGGATCGACCACCAGGCAGGTCTGCAGGCCCTGGCGGGCGAGCGGTGCGAGCACGTCGCGCAGCGCCGCTTCGATCCCGGCCTGATGGAGGCTGGCCGGATAGATCTCCACCAACAGCGATCGCAGCTCGCGCATGCTCTCGCGGGTCTGCGTCGCGGCCTTCCGAAGCGCGTCCTCGAAGGTGCGGTCACCGTGCAAGCCGGCGCGTTCGGCGGCCGCCGAAAGCGAGTACGAGACACCCGCGAGTTCCTGCACGACGCCGTCGTGGAGCACTCGCGCGATCCGGCGGCGCTCGCTGTCCGACGCCTCGAGCGTCCGCTTGAGCAGCATCTCCCGTTCCTCCTGCCCCTGCCTCAAGCGCCGCGCCATCGACCAGGCAAGCGGCAGCTGGAGGAGCCCCAGCACCAGCAACGCACCGAGCAGGGCCGGCAGGAAGGACAGCCACAGGTGCCGCCCGCCCTCGCTGATCGAGCTGTACCGCTGGTACGCCTCGAACAGAAGTGGCCTGCCGTCCGTGGCGCGGACCGGCATGTAGACCTCGAGGAGCTTGCCCTCGCCACGCTCGAACCGGTTCTCGGCCTCCCCGAGGTCACTGACGCTCGCGTCGAGCGCACCGGTGCGAAGCGCTTCGCGCTGGCCGGGCCCGAGCCCGTAGCGCGCGCCGATCAGACGCGGGACGTCCGAGTAAACGATTCGACCGCTGCCGGTCCAGATCTTCACCCGCACGATCGGATCGCGAAGCACCCGGCGGCGGACAATCCGGTCGAGCGTTTGGATTGCGCTCCTGTCGCCGGCGATCACGGCGGGCGTGAGGCGCGGCTCGACGGTCCCGTGTCCGACCAGCCGCGTCACCTGCTTCGCCTCGCGAATCGCCTCGGATGTGCCTGTGCGGCGCATGATCGTGACGCCCACTGCGCCGAGCACCAGGATCGCGGCCACGCTCACGAGCGCAAAGCGGCTGACGGCGCCGCCCACGGAAGTCGGCTGCCGGTCCGAGCCGGCCCGGCGCTCTTTACCGTTGATCAGCAAGAGGCGCCGGTCCCTGCTAGCACTAGGACGTGAGCTGGATCAGCTTTTCGCGGAATCGGCGATAGAAGCTCGACCCCGGCAGCTGAGCCAGCCCGACCACGTCCGGCTTGAACCTCAGCTCGACCGGCTTCCCGACGGCCAACTCACCAGTACGCACGCCGTCGACGACGACGTCGAGCGGATCGTGTCCTTCGTTCACCAGCCCGAGCACGTCCTCCGGGGCAGCTACCAGCGCCCGCGCGTTGAGCGCGTGCGGAGCGATCAGGCTGACCGTGTAGCCCTTCACACCCCACGCCAGGATCGGGCCGCCGACCGAGAGGTTGTACGCGGTGGATCCCGCCGGCGTGGCGGCGATCAGGCCGTCGCAGGGAACGCGCTCGCCGACGGCCTCGCCCGCGATCGAGTAGCTGAGATGGGTCATGTCCAGGTGCGCGCGGCGCTGGAACGAGATCTCGTTGATGCCGAAGAGGTCCGGCTCCACGCCGCCGAGCACGATCGAGGGTAGCGCCAGGACGTCGAACTGACCGCTGAGCGCCCGCTCGAGCGCGACGTCGAGCTCATCCCGGTCGGCGGTCGCCAGAAAGCCGATGCGACCGAAGTTGATCGCGAATACCGGAACGTCGGTTCCCGCGTTTGCACGGAGCGCACGGAGCGTCGCGCCGTCACCGCCGAGCACGATGCTGAGGTCCGCCCGCACGGCCGCCTCGGAGTTGAACACGAGCTCGACGCCCGCGGGCTGCGCCGCTGCGCGAAGCGCCTCTATCCCCTCGGCCGTCTCGTCATGCCGGTTGTGCGTGAAGACCGTCACGGTCCGGATCGTCCTGGTCGCCTGGTGAGCGCTCATCGGCTCGCCACCGCCACTTGTGCCGCCGCGGCGAGTTCGTCGAGGCCCGTGCGGCTGTTCTCGGTGCACCAGACGAAGCTCTCGCGGTTTCCGGCCGGGCCCGGCAGTCCCGAGTCGCAGAACCCGTGGACCGAGAGTCCCAGCGACCGTGCCGCTTCGCCCACCTCCACGAGTGCCTCGAGCCGGTCCTCGGGCCGGCGGACCACCCCGCCCTTGCCGACCCGTTCACGGCCGAGCTCGAACTGGGGCTTCACGAGCGCGACGAGGTCGAATCTCGCCGCCGCGCACCGCACGACGGCCGGCAGGACCTTTTGGAGGCCGATGAAGGACACGTCGATCGTGACGAGGTCGGGCGCGTACGGAAGGTCCTCCGGGTCGAGCGAGCGGGCGTTCGCACGCTCGATCACCGTCACGCGCGGGTCCTGGCGAAGCGTCCAGTGGAGCTCGCCATATGCGACGTCGACGGCGGTGACACGCGCGGCGCCGCTCCTGAGCAGGCAATCGGTGAAGCCGCCGGTCGAGGCCCCGACGTCGAGGCAGAGGCGACTGAGCGGCGAGACCCCGAAGCAGGCCAGCCCTCGCTCGAGCTTGAGCCCGCCGCGCGAGACGTACCGGGGAGCGGACGCGACCTCGATCTCCGCCTCCTCGGGCACCAGCATTCCCGGCTTTGCAGCTCGCTCACGCCCGGAGCCGAGCCGCACCTGGCCCGCGAGCACGGACGCCGACGCCTTGCTCCGCGACTCGAAGAGGCCACGCTCGACGAGCAGCGTATCCAGGCGTTTTCTCGCTCCCATCCCTAAAAGGTACCCTCACGCGTCGCCCTTCGTTTGGAGCTTGAGTGATCACGTTCACATAAGAACACGTGTTCGACGGCTAAAACTAAATCCGGATATGACGCTCCTGAGACTCATCCCCATCCACGTGCACGCGGTGCTCGAGACGATTCTTGCTCCGGTCTTGATCGTCGCGCCCTTCGCGTTCGGGTTCAGCGCCTCTGCGCTGATCGCCTCGGTCGTGCTCGGCGTGCTGCTGATGGGTACTGCGCTCAGCACGGGCGCGGCGCTCGCCGGCCAGGAGAACGGGCTAAGGGTCTCGGCGCACGCCAGCCTCGACCTGGGGCTTGCGTTTGCGGCAGTCGTCTCCTCGATCGCGTTCGGCATTGCTGGGGACCCGGCTGCGGGCCTCTTCTTCGGCGCCGTGGCGATCCTCCAGGGACTGCTTGCGACGACCACGCGGTACACCACTCTTCCCGCGTAGCGCAAGGACTTCTTCCGCGCACATATCCATATAACGAATCTCTCCTCCCCAAGGGCGCCTCGCGAAAGCGGGGCGCTCCCCTTTTCAGGCGTCGTGCGGCGCCTCAAGTCGCCGTGAAGTGGGGCCGATGAGACCCTCACATGGTGTCTCGAGCCCGAAGCGGCCTCGTGCTGCTCGCAGTACTCGCAATCGCGGCCATCCCGGCCGCGCCGGCCGGTGCGCAGGAAGCCAGGACCGAGCCCACCGCGCCGAAGGGCACGCTGGTCGTCACACCCGATGCCCGGCAGGATCTTCCGCCGGTCACCGCCAGGGAGGCCGTCCGGATCGCGAACCGCACGCCGCAGGTGCGGAGCGAAGTCAGCCGACACCCGGATCTGCGCCCCGACGAGGTCACGCTCTTCAGGGGCAGCGGGAACTGGGGCATCAACTACAAGGCCGGCAGCGACAAGTTCGCCGACGTGACGGTCGACGGGCGCACCGGCAGGGTGATCGAAGCGTGGCAGGGAGTGCAGGCGCAATGGGTGATGGCACGCGGACACCACGGCTACTTCGGCGAGCGGTTCGACGCCTGGTACATCTGGCTGCCGCTCTGCTTCCTGTTCGTGGCGCCGTTCTTCGACCCCCGCCGGCCGTTCCGGATGCTTCACCTCGACCTCTTGATGCTGGTCGGCGGTTTCGGCGTCTCACACTTCTTCTTCAACAAGGGTGAGATCGGGACCTCGGTTCCGCTCGTGTACCCGGTGCTGGCGTACCTGCTGGTACGGATGCTGGTCGCTGGCTTCCGGCCACGCCGCACGGGCGAGCGCCTCGTTCCATTCGCGCCGGCCGCCTTCTTTGTCGTGGCGATCCTGCTGCTGGTCGGCTTCCGCGTCGGCCTCGACCTGAAGGAAGGAAAGGTCGGCGACGTCGGCTACGCCAGCGCCGTCGGTGCCTGGCGGATCGAGCACGGCAAGCCGCTGTACGTGGACAGCGGCTCCAGCGACCAGCACTTCGACACCTACGGCCCCGTCAACTATCTCGCCTACTACCCGTTCGTGAAGGTGTTTCCGCCCTCGCAGGAGGAGGTCACGCAGCCGGACGACTACGAGCTCCCCGCCGCCCGTGCGGCCACGCTGACCTTCGACCTGCTCACGATCGTCGGGCTGTTCCTGCTCGGCGGGCGCTTGAGACGTGGACGCGAGGGGCGCCTGCTCGGGTTGACGCTTGCCTACGGCTGGGTCGCCTGCCCGTACACGCTCTTCCCCCTGATGAGCAACACCAACGACACACTTGTGTCGATGCTGGTCGTCTTCGGCCTTCTTGCGATTACGTCCGCGCCGGCGCGCGGTGCGCTCACGGCGCTGGGAGCCGCCGCGAAGTTCGCCCCCATCGCCCTCGCACCGTTGTTTGCAACCGGCCGCGGCGAGTCGCGCACGCGCTCGTGGTGGTGGTTCAGCATCGCGTTCGCGGGTATCGTGGCGGCGCTCGTGCTGCCGTTCATTCCGGAGAAGGGGGGCTTCGAAACCTTCTGGAGCCAGACGATCGGCTTCCAGTTCACGCGCGAATCGCCCTTCAGCATCTGGGGGCAGAACCCCTCCCTCGACGCCTTGTTGACGGTCCTGAAGGCGGCCGTCATCGGGCTCGCGGTGATGGTCGCATTCATACCGCGCCACCGCTCAACCGCCCAGGTCGCCGCGCTGGGCGCGGCGGTGCTGATCGCCACCCAGCTGATCGCGATCCATTGGTTCTACCTCTACATCGACTGGTTCGTGCCCTTCGCCCTTGTCGCGCTCTTCTGCGAGCACGAGACCGCGCGCCGTCGCGAGCGCCGGCCTGAGCCGCCGGCGGTCGAGATCGCACCCACTCCGCTGGTACCGGGGCGCGAGCTGGCCGGGGTGCCGTAGCGGCGAAGCGCCCACTGCGTGAAAACCGGGCTGGGTAAGGGAGTGTTGTGGACCCGTGCCGCGCGACCACCTCAGGCCACCGGCAACGATTCTGCAGTTTGCAGGTACGCCCTCCCGTACCTGCCCGCTTTTCGGGCCCCGAGGCGACTCTGGCGCCGCCGCGCTACCGGGCGCTACAGCCGCTCGGCCCGGACCGTGTCGCTACGCGCGAGCGTTCCCTCGACGCGCTCGGCGACCCGCTCCGCCGTGAACCCGATCTCCTCGTGCAGCAGCGCGGGCTTGCCGTGAGTCACATAGCGGTCCGGGATCCCGACCCGCAGCACCTGCGGGACGCGCGCTCCCAGGTCGGACAGGTGCTCGATCACGGCGGCTCCGATGCCACCGGCAAGCACGTTCTCCTCGACCGTCACCAGCAACTCGTGACCGGCGGCGAGCGACATCAAGAGCTCGCCGTCGAGCGGTTTCGCGAATCGTGCGTCGCAAACGGTCGGGTCGAGTCCCGAGTGGCGCAGCAGCTCGGCCGTCTCGAGCGCGAGCTGCACGCCGGTCCCGTAGCCGATGAGCGCGACGCGCTCGCCCTGGGCCAGCGTCTCGCCCGTGCCGATGCCAATCACCGCGGCCTCAGGGGGTAGCTCGACGCCCACGCCCGCGCCCCGCGGGTAGCGGATCGCGACAGGCCCAGCGTCGTATGCAAGCGCGGTGTGAAGCATGTGCACGAGCATCGCTTCGTCCCGAGGGGCCATCAGCACCATGTTGGGCAGCGGACGCAGATAAGAGATGTCGTAGGCGCCGTGGTGGGTCGGGCCGTCGTCGCCGACGAGCCCCGCCCTGTCCATGCAGAAGACGACGTTCAGCCCCTGGAGGCAGACGTCGTGCACGATCTGGTCGTAGGCGCGCTGAAGGAACGTGGAGTAGATCCCGCAGACCGGCTTCATGCCCTCGAGCGCAAGCCCTGACGCGAACAGGACCGCGTGCTGTTCGGCGATCCCCACGTCGTAGTACTGGTCCGGCAGCTCGCGGCACAGCATCGACAGCCCGGTGCCGCCCGCCATCGCCGCGGTGATGCCGATCACGCGCGGGTCCTCGCGAGCCTCCTCGACCAGCGCGGCGCCGAAGACCTCCGTGTACTGCGGCGGCGCGGGCTTGGAGGACGAGGGCGAGCTCTTCGCTACACGCCGGCCTTTCACGCTGCCGGGCTTGGCGGCGTGCCACTTCTCCATGCCCTCGAGGCCGCCCTCCTCCGCCGGGGCGAAGCCCTTCCCCTTGACGGTCGCGACATGCACGACGACCGGGCGCCCGGCCCCGAGCGCCTGCTTGAGCGCGCGCCGGATCGCCTTCACGTCGTGCCCGTCGATCACCCCGACGTAGGCGAGATCGAGTTCCTCGAAGAAGAGCCCGGGAGCCCAGAACGCCTTCAGCGACTCCTTGAGCTGCGGGCCGAGTCGCTCGATCTGGCGGCCGATCCCGGCCGGGAGGCGTGTCAGGCCCGACTCCAGCGCCTCGCGGGCCTGATAGCCGCGCGGGTTGAGCCGGAGCCGGTTGAAGTACCGCGAGAGGGCGCCGACGTTGGGCGAGATCGACATGCCGTTGTCGTTCAGGACGATCACGATCGGGGTGTCGAGGCCGCCCGCGTTGTGCAGCGCCTCGAACGCCACCCCGCCGGTCATCGCGCCGTCGCCGACGACCGCCACCACACGCGCGTCGTCGCCGTGCTTTCGCATCGCCTCCTTTATGCCGACCGCATAGCCCACCGCGGTCGACGCGTGCCCCGCACCCATGATGTCGTGCTCGGACTCGGCCCGAGAGAGGAATGGCGCAAGGCCGCCGTAGTGGCGGATGCTCGGCAGATCGTCGCGGCGGCCGGTCAGGACCTTGTGGGGGTACGCCTGGTGACCGACGTCCCAGAGGATCTTGTCGCGAGGCGAGTCCAGCACGCTGTGCAAAGCGACGGCGATCTCGCAAGCCCCCAGGTTGGCGCCGAAGTGCCCACCGATCTCTCCGACCGTGTCGATGATGTACTCGCGCACCTCCTGCGCGAGCTGTTGCAGTTGGTCGTCGTCGAGCTCCTTCAGGTCCTCGGGACCGTCGACCTGGTCGAGCAGGCGGCTGGGTGGGTCGTCCTTCTTCCGCTTCGCGGCCATCAGGCGTCCCGGTGATACATGAAGTCGGTGAGCACGTTGAGGTCACGCGGATCGTCGGCGAACGCCTCGCGTGCCGAGTCGAGTGCGCCGCGTGCCCGCACGTGCGATTCGCCCGCGAGCGCTCTGGCCTTCTCCAACCCGTAGACGCTCACGTAGGTGCGCTTACCGAGCCGCTCGTCCGAGCCGCTGGTCTTTCCCGTCTGCTCCTCTGAGCCGGTCACGTCCAGGATGTCGTCGACGATCTGGAACAACACTCCCAGCTCCCCGGCGAAGTGACCGAGCGCAAGCTGTGCGGACTGCGGAGCACCCAGCAGGATCGGCGCGACCGCGATGCTCGCTCCAATCAGCCGGCCGGTCTTGAGCTCGTGCATGTGCCGGAGCCCTTCCGCGCCGAGGTCCGCCTCGCCCGCGACATCCACGTACTGGCCGCCGACCATCCCGCCTACGCCGATCGCCTCGGAGATCTCGCGCAGCGCCGAGAGCACCCGCCCCGGATCGCCGGCCTGACGGCGCAGAACGAGGTTGTAGGCCTCGGCGAAGAGGCCGTCGCCGGCGAGGATCGCGACGTTCTCGCCGTATGCGACGTGGCATGTCGGGCGGCCGCGGCGGAGGTCGTCGTCGTCCATCGCGGGGAGATCGTCGTGGATCAACGAGTATGTGTGGATCAGCTCGATCGCAGCCGCTGTCGGCAGCACCTCCTCGGGGCCCCGGCCGAGCGCGCGCGCGGTCGCGAGGGTCAGCACCGGCCGGATGCGCTTCCCTCCGGCGAGCAGCGAATAGCGCATCGCCGCGTCGAGCTCCGCGGTGGCCGCCTCCTTCGAGAAACGAAGCTTGGCGAGGAAGTCTTCGACCAGCGCGCGAAGGTCGTCCGGATAGGCCGGCGCGGGCGCCCGCGCACCGGGTTGCGTCTCGACCGTCAAAGCAGCTCCTCCTGCCCGGGAGCGGCGTCTTGATGCGCCCCGCGGGAAGTGCGATCGAGCTCGACCGCCGCCTCCGCCGCGAGCTCGGCGCACTCGCCGGCGAGCCGCTTCGCCTCCTCGGGCGCGACGTCGTCGGCCCGAAGCCGCACGGCCGCTTCCTCGAGCTGACGCGAGAGCTGCTCCAGCCGCTCGGTCGCCTCGAGTGTCACGCGGGCCGCCTATCGCCGCCCGATAGACGCTTCATCACGCCTCCAAGTATGCCGTTTACGAAGGTCGGGGCCTCCGCACCGCTGTAGACCTTTGCGGTCTCGACCGCCTCGTCGATCGCGACCTCGTCCGGCACGTCCGGACGGTGCAGGATCTCGTACAACCCGACGCGCAGGATCGCCCGCTCGAGCGGAGCGATCCGATCGAGATCCCAGCCGATGGCGTGCTCGGAGATGATCCGGTCGAGCTCGTCTCGATGAGCCTCGACTCCCTCGGCCAACTCACGCGCGAACGGCGTCAGCTCGGCCTCGGGCTTTGCCTGCCCGGTCACGTCCCGCTGATATGAGGCGAAGACCGCTGCCCGCCGCTGGTCGGTCCGTCGCACCGCTGCCTAGACGCGCGAGACGTACTCACGCGTGCGCGTGTCCACCCTCACGCGATCGCCGGTGTTCACGAAGAGAGGGACCTGGACGACGACGCCGGACTCGAGCGTCGCGGGTTTGTTGCCCCCGCCCGAGGCGGTGTCGCCTCGTACGCCCGGATCGGTCTGCGTCACGGTCAACTCGACGGCGCTCGGGACCTGTACGTCGGTGGGCCGCCCGTCGACGAAGAGCACGTCGACCTCGTCGTTCGGCTGGATCCAGTCGAGCGATTCGCCGGCGACCGACTTCGGCAGCGAGATCTGGTCGTAATCGCTGGTGTCCATCAACACGACCTCGTCGCCGGACTCGTACAGATACTGCATCTTGCGCGCCTCGGTGTGGATCGAGCGCAGCTTCTCCCCGGCGCGGAAGGTCTTGTCGATGACCGCGCCGGTGCCGACGTTCCGAAGCTTGCTGCGCACGAATGCCGGGCCCTTGCCCGGCTTGACGTGCTGGAACTCGAGGATCCTGAAGACGTGTCCGTCGACCTCGATGTGGGTGCCGTTCTTGAAGTTGTTCGTGGAGATCACGGCGTAAAGGCTAGTGACCCCGATCGGCGATCTCGGCAAGGCCCTTCTCCATGCTGTCGACGACGCCGATCGCTCTGGAAACGCCCGCGATTTCGAGCGTGTCGGAGACCACTGACCCGGGGGGCACGACCAGCCGCATCCGTTGGCCGCGCTTCGTCAAGTTCTCGCGCAGCGAGAACAGGACATTGATCCCGGCGCTGTCGATGTAGGAGAGCCCCGTCAGGTCGACCACGAGGCCCAGCGCATCGTTCGTCATCCGGTCGTGGATCGCGGCCGCGACCTCTTCGGCATTGGACATGTCTAGCTCGCCGTCGAGACGCCCGACCACGATGTTCTCGATTACCTCGATTCTGACGTCCGCGAGCCGCACGCCTAGCCTCGAAGCCGGCGGTACATCCAGACTTCGGTGCCGTCGAGGGTTTGCCGGATCTCGACCTGGTCCATGGAGGCCTCCATGATCCGCAGTCCGCGGCCACGGTTGTCCCCGCGGGGAGCGCGCCACCGGCCGCCGTCACGGACTGCAAGCGTCACGACATCCTTCTCCGCCCGAGCCTGAACCTCGAAGGTCGCCGCCACGGGCGAGTAGGCGTGCTCGATCGCGTTCGCGCATGCCTCGCCACAGGCGAGCGTGATCGCACCGAGGTCCTCGCGTCCAGGCTCGAACTGGTTGATCCAGCGACGGAGCACCCGCCGCACCGAGGTGAGCACGGTGGGGTCGGCTGGAAAGCGCATCTCGAGCTCACGCGGAATCGCAGCATTCTGGAGCGCGACGACCGCGACGTCGTCCGCTGCGCCCTCCTCCGACACGAGCGCGCGCGTCACTTTCTGGCACAGTCCCTCGGCTGTGCCAACGCCGGCGGCCACCGCGGCGAGTCGATCGAGGCCTTGCTGGAGTGACTCACCGCGCACTTCCACGAGCCCATCGGTGTAGAGCAGGACGATGTCCTCACCTGCGAGCGAGGTGGTCGTGTCGGCATAGCTCGAGTACGGCAGCGTGCCGAGCGGTGGGCCGCGGTCGACCTCGAGGAAGTAGGGATCGCCGGAGCCGGGGACCACCAGCGGCGGCGGGTGACCGGCACTCGCGACAGTGAGCCGGCTGGTCTCCGGATCGAAGACGCCGTACGCGGCCGTTGCCATTCCTCGCCCCCTGATCGTCTGCAGCAGGCGGTCAGCCGCGTCGAGCACGGCACCCGGCGCGTGCCTCTCGATCGCGTAGGACCGCAGCGCCGTGCGAAGCTGCCCCATGAGTGCGGCGGCGCGGATACCGTGGCCGACGACGTCGCCGATCGCGATCGCGATCTGTCCGCCCTCGAGCTCGATCAGGTCGTACCAGTCGCCCCCAACCTCGTCGCGGGCCGGCAGATAGCGTGCACCGACCGTGACACCCGGAAGCTCTGGCAGACGATCGGGCAGCAGGCTGCGCTGAAGCGCGACTGCCACGCCGTGCTCGCGCTCGAGCGCGTCGAACAGCCGCGCGCGCTCGATCGACGGCGCGGCACGTGAGGCGGCAAGCTGGAGGAGAGACGCGTCTTCGTTGCTGAATTCGCGCGGCGTAAGGGTTCCCACGTGCAGCACGCCGATCACGTCCGCTTCGACGATCAGGGGCACTCCGAGGATCGAGCGCAAGCCCTTTTCCCGGAGAATCGGGTTGAGGATGTCGGCGTGATCGACGTCCGCGATGAAGATCGGCAGGCGCTCAGCGGCGATGCGGCCGGCGAAGCCCCTCCCAATCGGGATCCGGACGCCGCGCTCGACCTCTTCCTCGAGGCCCTTGGCCGCCCATGCGACGAGGTGATCGCGCTCAGCATCCATCAGGAGGATCGCCGCGGTGTCGGTGGCGAGAATCTGGCGAACCCGAGTCAGGAGCTGGTCGAGGAGATCGTCGAGGCCGAGCTCCGAGAGCGCCGGATCGCTCAGCCGGTAGAGATCGGACAGCTGTTCCGCCGAGGGCACCGACGGAACCTCGCCGGCGATGCCCAGGAAGACCTGCCCCCCGCCTGGGCGGGGGCCGGGCTGGACGTCCTCACCGGCCTCGGGGCACACGACACCTACTCTACGCGCCGTCGCAGGCGAAGAAGCGGGCGCCCGGTTCTCTCCGGGCGCCCGCTCATGGATACTCGATCAGGTGGTTGCCGGTCCGGCGGTTGCGGTCCGCATCTCTGCCGTGGCAAGGCCGGCGGCGAGGCCGGCGAGGCCGATCAGCAGGTGGAGGACGTTGTCCTCAGTGCTGACCGGGATGATGCTGAGGATCGCATCGCCGTTACCGACGATGAAGCCCCAGATCGCCACCACGATGTAGACCGCGCCAAACGCAAGCGCGTACTGCCGCGCGGCGTGCGCGCTTGCACCGAACGCCAGCAACCCGAGCACACCGGTCAGGATGTGCAACACGTTGTGCCATCCGTTCACGTCGAAGATGCCGAAGACGGCGTCGACGTCACCCGGCGACCCGAAGTCTGACGAGTAGAAGAACCCGACGATGCCCGCCACCACAAGCGTGGCGCCCACCAATCCGGCGTAGAGCCTGGCTGGGCTTGATTGCTCCATAGCCCTTTACTCCTTTCGCACGAAAGTGCTTATTGTCACTTAACCATAAACCACCGAAAAGCAGTGGTTACGCAGGACTTTTGCGTCCTCGGACGACTACAGGCCAAGTTCGCGCGGTGGCCGAATCCAGATCACTCACGCCGAGACCGTGATGAGGTCCTTGGCGGTGGGCGTCAGGATCTCGCAGCCGTCGTCGGTCACCACCACGAGGTCCTCGACCCGGACCCCGAACCGGCCCGGGACGTAGACGCCGGGCTCGACCGTGACCGCGTTGCCGCTCACAAGCTCCACGTCCGCGCGCGGGGTCAGGCGCGGCTCCTCGTGGACCTCGAGACCCACGCCGTGACCCAGTCCATGGCCGAACTCCTCGCCACGGCCCGCCTCCTCGATGATCCGGCGCGCGATCCCGTCCAGCTCGCGCCCGTTTGCGCCGGCACGCACACCCGCAAGCGCGGCGACCTGGGCCTCCTGTACGAGCCGGTAGACCCCGACCGCGTCCTCCTCGACGTCCCCGGTCGCGAACGTGCGGGTGCAGTCCGAGCAGTAGCCGTCGACGACGCAGCCCAGATCTACGATCACGAGCGTGTCTCGCGGGATCTCGACCTGGCCGGGCTCCGCGTGCGGCAGCGCACCGTTCGCGCCGGCCGCGACGATCGGCGGGAAGGAGAGCCCGTCCGCACCGAGCTCCTTGGCCTTGATCTCGAGTGCCAACGCGACTTCGCGCTCCGTATGCCCCGCGAGGCCGTGGTCGGAGACCAGCCAGTGGTAGAGCTCGACCCCGATCGCCGCCGCCCGGCGCATCAGCTCCACCTCGTCGGCGTCTTTGACGGCACGAAGCCGCTCCACCAGGCCGCCGGCCGGCGCGAGCTCGGCCGCGTCCCCGAGGAGCTCGCCGAGCCGCTTGTGCGCCCGAACCGTGAGATGTGCGTCGTCGAAGCCGACGCGAAGCACTTTTCCCTCACTGCGCCGCTCCTCGATCACTTTCGCCGGCACTTCGAGGATGTCGGCCTGCGCACGCCGCAGCTCGTAGTCGGAGAGCTGTGCCAGGACGCGCTCGTAGTAGCGAAAGTCGGTGCCGAAGACCCGCACGTCGGAACCGATTACGACGATCCCGTTCGTGCCGCTGAAGCGCGTGAGATAGCGGACGTTCACGAGATTGCTCACGATCAGCAAGTCGAGCTCGGCCTCCGTGACCAGCCCCACGAGCCGTTCCGCCCTGTCGGCGACCGAGCTCACGCCGCCGGTGGAGTCGCCACGCCGAGCTCGCGCGCGAGCAGCTCGAGGGCCTCGCGGTAGCCGTCCGCGCCCTTGCCGTGGACCCGGGCGATGACGAGGTCGGAGAGCACCGAGTGCCGGCGCCACTCGTCGCGCGACTCGACGTCGGAGAGATGCACCTCGATCGACGGGCAGCCCGCGATCTCGAGCGCGTCGCGGATCGCGTAGCTGTAGTGGGTCCACGCGCCCGGGTTCAACAGGAGCCCGTCGAACAGCTCCGGCGCCTGGTGAAGCCGCTCGACGTACTCGCTTTCGGCGTTCGTTTGGAAGAACGTCGCCTCGAGGCCGAGCTCGCGCGACCAGTGCCGGATCCGGACCTCGAGCTCGATCAGCGTGAGCGTGCCGTAGTGCTCGGGATCGCGCTTGCCGAGCATGTCGAGGTTGACACCGTGCAGCACCTCGATCCTGTTGTTGGGACCGATCAAGGCTGCTCCCGGATCTCCTCGATCGCATGCTCGAGCGCCTCGCGCGGGACCTCCGCTTCCGTTGCCACGTCGCCCGGTGCGCGAAGCAAGACGAGGTTGCGGCGGTCGCCGCGGCGCTTCTTGTCGCGGCCGGCGTGCTCGAGCAGGAGATCGGTCGGCGGCCCGTCGAAGGTCAACGGGAGCCCGTGCCGCGCCAGCAGCTCGTCGACTTCCCCGGTGACCGCGGCGTCGAGCCCGGCGAAGCGCTCCGAGAGCCGTAGCGCGACGCGCAGCCCGAGCGCGACCGCCTCGCCGTGGCGGTAGCGCTCGTAGCCGGTCGCGGACTCGAGCGCGTGAGCGAACGTGTGGCCCAGGTTGAGCGAGGCGCGGACGCCCTGGTCGAGCTCGTCAGCGGCTACCACGTCCAGCTTCAGGCGAACGCAGCCGAATACCACACGCGTGACGAGATCCATGTCGGACTCGAGCGCCTCTCGCAGGGGCGGCATCGTGCGCACCCGCTCCCACAGCGGGGCGCCGGCGATCAAGCCGGTCTTCAGGACTTCCGCGAACCCGGCGCGAAGCTCGGCGTCGGGGAGCGTCGCCAGCGTGCGCGGGTCGGTAATTACGGCAGCGGGCTGGTGAAATGCGCCCACGTAGTTCTTTCCCTCGGGGAGATCGACGCCGGTTTTGCCGCCGTAGGCGGAGTCGACCTGAGCGACGACGGTGGTGGGGACGTGAACGACGGCCACGCCGCGCTGGTACGTCGCCGCGCACAGCCCGGCGACGTCTCCCGCGACGCCCCCGCCGAGCGCGACGATCGCATCCGAGCGCTGCATCCCCGCAGCCGCAAGCCCGCGCAGAAGCCGCTCAGCCTGCGCCAGCGACTTGCTGGACTCGCCGGGCGGAATCCCGAACGAGGCGGCCACCTCGACCCCTTCGGAAAGGGCTCGTCGCAGCGCCTCGCCGTGGAGCTCGTCGGCGCGCTCGTCGGCGAGCACGAACGCGCGCCCCTCGGCGCGTGGCCAGAGCGTCCCGGCCGCTTCGAGCGCTCCTGGACCGACGAAGACCGGGTGGCCCTCGCCGGCATCCGACCACGCGAGGCGGACACTCGCCAGCGATTCGTACAGGGGGACGCGGCGAGCATGAAGCTCGAAGAACCGGTCGCGATCCTGGGCGAGCGGGCGCCCAGAGCTCTCCGCCCGCCGCCACGCCGTCTCGGCATCCACTTCGACATAGACGACCGTGTGCTCGGCAAGCGCCTCACGCACCGCCTCGGTTTCGACGGCACCACCCCCGAGGGGCACCAGCGCCGGGCCCGGGCGGGCCAGCAGGTCGAGCACCAGATCGCGCTCGCGCTCACGGAAAGCCGCCTCCCCTTCACGTTCGAAGAAGCTTGCGATCGGCTCCCCGACGCGTTCCTCGAGCAGCGTATCGGCGTCGAGCGCCTCCCGCCCTACCCGCGGCGCGAGATGCCGCACGGCTCGCGACTTGCCCGCGCCCATGAAGCCGACGAAGACGATCTTCGCGGCGCCTGCATGCCCGCGCAGACCCGGGCGCGCGCCAGCTTGTCCGGCTACCTTTTCCACTCGATGCGCGCCCTGTAGCGCTCGACCGCCGCGAGCACGTCCTCCATGCCGTCGCCACCGAACTTCTCGCGGCAGGCGCGCGCGAGCACGAGCGCGAGCATCGCCTCCCCGATTACGCCGGCGGCCGGCACCGTGCAGGAATCGGTGCGCTCGCGGAGCGCCTGCGCGGGCTCCTTCGACTCGAGGTCCACCGACCGCAACGGCTTCGTGAGCGTCGGCAGCGGTTTCATCGCGACGCGTACGACGATCGGGTCGCCGGTCGTCATCCCGCCCTCGATACCCCCGGCACGGTTCGTCTCGCGGAAG
>JBKOZI010000123.1:0-5155 GCA_046725795.1 Actinomycetota bacterium
CAGATCCCGGTCGCATTGAGCGCGTTCCACTGCATCCCCGTCCGCAAAACAAGCAAGATCGCGTCCATCGCATCCCGGTCCGGCACCCGCGGGTTGTGACAGCCCAACGGATGCGAGGGACGCTCAGGAAGCAGCGGCTCCATCCGCTCCCACGCCTCGTCGGGAACCCTCCACCCATCGTCCCTGGCAACAAGACCCATCCTCGGTCCTCCCTCGTCGAGTTTCACAACGAGGTCGGACTTCGCCGCCGGGTTCGAGGTCCCTCCTACCGGGATAGGCACTGACATGGAGCGAAAGGTCAAGGGGTGCGGCTCGGTAGATGGGTTGTCCTCTCGGCCTGGAGCAGCGGAGCGTCCGGAGCAGCGACGGTGGATCAGACTGACATTCGCGGGTCGGGACCGCATGACTGGGAACCGTCGGGAGCTGCCTCTGTCTAAGGTCGCGGGTCGCCGGCCGGGGCTGGCGCCGCATAGAGCCTGCGAGGGTTCTCCGTGTGGTCGGTCGCATCCGCTGCTCGAGGCCGAGAGGTGGGATCGTTGCTCAGGTGCTCCTGAGCGGTTGGTCGGTCGCGATCGCCCAGACGAAGCCGGCGAGCTCGCGGGCGCAGGCGACGACGATCTTCTGGTGCGGCTTGCCGCGACCAGCCATCCGCTGCCAGCGTTGGTAGAGCCGCTTTTGGCAGCGCCAGGCGCGCTCGATCACCGCCGCGTCTTGGCCGCGGTGGCGGCGGGCGAGTTCGTAGCCGACCTTCGGCCGGCGGCGTGCGTGCCAAGCCGACTCGACGAGGAGTCGGCGGACGTGGCTGTTGCCGACCTTCGTGATCGAGCCCTGGCGGCGCTGCTCGCCGGAGGAGTGCTCCGAGGGCACGAGGCCGACGAACGCCATGAACTCCTCGGCGGTGCGGAAGCGGCTGAACTCGCCGATCTCGGCGGCGAGCGCGAGCGCGGTCAGCGTGTCGATGCCGCGCAGGCAGCGCAGCCGCCCGACCAGCTCCCGCCACGGACCCTGGGCGGCCGTCTCCCGGATCGCCTTCTCCAGCGCCTCGATGCGGCGGTCGACGAGGTCGACGGCGTGCAGATAGGTGTCGAAGGTGATCTGCTCGGCGGCATGTTCGAACCGCTGCTCGCCGAGCCACTTTCGACGGATGACGGTCCACGCGCTGGTCGGCAGCAGCCGTCCGTGGCGGAGGCAGAACTTCGACAGCCGCTGACGGTCGCGCATCCGATCAAGCCGCGCGTCCTCACGAGCACGGACGAGATCGCGAGCAGCCTCGAGCTCACGCGAGGGAACGTAGATCGGCTCAAGCAGCCCGCCGGCGAGCAGGCGGGCGAGCTTGCGCGCGTCGCGCGGATCGGTCTTGACCCGATCACCCGGCCGCTGCGGCACCAGCCCCGGCGCCGCCACACTGCAGTCGATCCCGCGCTCGACCAGATGCCGGTAGAGACCAAAGCCGGTCGGACCCGCCTCGTAGCAGCAGCGCACCGCCGGCCAACGACGCAGCAACCGCTCCACCTGCTCCTCGTCGTAGGGGAGCGTCCGCTCCTCGAGCAACTCGTCGGCGCGCACCGCCGCCAGCCGGATCGAGCGCGCGTGCACGTCCAACCCGACAGTTACCGTCGTAGACTCGACCATGGTCGGCGACCTCCGTATGTGGCTCTACCGGGCCACCCCCGGCAACCCACGACAGATGCGTAGGCGCCGACCACTCTCGTCAGCGAATCGGACGCCGCGGCCCCCGGGGCTGCGGCTCCATCCTGTCTAAGCCGCACGGTTACGCGGAAATCACGAGCTAGGGCGAGCCGGCCCGGCGGGCCCCCCGCCCATGCGACACGAATGCGACTCAACGAACGTCTTAGTCGCCATAGTTGGAGTAGAGATCGGCGCGGCTGATCCCGCTCAGCCGGTAGATGATCCAGCCTTAGGGGCTTTTCTGGTCGGAGATGAGCGTGAACGGCTTGCCTCCGAGGACGCGGCCGTAGCAGAACAGCGTGTCCCACCAGCGGTTGACACCGGAGACGAGCGACGAGTCAGGCTCGGCGCCGGCGATGATGAAGCCGGTGCAGGTGAAACGCATCAGGGCGTCATAGCGGTTGCGGAGGTTTGCTCGGCGTTCGACGTGGTCTGAGTCCACCGGTCGGGATTTGAGCCCGGCGATCCGGACGGGTGTTCGGCGTACGCATTTGCGGTGCTCGTCACGCAGGCGGCGACAGCCGCGGTGGCGACCAGGGCAGGAATCAAGTAGCGCCCTCTCATCTTGGAATCTCCTCTCGGTTCGGTTCGGTGCGTCGAGCGGGCCCGTTTCCACGGTCGAGTCCTGTCCTTCGCGAAGAGCGCGGCGGCGAAATTCAGATAACTACTCCGGTCTTCGCCGATCCGTTCAGTGACCTAGTCGCGGCCCAGACGAGCGAGAGTGCGACGTATGCCGTTCATCCGTTCCCGGGCCTCGATCGGCTCATGAACCACACGAGCGAGAGGGTGATGAACCCGAACCAGAGGCCGAAGACAAGGCCGACGCCGATCGAGGTACCGATGTCATGCGCGTTGCAGGAACGAACGGAAAAGACTCGCCCGATGGCCGGCTTGATCGCAAAGATCCGCCAGCGGTTGGGGCTCCGGAAGAAGCCTTAACAGCTTTCACGTTCGACAAGAGCTACGATGCCCTTCGACTGGCCCTGCACCGAGAATCTGGCCTCAGACCCGAATTTCGCCGACGTGCGCAGCACCCGAGGCGAGGAGCCTAAGGCAAACGGAGTCCGATCGCGGGGCCAGCCTCATGCCTGCCCGAGTAGCCCTGACCCTAGTCCGGAGGCGTGCGGCGTGAGGGCTGGTTCTTACATGAGCTCGGGGTGATCGGCGAGGAACTCCCCGAAGGGCGGCCCTGATGCTTCCACCCGCCGGATCAGCGCTCGACGGCGGCGCCCAGCCGGCAGACCGCGGCAGCGTCGTCGTTGACCTCGGCCCGGGACACGTCGTGGACGTTCTCAGTGTCGAGCGTCACGAGCGCCCAGTCTCCAAGATCAAGCGTGCCATTGAGCGGCACCACCCGACCCTAACCGGATGTCGAAGGTCCCCGCAACGCCCCGAACGGACGAGGCGCCGCGGCCCGATCGCAGGCGAAGAGATCCTGGGCTCCTACCCCGTCTGAAGCGAAAACAAGTACGGCTCGCACGACGAAATCGGCGACTTCGCCGGAACGCCCTTCGGCTTGCCGGCATCAATCCACACTGACCGGAAAGCCTTCCCATCGACTCCGATGTCCTCAAGCGACCCCAGCCCCGAGCCGTGCTGGCCGCCATCGCGAATCTTGTACTTCGGCATCACGTGCAGCGTCAGATGAGCGATCGCCCGATTACGGAACGAGATGTGCACCAGCACATGGTCCTTCGACCACACGCAGAAGACATTTCTGCCGCTCACCCGGGCTACGAGATCTCCCTCGCAGCCCACACACGTGCTCGTCTTGAAAGTGCCGCGCACCGCCCCCTTCGGCGGTTTCGCCAGCGCCGCCCCCGTACCAACGAGAAGGAGCAGCCCAAAGACGAGCACCATTGACCGTAGCCCTAGCACCTCCCGAGCGCACATCTTGATCGCAACGCTCGCGACGATCAACCCCTCGGCGGCCTTTGCGAACATGTGTTCGTGACCTCGCAAGGCTCCTCGTACGGGCGCTTCCGGCGTGCGATCGAACGCGGCAACCTACTCGAAGCCGACTCGGCGGCGCGAGAACTCGGCCAACTGAACCTTCAAGACGCGCTCGAGTTCTGCGACCTGCTCGCCCGGCTATCGGCTTTCATCGGTTGTCTTCCAGCGCGGTGCGCGCTGCTTGGTCGAAGCTTGTGGGCTCGAAGCTGATCAGCTCGCGGAGCGTGCTTTCCCGGGCGGTTGTCTCGTTGCGTAGTCCCTCGATCAATGGGCGCGCAACGCCGGCGTTGACCGGAGTGACGAGATGCAGCCAGTAGGAGGATAGACGGGGGCTGAGAACCGGAATCTCGACGATCAGAGGATGCCGGCCGCGAAGACGCGCGATCCGCTCGATCATCTCTCGATACGTCATTACCTGGGGGCCGCCGGCATCGAAAGACCGCCCGAGTGCCTGCTCGAGGCCGCAGAGACCCGACAGGTAACGGACGATGTCCGCGAGCGCGATCGGTTGAGTGCGCGTCGAGACCCAGCGCGGGCAGAGCATTGCAGGCAACCGATCGACCAGAGCAACGATGGTCTCGAAGGCCGCGCTTCCCCGTCCGATCACCATCGCCGCGCGCACGGTCGTGACCGGCACCGAGCCTGACGCCAGCCGGCGCCCGGTCTCGATCCGGCTGCGCAAATGCGGCGAGAGTTGGGCAGAGTCGTCGCCTAGCCCACCGAGGTAGATCAGCTGCCGCACTTCCGCGCGTGCTGCCTCGCCGGCCACGATCTCAGCCGCCCGCTGGTCGCGCTGCTCGAACGCGGACTGTCCGAGCGAGTGCACCAGGTAGTAGGCAACCTCGACGCCTTCGAGCGCCCGACGCACGGACGCAGCATCCTCAGCATCGGCGGCCATCCACACGATCCCGGATCCTCTTGACGCATGCTCGCTTCGGGAGATCGCGACAACCTCATGCCGGCCGGTTAGCAGGGGTAGCAGAGCGGTGCCGATCGTTCCGGTCGCGCCGAAGACGGCCACCCTCACGAGCCTGCCTCCCCAATCAAGCGCGCAAAATAGCGACGGCTGATCCAGACATGGATCCGACTCTGGACAACGTTGTACAACGCGCCGGTCCAACGGGGCCCGCCGGCACGGGCCGCAAGGCTTGGGAAGAAGTCCCGAATCACAGAGCGGAGCTCGATCTGCCCGGCTGCGGACTGCGTGAAGCTGATTTCGCCCTCGAGCTTACGGGCAAGCAGTCCGCCGCTGATCGAGTAGCGACAGTCCACCCGGCTCGGGGCAACCTCGACTGCGGGGGCGCCGAAGGAGAGCAGCCGCGGACCGCAGCCGAAGACGCAGAGATCGAGCGTCTGGCCACGCTTCTGTATACGGACAAGGCCCAACGTCGAGCGCTGCACTTCATCCCAATAGGCTCGACCGAGCGATTCCGCTCCTCCCTGATTGAACTCCACGAGTGCACGGTCGAGCAAAACCCGTTGGCCCGACTCGACAGCACCCCCTGCTGTTTGC
>JBKOZI010000124.1:0-6291 GCA_046725795.1 Actinomycetota bacterium
GTGTCGGGGTCGTCGTCGTTGCGCAGGTGCACGAACGTGCGGTCCTTGGCGTAGGCGTCCGGCGCCCCGAGGGGCTCGTCGGCGACCGGCACGATGCCCTTGCCGTCCTTGCCGGTGGACTCCGCGATCAGCTGCTCGACCCACAGCCCGAAGCTTTGCAGCGGCGGGTTGATGACGTACGTCAGCTTGTCCCGCCCGGCGGCCGCCAGCTCGCCCCAGGCCAGTCCCAGCCAGAGGCCGCTGTTCGCGTCGGAGGCGTCGAACGTCAGGCAGTTCTGCTCGGCCACGCCCGCGCGGTCGAGCAGCCCCCGGATATCGGCGCCCATCAGGGCCGCCGGCACGAGGCCGAAATAGGACAGCGCGCTGTAGCGGCCGCCGATCTCCGGGTCGTTGAGGAACGTGCGGCGAAAGCCATGCTCACGCGCAAGCGCCTCGACACCCGAGCCGGGATCCGTGATCGCCACGAATGCGCCGCCTTCCGGCCGTCGCTCCCAGAAGTACCGGAAGAGCGAGATGGTCTCGATCGTGCCGCCCGACTTCGTCGACACCAGAAACAGCGTGCGCTCGAGGTCGATCGCTGCCTCGACCGCGCGAATCGCGCCGGCGTCCGTCGAGTCGAGCACGTGCAGCTCCGGGTAGCCCGCCTTCCGGTGCTCATCGCCGAAGCTGCGCCGGATCACCTCCGGGGCCAGCGACGATCCGCCCATTCCCAGCAGAACGACGTCGGCGATGCCCTCATCCCGAACCTCGGCCGCGAAGGCCTCCAGATCGTCGGCGGCCTCCTGCATCTGGTCCGCGACCGTGAGCCAGCCGAGCCGGTCCGCGATCTCGGCCTGCCCCGGCTCTCCCCACAGGCTCGCGTCCTTCTGCCAGATCCGGCGGGCCAAGTCGGCCGCCGTCGCATCTTTGACCCGAGCGGCAATCCTCGGTTCGAGCTCGTCGGGAATCCACGCGCGGATCGTCGGCGGGCGCGACGTGAAGATTGCCTCGCGCCTCGAGTCGATCGCCTCGAGGAGCTTCTCGAACGGCTCCACGAACTTCTCGACCCCCTCGCGCAGGAGCTGCGCGGTCACGTCGTCGAGGTCGATGCCCGCCTCGGCCAGCGCGCGCAGGTCCGGCTCGGGATCGATCTCGGCGGTCGGGCCGCTGATGCTGGCATGGTCGGCGGCGGCGAGCAGGGTCTGCATCGGCATCGTGTTCACGGTCTCCTGCCCCACGAGACCCGCGACGTACATCGTGTCGGGATAGGCGGGGTCCTTGACACCGGTGGACGCCCACAGGGGCCGCTGAACCGGCGCGCCGGCCGCCAGGAGCTCTGCGAAGCGCTCGCCGTGGAAGATCTCCTTGAAGCGCCGGTAGGCGGCGCGGGCGTTGGCGAGACCTGCGCGGCCGCGCAGGTCGGGCCGCCCAAGCGCCTCGAGGCGCTTGTCCGCCTCGGTGTCGACCCGTGAGACGAAGAACGAGGCGACCGAGCGGATGTCGACGTCCTTGCCCTCCTCCCGGCGCCGCTCGAGCGCGCGGATGTAGGCCTCGGCCACCTGCTCGTAGGCCTGCACGGCGAAGAGCAGCGTCACGTTGATGTTGCTCCCCTCGTAGACCATCTCCTCGATCGCGGGAACGCCTTCGAGCGTCCCGGGGATCTTGATCATCAGGTTGGGGCGGTCGACCCGCTCCCAGTACTCGCGCGCCTGCTCCATCGTGCGCTCGGTGTCGAAGGCGAGGTCGGGGTCGACCTCGAGCGAGACGTATCCGTCGTAGCGCTCAGTCGCGTCGTAGACCGGCCGCAGCGCGTCGCAGGCGCCCTGAATGTCGGTGATCTCCAGCTCCTGGTAGATCTCGCGCGTGCTGCGTGCCGCGCGCGCAAGCTCCACAAGCTGGTCGTCGTAGTCCTCCGAGCCGAGGATCGCCGCATTGAAGATCGTGGGGTTCGAAGTTACCCCGCGAAGCGAGTATTCCTCGGTGAATCGCCGCAGCTCCCCGGACTCGATCAGCCTGCGTTTGATCTCGTCGAGCCAGATGCTGGTGCCCGCTGCGGTGAGCGCGGCCAGACGTTCGTTCGCTCTGACTTGCTGAGTCGCCATCGCTCTAGCACTAGCCCTTCAGTCGATCGACTACCTCGCGGCCCGTCCCGGCGACACGCTCCGGGGTGAAGCCGAAGTGCTTGAAAACATCCGCGGCGGGAGCGCTCGCGCCGAACGTGGTCATGCCGATCACCTCGCCCGTCTCGCCCGCCCATCGGTGCCAGCCGAGCGGGTTGTGCGCCTCGACGCACACGCGCGCCCGCGCCTCGGGCGGGAGCACGCGGTCCCGATAGGCCTGGTCCTGCTCGGAGAAGCGCTCCATGCACGGCATCGACACGAGCCTCGTGGCGATCCCGTCGGTCTCCAGGAGGGCCGCCGCCCCGTTGCACAGGTGAACCTCCGAACCGGTCGCGATCAGGATCAGGTCGGGCAGCTCGTCCCGCCCTTTGAAGGACTCGCGCAGGATGTAGGCGCCGCGCTCGACGGCCGTCTTGGGCACGCCGCTGGGACGCCACACGGGCAGCCCCTGCCGGGTCAGCACGATCACTGTCGGTGTCTCGGTCTGCCGCAGCGCGAAGCGGTAGGCCTGGGCCGTCTCGTTCGCGCCCGCGGGGCGAACCACGTACAGGTTGGGCTGTGCCCGCAGCATCGCCAGCTGCTCGATCGGCTGGTGAGTGGGCCCGTCCTCGCCGAGGCCGATCGAGTCGTGGGTGAAGATGAAGAGCGAGGGGATGCGCATCAACGACGCCAGCCGGATCGCCGCCTTCATGTAGTCGCTGAAGATCAGGAAGGTCGAGCCGTAAGCCCTGAAGCCGGTTAGCACGAGGCCGTTGACGGTCGCGCCCATCGCGTGCTCGCGAATGCCGAAGTGCAGGTTGCGCCCGATGTAGCTGCCGGCCTGCACGTCCCCGGCGTCATTGATGAACTGGAGCGTCGAGGGCGCGAGATCAGCCGAGCCACCAACGAGGTGGGGAACCTTCTCGGCCGCCCACTGCAGGGCCTCGTGTCCCGCCTTGCGGGTGGCGATCATCGGAACCTCGCGCGGCGAGAACGTGGGCACGTCGGCGTCCCAGCCCTCGGGCATCTCGAAGCCGCTCCAGCCGCCCGAACGCTGTTCCCACTCGGCGACCCAGCGCCGTCCCCGTTCCACGCACCCGCGGAAGTGCTGCAGCGCATCCTCGGGCACGTAGAAGGGTTCGTCGGTGGGCCATCCGAGCGCCTGCTTCGCGAGCTTCACCTCCTCTTCGCCGAGCGGAGAGCCATGGGCTTCGGCCGTGTCCTGCTTGTTGGGGGCGCCGTAGGCGATGTGCGTGCGGCAGATGATCAGCGAAGGCTGGCCCGTGACCTTCATGGCCGTGCGCGCCGCCTCCTCGATGCGGTCCAGCTCGAGGTCCTCCCCGAGGTTCTGCACGTGCCACCCGTAGGCGTCGTAGCGCTCTGCCACATTCTCGGAGAGCGCCAGATCCGTCTCACCCTCGATCGTGATGTGGTTGTCGTCGTAGAAGACGATCAGGCGGCCGAGGTCGAGATGGCCGGCGAGCGATCCGCCCTCGCCGGAGATGCCCTCCTGGATGTCGCCGTCCGAGGCGATGCAGAACGTGTGGTAATCGATCACGTCGTCGCCCAGGCGCGCGTTCAGCAGGCGCTCGCCCAGTGCCAGCCCGGTGCAGGTCGCGATGCCCTGCCCGAGAGGCCCGGTGGTCGCCTCGATGCCGGCGGCGTGGCCGTACTCCGGGTGACCGGCGCACGGCGAGCCGAGCTGCCGGAAGCGCTTGATGTCCTCGAGCGTGAGTCCGTAGCCCGTCAGGTACAACAGCGAGTAGAGCAGCATGGAGGCGTGCCCCGCGCTCAGCACGAAGCGGTCCCGGTTGGGCCAGTCGGGATGCTCGGGCGAGTGGCGCATCAGGCGCGTGTAGAGCACGTACCCGATCGGCGCGAGCGCCATCGGCGTCCCCGGATGGCCCGAGTTGGCCTTCTGGACCGCGTCCATCGAGAGCGTCCGGATCGTGTTGACGCAGAGCAGGTCGAGGTCTGTCCTGGAGCCCTTGTCGACCGTCGCGGTCATGAGTCGGTGGCCGTGTAGGCGCGTTCGCGGACGAGCCGGGCTGCCTCGTCGTCGCTCATCGCCTGCCCGCGGTTTTCGTAGTAGCTCGTGACTGCGTGTGCCAGGTCGTCATCGTTGGCGGCCTGCAGGGTGTCACCGGTGTCGAGGTCGATCACCCGCATCTCAGGAATTCTCTCGCTTCTGCGCCCACGGTGTCATGCGGCTCAGGTCTGCGGTTGCGCGCGCGCCCGAAGACAGCGCGAAAGACAGCGGTCGCCACTCGCGTCACGAGCGCCACGAGCCCTATGACCGCCAGGATCGGCAGCTCGAGCAGCGCAATGAGCGCTGCGGTCACGTAGGCCCGACTTCACTGCTCGCAACCCCGCCTCCTCGAGCGTGTCGGCCGAGGCGAAGTGCTCAGGACTTTCATCTCTCTAGACGGGCACCCGCTTTGGCCTCGACGGACATCAGCAGACCCTGCGCGAGGTCGCCGGCAACCTCGAGCTGAGCGCCGAGCGCGTGCGCCAGATCGAGGAGCGGGCGCTCGAGAGGCTGCGCGAGAGCGCCTTGCCTACGGTGCTCTAAGCCGGGTGCTGGTTTCGTGCCGCGCGGCACACGATTGGCGGACGGCCAAAGAAGCCGTTAGGTGAACGGTCTGGCGAGTGACGCTCACCGCGCTTCCTCGAGCTCCACGCCGGGGAGGGCGTCCCGCCCGAGCACCTCGAGCACGCGCCGAACCGGCCTCGATGCCCGCGTGATCGTGAGCGAGCGCCCCGCGCCCACCAGGGCCTTGATTCCCGCCATGTCGATGAAGCTCACGTCGGCGAGATCGGCGCGCAGACTCTCCTTGAAGTGCGCGTCCAGCAACGTCGCGAGCCGATCGGCGTCGACCAGGTCGAGCACACCTGTGAGGCGGAGTGTCTGATCCGGTCCGACCCGTGCCGCCGAGAGAGACCCGGAGCGTCCGAGGGCGGCGAGCTCGGACGACAGGTCCACATCGTGCGGGGCAGCCACCTCCGACAGGCTTACGGCATCGAACCGCCGCTGGTCATACTGGCAAAAGCCGGTGAGTGTCTCGTCCGTGAACACCTCGGCGAGACGTCGCTCGTACTCCGCGAGCCGATCTGAGCCGGGGGCCCCCTCCAGGGCCCACGTCATCTCACCGCTCATCCGCAGCGCCGGGTATCCCTCGCCGAGCGCCTGCGCCTTCTCCTGCCAGACAATCGCGATGGTTCTGTCGACGTCGAACCTGCCATCCGGCAGGTAGGCGTCACGGGCGGAGCGCACGTCGAGCTGGCCCGATCCGAGCGCCCGTTGGAACCGGTGGTCCCGCAAGGTCAGCTGGGACTCGAAATACGAAGCGTCCCGATCACACAGGTACACGACCTTGTGGCCCAGCGTGAGGCCATCGAGGATGTATGCCTCAGCGGTTCGATCGCCGTCGTCGCCGTGATCGATGCGGCTGCAGGCATGCTCGCCTGGCCTGATAGCAAGCGTCAAGCCTCCGGACTCCATCAGTGGAACACCTCGCTCGGAGAACGCGCAGTGTAGTCCTTGATGCAGAGCGCTTGATGGCAGGTGGTCCCGAACTACCACGAGAGGGAGGTGCGCTCGACGGTCGAATCAGGAGTCTTGTCGAGGCGAGCTAGGCCGTGAAGCGCCTGTGGTCAAGCGCCGCGGACGCGGGAAAGAGCAGGTTGAAATGCGGCCTCGCCGAGCCTAGACCCAATCAGGAGCTCGAGGGCGAAAACGCCTTCAAAGCCCGGCATGCCGGTCCGCGGCAGCCGCCTCTCCTCCGGCTCGTCGCGGTCGGCCCCCTTGGCTTGATGCCGGGCGGCCGCGGACTACCACCGGAGGTACGTGGCGGCCTCGATTATCACCTGTCCCAAAACTGCGGCAGGTGTCTCGCGAGTCATCTAGGCTCGCGAAACTCCGCTCCTAGGGCGCCGCGCCCGCGGGCTCGGCCCGCTTGGAACTTGCCGCCCGGGCGGCCTCGAGCAGCTCGGTGAGCGACTCGCCCACGTCGCCGCCGAAGTCGTCCAGGTCGTTCATCGCGTCGTAGTCCCCGATCAGGCCGATGTAGACCCCGCCGTTGTAGCTCATGATCGCGACCGCGAGCGCCCTCTCGGCGGCGAGGAACGGCACGGGAGCGAGCTCTTCGAGCTCGCGTCCAATGAAATAGAGCGGAAACTGCGGCCCCGGCACATTCGTAACGAGCAGGGTGTA
>JBKOZI010000125.1:0-7334 GCA_046725795.1 Actinomycetota bacterium
CGGCGAGCGCCGTTGGCCGCGGGAGGATGATCCCTTTCCTTTGCCGACGATCCGCCCGATCGATCCCTCACGAACGCTGCGGATCGTGTTCGGATCGTGTCGCGTGGCCGTCCCGCACGAGCCCCCGTACACGTTGAGCAAGGACGACGACCCCCGCGGACGCGAGGTCGATGCGCTCCGGGCGCTGGGGCTTCGCATGATGGAACGGCTGGTGGAGGAGTGGCCGAGCCTGCTGCTCTCGATCGGCGACCAGATCTACGTCGACGAGGACGCGCCCCGAACGCGCGCCTTCATCCGCTCGCGACGCGATACGAGCCGCCCTCCGGGCGCGGAGGTGCTCGACTTCGAGGATTATGCGCATCTGTACCGCGAATCGTGGAGCGACCCCGTGATCAGATGGCTGTTCGCGAACGTCGGCACGATGATGCTCTTCGACGACCACGACGTCCACGACGACTGGAACACGTCGATTGCATGGATCGAGGAGATGCGGTCAACCGACTGGTGGCAGAGTCGAATCGAGTCGGCACTCGCGTCCTACTGGGTGTACCAGCACCTCGGGAATCTCTCTCCGGGGCAGCTGGCCGACAACGACCTGTTGAAGCAGGCCCGGAGCACTCCGGACGCCGGGTCGCTTCTGCTCAGCTGGGCGGGCCGCGTCGATCGTGGCAGCAGCGGCAGCCGCTGGAGCTTCTACCGCGACATCGGTGGCGTTCGCATGATCATGTTCGACTCGCGGGAGGGCCGGGTCGTGGGGGAGTGTCCACGTCGCATGAACGACGACGCCGAGTACAGCTGGCTGTCGAGCAAGGCGACCGGCGACGTCGATCATCTGCTGCTGGTCGACACGCTGCCGTTCTTTCTGGTGCCGGCCTTCCATCACCTCGAAGCCTGGAACGAGGCAGTCTGCTGCTGTGCCTGGGGGCGCTGGGCGACCGGGTGGGGCGAGAAGGTCCGCCGTGCCCTCGACCTCGAGCACTGGGCGGCATTCAACTTCTCCTTCCGCCGCCTCGAAAAGATTCTGATCGAGGTCGCAACAGGCCAGCGGGGCCGTGCGCCCGCGACGATCCTCGGACTCGGCGGCGATGTCCACCACGCCTACCTGGCGGAGATCGGTTTCCGAAAGGGAACCGGGGCACAGAGCGCCGTCTATCAAGCAGTCTGCTCCCCGTTTCGCAATCCGCTCGACCGGCACGAGCGGCTGACGGTCCGAGCCAGCGACTCGAAACTCGGCGAGGTGATCGCGCACGCGCTCGCAAGAGCGGCCGGCGTGCCCGACCCTGAGGTCGGGTGGCGCCTGGCCCAATCGCCCACGTTCGACAACCAGTTCGCGACACTCGAGCTCGACGGCCGCTCGGCCTCGCTACGGATCGAGCGCACCGTCCGCGACGACCCTGAAGGCCGGCGGATCCAGACCTCGCTCGAGCGCCGCCTGGCCTGACAACTCCGCGAATGGGAAAGGCCCCGCGAACGGGGCCTTTCCTCTCGGGGAGGACCAAGGGGGGTGTGGTCCTCGGCTCGTGTAAGAGCCGTGTATCGAGCTGTCACTACCCCAACGGAAAGTGATCAAACTTGTCCCGCCTCTAATGTTCGTCTCGATATGGACGAAGGCCACCCGATCTCCTACAAGCTCCTCACGCGCGGAACCGCAGTCTGGACCGCGGACGAGCAGGAAATCGGGACCGTCGAAGAGGTGCTCGCCACCGAGCGCGAGAACATCTTCGACGGCATCGTGATCCGGACGAACGACGGCCGCCGGTTCGTCGACGCGCCGGAGGTCGCCCGGATCGCCGAGCGGCGGGTGACGCTTTCGATCAGCTTCGCCGAGGCAGAGCAGCTGCCCCAGCCTTCGGGTGGCCCCCCCGAGTTCAAAGCCGATCCCGCCGCCGGCCGCCTCGCACGGCTGTTCGGCGGCGGCTGGCGCCGCCGCCACTAGCCACGACTCGGAGCGGTTGCTCCTAGACGCGCTCGCGCTTCCAGTCGCGGAAGGCATCGAGCAGCGCGTCGCGCGCCGCGGGCGAGACCGTCTCCTCGGGCAGCCTCCCGAGCGTGCGGATCGTGATCCGCATCTGATCGAGGTAGGTGTTGCAGTACGGGCAGGTGCCGAGGTGCCGCTCGAAGCGGGCGCGATCACCCGCGGGCAGGGTGCCCTCGAGGTATTCCGTGACCAGTTCGACCAGTTCCTGGCAGGTCATGTCGCGCTTACGGCGCCACAGCTTCATGTCGTCGGCTCCATTGCGTTCAGATGCCGCTCGATCGCTCCCCTTACCTTCGATCGAGCCCGGTGCAACAGCACTCTCTGATTGGTCTCGCTTATCTCCATGGCGTTACGGACCTCCTCCGACGACCAGCCTTCGACGTCGCGAAGGGTGATCACCTCCCGCTGTGCCGGCGGAAGCTCATCGATCGCCTGGAGAATTACTTCCCGCGTTTCGCCCGAGAGCAAACTCTCCTCCGGCCCCGGCCACGGAACCGGCCCGAGCGCCCAGCCGCGTGCCCGCTCGTCGCCCGGTGGGAGGAAGCGATCCGGGTCCACGGAGGGCTCGCCCGCGGCAGAGCCGGCGGCGGATGAGAACGGGATCGAGCGCCGCTCACGCTCGCCCCGCGACTTTGCGATGTTCGTGAGGATTCTGAAGATCCAGGTCTTGAGCGAGGAGCGGCCCTCGAAGCGGTCGATCCCGTTCAGGACCCCGATCCAGGTCTCCTGCACGACCTCCTCCGCGACCGCGGGGCTCGGCACGTACATGCGCGCGACTCGCAGCAGCGCAGCACCGTGCGCTTCGACGAGCTGCATGAACGCCGCCTCCTCGCCACGGCGGAGCGCGTCGATTACGGTGCGCTCGTGTGCGAGTTCGGGGGCCATGCGGCGCCGCAGTCTCCCAGTCGCGAAGGGAGTGGTCAAAACGAGCGCAACGAAGGTCACATCGACGAGACCACAACCGGCTCCGCTGAGGCCGCAGCCTCCGACATCTCGGCGCGCATCTTCGGGTCACGCTTCAGCAGCGTGAGCGCGCTCGCCGGGAAGAGCAGGACCGAGAAGAGCCCGGCGGCGATCACCGCGGCGCCGTTGGCCGGGGTGATCAGGTCGAGCTCGAGCCCGATCGAAGTGGCCGCGATGATGAACGGCAGCGAGGTCGCCTGCAGCAGCGCCGAGACGGCGACCCTGCCCTTGGGCACGAGCGGCCGGTAGAGCACCAGCGCCGGCAGCCCTCGCACCAGGAAGAGCGCGGCGAGGAACAGCGGAACGCGAAGGGCGGTCGAGCCGCTCGAGGTGAGCGCGTCCAGGTCATAGCTGACGCCGCTCGACACGAAGAAGACGGGGATGAACACACCGAAGCCGACCGCCTCGAGCTTCGTACGGAATTCGGGGTGGGTCATCATCTCGTCGCGGTCGATGAGCGTCAGGATCACGCCCGCCGTGAAAGCGCCGAGGATCACTTCGAGCCCGAGTTGCGTGGCGAGCGCGACGAGCCCGATCATCAGGACGAACGCTCCCCGTACGCGGATCTGCGCTGTCGTGTCCTGCAGGCGCAGGAGCGTCTCTCGGATCTTCTTGGAGTGCTCGACGCCTGCGATCACGAGGCCAACCATGATCGCGACCACGAAGAGGCTCCCGAGCAGAATGAACTGGGCCGCGGTCCCGCTCGATTCGCGCGAGAAGAAGACGGAGAGCAGAATGACCGTCGCGAAGTCGGCGATCGTCGCCCCCGCGATCACGAGCTGGCCGAAGGTCGAGCCGACCTGGCCCGCGTCCTTCAGCACCGCGACGACCACGCCCAGGGAGGTCGCCGAGAGCACGATCGCGATGAAGAGCGGCTGCGACACGAGGTCACCCGCCTTGAAGCCGAGCCCGATCACGATCGCGATGAAAAACGAGACGCCGAAACCGAGCAGCGCGACTCGCAGGGTCCTCCCGCGCAGCTTCATGAAGTCGATCTCGAGCCCGGACAGGAACAGCAGGATCGCAAGGCCGACCAGCGCGAGGACGCGGACGGGCTCATCCACCTCGACCCAGCCGAGCACCGACGGCCCCAGAATGATCCCGAGCACCAGCTCGAACACGACCGAGGGCAACAAGAGCCGTGGGAAAAGGCCGAGCACGAGCGGTGAAACGAAGCCGGCCGCGACGACGATCAGCAGGTTGGTGAACTGAAGCTCCATCTCAAGCCGCGGCGGGCACCTTTGCGCCGAGCTCCGTCAGCCCGTGGAGGAAGATCTCCGAGAAGGTGGGGAACGGCTGGATCGTGTCGTTCATGACCTCGAGCGGCACGTGGGCTCGGATCGCGAGCGTCGCCTGCTGGAGCCACTCGCCCGCTTCCGGACCGACCGCGTAGGCGCCCGTCAGGCGCTCGCCGTCGGAGACAAGCGTCATGAAGCCGGGGCTGTCCTCGTAGTCCCGCATGTACGTAGCGGTCTTCGGGACGTCCTTGAGCTGCGCGGTCGCCTCCAGCTCACCCTCGGCGGCCCCGACCGCCGCGGCCTGCGGGTCGGTAAACACAACCCGAGGCACCGCCTCGAAATTCGCGGACCGTGGTTGCCCGAGGATGTTCGACGCGGCCACGCGGGCCTGGTACTTGCCCACGTAGGTGAGAGGCCAGATGCCGTTCACGTCACCGATCGCCCAGACGTTCTCCGCGGCCGCCATACGGTCGTCGACCTCGACGTTGCCCGGCTTGCCCAGCTCGACCCCAACCGTCTCCAGGCCGAGGCCCTGGCTGCGCGGACGCCGCCCGGTCGCCACCAGCAGCTTGTCGCCCTGCAGCTCCGAGCCGTCGGGGAACGACACCACGAACTGTCCGTGTTCCTTGCGCACCGCCGATGCAAGCTGCCCGAAGTGGAGCTCGATGCCGTCGGCCGTCAGCGTTTCGCCCAGGGCATCCCCGACCAGGCGCGGCTCCCGGGGAAGGACATGACCCATTCCCTCCACGAGCGCGACCGACACGCCCATGCGGGCCAGCGCCTGCGCCATCTCGACCCCGACCGGTCCGCCGCCGAGTACGACCAGCCTCCGCGGCAGCTCCTTCAGGCCGGTCACCTCCCGGTTGGTCCAGACGCCGTCGAGCTCGCGCAGGCCTGGGATCGGTGGGATCACCGGATCCGAGCCGGTCGCGATCACGATGTGCGCGGCCGTGTGCCGGATGCCGTCGAGCTCGACGGTCCCGGGTCCGGCGATCCTGGCGGTGCCGCGCAGCAGGTCGATGCCCTCGCTTTCGAGCCATCTCACCTTGCTCGCGTCGTCATAGCCGGAGACCATGAAGTCGCGCCAGGCCATCGCCGCCTCGGCGTCGAGCGCGCCGGTCACGGCCTCCTGGGCACCTGGCGCTCGGCGGGCGCCTTCGAGCGCTTCGCCCGGCCGAAGCAGCGTCTTGGAAGGGATGCAGGCCCAGTAATCGCACTCGCCGCCCACGAGGTGGTGCTCGGCGATTGCTACCTTGAGGCCGCCGTCGGCCAGCGCGGCCGCGCAATGCTCTCCCGCGGGACCCGCGCCAATCACTATCGCGTCGTAGTCGTTCATTCGCCGTTCCTTTCGCTGACTCATGTCGGCCCTCGCCTCGATCTGTTACGTCAGTTCATGCGGATGCGCTGCAGGCCGCTGAGGTCGACGACCAGTCCCCCGTCAGGGAAGCGCACGACGCACATCAGCACGGCGGCGCAGTTGGGGCAGCGCAGCACAGCGCCCGGGGCGTGCGCGTAGAGATGTGCCGATCCGAACGCGTTGGTGGCGCCGCAACTCGCGCACGTACCCGTCGCGCTGGTCATCTCGGCGGCGAATATCTCGCTGAGGAGGCCGGCGGCCGCGTTTCCGTCCAGGCGCAGGTCGGTGTCGTAGTCCATCTGGCTCATCCTCCGGTCGGGCCGAAGCGCTCGGTCCGAATCTGGCCCGGGTCGTGACCGAGGGCAACGAGCGCATCGGCGGCGGCCTCGACGAACGACGTCGGGCCGCAGATATAGGTGCGCGGTTGGTCGGTCGGGCGCCAGGCCACGTCGGCGAGCATCTCGCGGTCGAGGCGGCGCGTGTACCCGTTCCAGCCCTTCGGGGCACGGCGCGTCAGCGTGACAAAGAGCTCCAGTCCCCTGCCGTCAGCCTCCAGCTCCCCGAGCTCGCGCCCGTAGATCAGGTCGTCGAGGGTGCGGGCGGAAACCAGCAGGCGCACCGGCGCCGCGCTCTTGCGCGCGGCGCGATGGCGAAGCATCGACATCAACGGCACGATGCCGGAGCCGCCCGCGACGAACAACAGCGGACCGCCGCCGCCGACCTCCCACACGAACCACCCGCCGACCGGGCCACGCAGCTCCAGCTCGTCGCCCGGTTCCATCACGTCGACGAGGTACGGCGACACCTCGCCGTCGTCGAGCCGCTCCACCGTGAGCGCGAGCGCCGACTCCTCCGGCGGCGAGGCGATCGAGTAGCTGCGCGAGGCCTGATAGCCGTCCTCGGCTGTGAGCCGCAGGTCGACGTGCTGCCCGGCACGATGACCGGGCCACTCGTCGACGTCGAACACGAGCGTCGCCGCGGTGGGCGTTTCGGGCCGTTTCTCTGCGAGCACGGCCGTCCGCCAGCTAACGGTTGGAGCCACTAATCACCCGAATAGCGTTCCTCACGCCAGGGGTCTCCACGGTTGTGGTAGCCGTTGCGCTCCCAAAAGCCGGGCTGATCGCTCTCGGTGATCTCGAGGCCGCGGACCCACTTCGCACTCTTCCAGAAGTACAGGTGGGGGACGAGCAGCCGTGCCGGGCCGCCGTGCTCCGGCTCGAGCGGCTCGCCGCCGAAGCTGAAGGCGATCCAGGCTTTCCCTCCCGTGACATCGGCAAGCGGCAGGTTGGCGGTGTAGCCGCCGTCGCAGAAGGCGGAGACGTAGCCGCCCCTGACGTCCGTGCCCTCGAGCAGCGCGTCGACCGACACGCCATCCCAGACCGTGTCGAACTTCGACCACTTCGTGACGCAGTGGATGTCCTTCGTGATCGTCTCGGAGGGCAGGGCACGAAACTCGTCCCATGTCCAGGTGCGCTCGGGCTCGACCGCGCCGGTGATCGAGAAGTTCCACTCCTCCAGAGAGGTGCGCGGCGTCGGCCCGAATGTCAGGACCGGAAAGTTCTTGACCGTGTACTGGCCGGGCGGCAGCCGCTCGCCGTACTCGGCGTCGCGGCGCCTGCCGAAGAACCCGCGCGCGATGGGACTCATGGATCGTTTGTCATTGTGATCGGGCGCCCCGTTACAGCGGCTCCAGCAGCGCCCGTGCCGGGGCGCCGTCGGAGCCGACGAGCTTGAGCGGCAGACAGTACAGGCGGTAGCGCCCCGGATCGATGCCCCGGAGGTCGAGACCCTCGAGCGG
>JBKOZI010000126.1:0-6563 GCA_046725795.1 Actinomycetota bacterium
GGTTGCAGGAAGGGTGCGAAAGGGGTGCGCCGTGCGTGCGGTTCGCGCTGGCCACCTGGCACGGCTTGTACGCGGGGGCGAGCGTGGCGCGCAGCGGCGTCGCGCCCCTGGGCCGCGTATAGCCGGGACCGATCACCGTCACGGTGCCCGACATGCCGCTGCCGTTCGGGCCACCGTGGAGCTCGCAGTAGTACCTGAACAGGCCCGGGGCGGTGAACGTGCGATTGACGCTCCAGGCCGCACTCGACGGCGAAGTCGGCATGTCGAAGGAGCCGTCGTCGAAGTGGACGTTGTGCACGCCGCCCGTGTTGTTCCAGGTCACGATCTCGCCCTGGTTCACGGTCACGTCCTTCGGCATGAACGTCGACGCAGGCGTGGCGTTGACGGTCTGGTTGGCCGCAAACGTCGGAGCGGTTGGCACGAAGGCCGCGACGAGGGCGCCGATCAAAAGACAACGCCTCATTTGCCGAGGGTATCCCTCGCGGGATCGCTCCGCAAGGAGCCGCGCACTGGACTTTGGTCCTACGACCTCGCGGCGGGGTCCGCGCCGTAGAGAGTGCGCACCCAGACCGTCCACAGCGTCTCGACGACACGCTCGGCGGATGCCTGGGGCGCGCGGCCGAGCGTCTCGTTGAGGTAACGCTCGTTCATCCAGACGAGCGCCCGCGCCGTCTCGTTTGGATCGAGCATGTCGATGCGACCGCTCGCGATCTCGTCCTCGATGTGATCGGCCGTCGCCTCGACGAACCGAACAATCAGTCCCCTATAGGTTGCCTCCACGTCGGAGTCGTGCCCGGCCGCATCGGCGATCGCCCCCAGCACGAGCCCGTGCTCCGAGTAGACGGCGACGACACCCTCCAGCGCGGCTCGCACGTCGAGACGTGGATCGCCGGTTCCCTGCAGCCAGCGCTCCGCCATCTCGAAAAGCTCCACCCCAATGCCCTCGACGAGTCGCACCGCCAGGTGATGACGGTCCCGGAAGTACACATAGAAAGACGGCCGCGAGAGCGTCGTGCGGGCCATGATCTCGTCGACGGTGAGGTCCCTGAACGGGCGCTCGCGCAGGAATGCCTCGGCGGCGTCGAGAATCTCGCGCTCGGCGGATTCCGGCGATCGCCGTCGGCGCTTCGAGGCTCCGTGAGGGGCTTCCCTGGTGGTCATCGACAGCTATTGCACGAGAACTATTGACTGCGTGTCAATAACCCTATATGTTCGGCCTTCGCGATGCCATAGCCGCGCCAATTCCCCTAGGCCGGAGGAGGAACCAAGAGTGAGCGCCACGACCCGCCGCCGCAGCATCACCAAGACTCACGAGCGCATCTCGCAGCTCGGCTGGGAGCCGGACTACTTCGAGCCGGCCGTCAAATACCCGTCCCGGTACAAGTTCCCGCTCAAGGCGAAGGACCCGATGAAGCACATCATGCGGGAGTACCTGCCGATGGAGCTCGAGAAGGACGAGCGCGTCTACGGCGGGCACGACGCGGCCGTCCGCGCCGAGATGACCAGCAAGACCGGCCGGCGGTGGATGGAGATCATCAAGCCGTACATCGTCACCACAGCCTACGCCGAGGTCGCCGCGGGCCGCACCATGTCGATGCTGATCGACGCCATCCCGAACAACGAGCTGCGCAACGGCTACCACGTCCAGTTCGTCGATGAGATCCGCCACACGGGCCTGCAGATGGCGCTCGCACGCTGGTATGCAAAGCACGTTCCCGACCCCTCGGGATGGCACCTGGGCCCGGCCTCGCTGTCCAAGGACCCGGGCACGCGGCAGGCGCTCAACATGCTGTCCCACTTCATCGTCGGCGATCCGGTCCAGTGCGCCTTCACGCTTCAGGTCGTCGCCGAGACGGCGTTCACCAACATCGCGTTCGTGGCGCTTCCCGACGTCGGCGCGAGAAACGGCGACTTCACCCTGCCGACCACCTATCTCTCGGTGCAGTCGGACGAGGCTCGCCACATCTCGAATGGCTACGCGACGCTCCTCACCGTGCTCCAGGAGGACGAGAACGCGCCCCTGATCGAGCGCGACCTCGCACAGGCCTGGTGGATAAACCACGCCTACCTCGACGGGTTCGGCTCGGCGATCATGGAGTACAGCTCCGACGACCGCTCCGACCCCGAGAGCTACATGGACAAGTGGGTGCGGTGGATCGAGAACGACTGGTACCGCTCGTACGTGCTGAAGCTCGGCAAGCTTGGCCTCAACTTCCCCCCGGAGATGTTCGACCGTGCAAAGACGCGGCTCGAGCGCGGGCTGGTCCACAAGAACATGCTGAGCTCGGCGGCATTCTGGATGCTGCACTTCTGGCGCACGGAGCCGCTCAACGAGCGCGACTTCGAGTGGCTCGAGTCGAAGTACCCGGGCTGGTACGAGGAGTACGGCTCCGCCTGGGAGGCGTTCCGCCAGACCCGGCACGACCCGCAAGAGTTCAAGCAGCTGCTGGACATGTCGCTCGAGCAGGCGGCGCCTTCGTGTTGGGTCTGCCTGATGGGCTGCGTCTTCCCCGAGGACATGTGTCATCGTGCGGTCGACGGGCGCACGCGCTTCTACTGCTCGAAGGAGTGCATGTGGCTCGACGAGTCCAATCCCGGCCGCTATGTGGGGGACCGCAACTTCTTCGACCGCTACCACGGCTGGGAGCTCTCCGAGCTGGTGCGCGACCTCGGCTTCGTGCGCGCCGACGGCAAGACGCTGATCGCCCAGCCGCATCTCGAGGAGGAGCGCATGTGGACGCTCGACGACGTGAAGAGCATGGACTTCCACGTCGAGAGCCCCAACATCACGATCGCGGAGAAAATGGGTCTGCCGGACGGCTCCTCGGTGGGCCTCGAAAGCCCGAACGGGCACCTCGACGGCGGCCTCAAGGCGGCCGCGCCTTGGGGAAACGGCCATGCGGGGAACGGGAGCGCCAAGCGCGCGGCGGTGAAGCCGTAGCGTGAGCCCGCGGGTCGTCTTCGAGCCAATCGGCGAGGAGATCGACTGCGACGAGGAGGAGTCGGTCCTCGACGCGGCGTTCCGGCACGGATACAACCTCGTGTACGGCTGCCGGGAGGGGCAGTGCTCCGCGTGCAAGGCGTACCTGCTCGAGGGCGAGGTGGTCCTGAAGCCATATTCGACCTTCGCGCTGTCGGAGTCGGAGGAGTCGAACGGCTACACGTTGCTCTGCCGCGCGATGCCGGAGGAGGATCTCGTGGTCGAGCTGCTCCACTTCGACCCGGAGAACTACCGGCTGGAAAACGAGATCCGGGACGGACGCGGCGTCGTCACCGCCGTCGAGGCGTTGACGCACGACATCCGCCGGATCGAGCTGGAGGTCGCCGAGCCCGCAGACTTCTCGTTCATACCGGGGCAGTACGTGGACGTGTGGGTGCCGGACTCGGACGCGAGACGCTCGTTCTCGATGTCGAACGTCCCCCGCGACGGTCGCATCGAGCTGATCATCAAGCGCTATCCCGAGGGTCGCTTCTCGAGGCTCCTGGACGGTGAGATCAAGGAGGGTGACGAGCTGCATTTCACGGGCCCGTACGGCGCATTCCATCTGCGCGAGACGGAGAGGCCGATCCTGATGGTCGCGGGCGGCTCGGGCATGGCGCCGATCCTCTCCCTGCTCCGGAAGCTCTCCTGTGAGGGATGCGAGCGACCGGTGCGCTTCTTCTACGGCGCGCGCACCGACGACGACCTCTTCTATGTGGACCTGATCCGGGAACTGGGCGAGGGTCTGGAGGACTTCGAGTTCGTGCCCGTGCTGTCGGACCAGAAGACCGATTCGGCCTGGGGAGGCGGCCAGCGCTTCGTGCACGAGGCGGCGGGCGAGTATCTGGAATCCGGGGAGATGACCGACCCCGAGCTCTACATGTGCGGTCCGCCCCCGATGATCGACGCGATGATCGAGCTCGCGACCGAGGTTCACGGAATCGACGAGGGACAGATTTTCCACGACAAGTTCACTACGTCCGCTGACGCGGCATCTGATGACGAGACGGAGCCGTCAGGCGACGTCACCGACATGCGAGCCGGCGAAGCCGGCTTTATTACGGAGAACGAGACGGAGCCGTCAGGCGACGTCACCGACATGCGAGCCGGCGAAGCCGGCTAGATATTCAGACGAAGGAGGAGAGGGTGTCGACAGGACAAACAGGGCCGCCGGCAAAACCAGGTGACGGCAAAGGCCGCCGCGGCGAGGACCCCGAGCGCTCGTTCCAGTGGTACACGCCAAGGAAGCGCAGGGCGACCCTTTACGAGGACGTCACAGTGGACTCGCAACCGTCGATCCACCGCCATCTCGATCGTGGCTGGCCGGTGCACTTCGAGGACGGTCGCGGCATGTGGTCCGACGACTCGACCGCGCTCCGCTCGAGCGACTGGTACGACTTCCGCGACCCCGGGCAGCTCTGGGAGCGGCCCTACTACGCGGGCGGCACCTCGTACGAGCAGCTGATCGAAGGTGCGGTGCGAACCGCGCGCCGCGAGCGCGTGTTCGAAGATTTCACCCCCGAGTGGATCGACTTCCTCCGGAAGCATCTGCAGGTGCCCGCGTTCATCGAGCACGGGATCTGGCTCGCGCTCGCGAGCGCCTCGCGGGAAACGCTGTCCGACACCGTCACGCACTGCGTCGCCCTTCAAGCGGCCATGAAGCAGCGGCAAGCGCAGGCGTACCTGCTTTACGGCATGGATCTCGAAGAGCGCTTCGGCGATTTCCCCGTTGACCGCGCCCGCGAGAGCTTCCTGCACGACGACGCATGGCAGCCGGCGCGCCGCTATGTCGAGCGCTTGCGTGCGACGCCGGATTGGGGTGAGCGGGTGATCGCCACGAACGTCTGCTTCGAGCCCACCGTGGGGCTCTTGATCCGGCGCGAGCTGCTGATGCGCTCGGTCCGCTTCAACGGAGACATCCTCACGCAGGCGCTGAGCCACGTCGCCCAGCTCGAATGGGAATGGGTGCGGGACTGGACGGTCGACCTCATTAAATTCGTGTCCGAAGACGCCGAGCACGGTGCGGCCAACCGAGAAGTCCTGTCGCGCTGGATCGCCGACTGGCTGCCACGCGCGGAGGAGGCGGCGCAGGGCGCGCAGTCCGTGTTCGACGATCTACCGGCGGGGATCTCGTTCGACGAGGCCCGCGCAAACGTCCGGATCGACGTGAACGAGCTGATGGAAGAATGCGGGCTCGCTGAGCCGGCAGCGGCCGGGGGAGGGGCGAGTTGAGCGAGGAGACCTATGACTACGTGGGGATCGTGATGGCGAAGAGCGCGGAGGGAGACGCGGTCGCGTCGGTGCTCGGCGAGCACGACCGAGTCGAGGTGATCGAGAACGCGTCGTTCTGGGACATTCGCGCCAAGGACCGGCTCGTCATCGACTTCGACGCGGTGAGCGAGGAGCTCGGCTTCGATGTCGACGGTTACGCGATCCAGCACGAGATGTCCACTCACTACGGTCGGCTCGTCACCACGGACGACGCACTGATGCTGTTCTCAGATCCGGTCGAAGCAATGGAGTACCTGTCGAATTGAGGAGAGGCAAATGAGCGAGTTGAACGAGTCCCGGCGTGCCGTGCTGCAGGCGGTGTGCGACACGGTGGTGCCGAGCATTCCCCACGACCCCGATCCCACCGGGCTGTGGGCCCGCAGCGCCACCGACATGGGTGCGGACCAGGGCATCGAGCAGGTGTTTGGCCTGCTGCCGGAGGAGCAGTTCGCGGGGATGATGGAGTTGCTCGACGGCCTGGGCCAGCAGGGCTTCACGAAGGTGTCGCAGCGCTCGCGGGAGCAGATCCTGCGCAACGTCGCCATGGTGGGCCCGGAGGCGGCTGCCGGGATCGCGACGCTCGTGGGCCTGACGCTCTTCATCACCTACGGCGCGCCCGACCCGGAAACGGGACAGAACCCCAACTGGCAGGTGTTCGCCTACCCAGGCCCCACCGGCGCTCCGCCATCGCGGCCGAAGACGATCGAGCCGATCGAGCCGGACGGGGACGAGCTCACGCTTGAGGCGGACGTGTGCATCGTCGGCTCCGGCGCGGGCGGCGGGGTGATCGCCGGAGAGCTCTCCAAGGCGGGCCTGAAGGTGTGTGTGGTGGAGGCCGCGGGCTACTTCAACGAATCCGACTTCAACCAGCTCGAGCTGTCCGCCTACGAGAACATGTACTGGCGCGGCGGCCCTCAGCCGACGGCGGACTTCAACGTGACCGTATACGCGGGGGCCGGGCTCGGCGGCGGGACGGTGATCAACTGGACCAACTGCCTGCGCACCAGGCCCTGGGTACGCGACCAATGGGCGCAGGAGCACGGCCTCGAGGGGGTCGACGGGCCGGACTACGACCGCCATCTGGACGCGATCTTCGAGCGCCTCTCGGTGAACGACCGCTGCTCGGACCTGAACGGCCCACACCAGCGCATGAAGGAGGGTGCGGACCGGCTCGGCTGGTCGTTCCAGACCATCCTCCGAAACGCGGACGAGAGCTGTTACGACGCCGCGTCGGCGGCTTACATCGGCTTCGGCGACCAGTCGGGGTCCAAGCTGAGCACCCAGCGCACGTACCTGCAGGACGCGTTCGACG
>JBKOZI010000127.1:0-24770 GCA_046725795.1 Actinomycetota bacterium
CCAGTCGGCTCCTTCGCGGTAGAGCCTCGCGAGCTCGGCCACCGAGAACGTCGAGCCGAGACGCTTCCTGAGCTCGCTCTGCACGGCGCCGACCGATCGGCCGAGCGCGCGATAGAGCGCGGGCTCCGAGCGGGCGTCCTGCAGCCTCCGGTAGCCCTCCTCCCACTGGAGGACGGCATTCTCGATCTCGGGACTCGACCCGATCGCGCGGTGCACCCACGCGAAGCTAGCACGCTGCGGAAGGAGCTATTTCCGAGACTTGGGAAGTCCGCGCACGACGTAGACCCGCTCCCCCGGCCGCGCCATTCCGAGCTGGCGTGCGCGTAGCTCGATTTGCTCGGGCACTTTGAGGATCTTCGCCTGCCGGCGAAGGCGCACGTTGTCGTCGCGCAGGTTTCGGACCTCGCTGCGGGTCTCGCGCGCGAGCTGCCAGGAGCTCAGGTACTTGGTGGTGCGGCCGAGGAACGAGACGAGCACTGCGAGGAGCACGACGAGCAGCATCGTCCGGGCGACGCGGTCCCAGCGAATCCGGCCCACCTGCGGGCGGCGGGCGCGCGCGGTTGTATTCGAGCGTGCCCTTGCACGCGTCTTCGGGCGCGCGGCAGCTCTAGCCGTGGCGGCCATCGCGGGCGCTTTCGCCGCGCGACCCGATTTTCCTTCTCGGCCTTCTGCTCTAGAGGGCTTGCGTCGCGCGGGCGCGCGGGAACGCGCTCCACCCGGGATATGTGGCGTCGCTCCCGAGCTCTTCCTCGATGCGCAGGAGCTGGTTGTACTTCGCCACCCGATCGGTTCGCGATGGCGCCCCGGTCTTGATCTGACCGCAGCCGGTCGCGACCGCGAGGTCGGCGATCGTGACGTCCTCGGTCTCGCCCGAGCGGTGCGACATCACGGCCGCGTACCCCGCGTCGTGGGCCATGCGGACGGCCTCGAGGGTTTCGGTGAGCGTCCCGATCTGGTTCACCTTCACCAGGATCGCGTTCGCGACGCCCTCCTCGATCCCCCGCTCGAGACGCGCGGTATTGGTGACGAAGAGGTCGTCGCCGACGAGCTGCACGCGTTCGCCGAGGCGCTGGGTCAGAAGCTTCCAGCCGCTCCAGTCCTCCTCGTCCATGCCGTCCTCGATCGAGATGACCGGGTAGCGGCCGGCGAGATCTTCCCAGTAGGCGACCATCTCTTCGGCGCTCAGGGTACGGCCCTCGTGGACGAGCTCGTAGGCGCCGTTGGAGTAGAGCTCGCTCGTCGCGGGATCGAGCGCGATCGCGAGATCGGCGCCGGGCTCGTACCCTGCTGCGCGGATGCCCTCGACGAGCGCCTCGAGCGCCTCTTCGTTGGAGCCGAGGTCGGGCGCGAAGCCGCCCTCGTCCCCGACCGCGGTCCCGAGGCCGTGGTCGTGGAGCCAGCCCTTCAGCGCGTGGAAGACCTCGGTGCCGATTCGCAGCGCGTCTGCGAACCGCCCGGCACCGACGGGCACGACCATGTACTCCTGGAAGTCGACGCGGTTGTCGGCGTGCGCGCCGCCGTTCAAGACGTTCATCATCGGCACCGGCAGCACGTGTGCCCCCTCGCCACCCAGGTAGCGGTAGAGCGGCAGGCCCTCTTCGTTCGCGGCGGCTTTCGCGGCGGCAAGCGACACGCCGAGGATCGCGTTCGCGCCCAGGCGTGCCTTGTTGGGCGTCCCGTCGAGCTCGATCAGCGTGCGATCGACGGTGGCCTGGTCGGAGGCCTCGAGCCCGATGATCGCTTTCGCGATCTCGCCGTTCACGCTGGCGACGGCCTGCTCGACGCCTTTGCCGCCCCAGACCTTGCCGCCGTCGCGTAGCTCGACCGCCTCGAACTCGCCGGTCGAGGCGCCGGAGGGCACCGCCGCGCGCCCGTGGCTGCCCGAGCGCAGCCAGACGTCGACCTCCACGGTGGGGTTGCCGCGAGAATCGAGGATCTGCCGCGCGCGGACGGCGCGAATCTCGCTCATGCTGCGCTCCCGGCCTGCTCACGAAAGCCCTCGGCGGAATGACGAAGGGCGATCTCGGGGTCCACGCCGGCGGCGCGCGCAAGCTCTACGCAGGCGAAGAGCAGTTCGCCGATTCGCTCGTACAGCTCATCGCGGTCAGGTTCCCTCGCGGTCACGCTGCCTGCCGCCGCGTCGACCGCGCGCGTGATGCTCGAGAGCGCATCGCGCGCACTCACCTCCTCGTTTCGTGCGGCGCGGCGCTGAAGCTTGGCCGCGTAGAGCAGTGACGGCAAGTTCTCCGGAAGGCTGCCGAACGGTTCGGCGCCCGGCGATTCTGTCCGCTTGATCGCATCCCAGTTCTCGCGGACCTCTAAAGGTGTGCGGGCCTGAGTCGGCAGCGAATCGAGCTCGGCCGGACCCTCGCCAAACACGTGCGGATGACGCCGGACGAGCTTCTCGGTAATGCCCCGCGCGACGTCGGCCAGGTCGCCCTTGCCCCGCTCCTCCAGCAGCAGCGACAGGAAATAGACCTGGAACAGCACGTCGCCGAGCTCGTCGCGCAGCTTGTCGTCGTCTCGGGAGTGCGCCGCGTCCGCAAGCTCGTACGCCTCTTCGACCGTGTGCGGGACGATGCTTCGCTCGTCCTGCTCACGGTCCCAGGGACAGTCACGCCGCAGGCGTCGCGTGACGGCGTCCAGCTCGAGGAGCGCCTCACGCAGCCGGTCGGCCGTCATAGATAGAGAGGGCCTAGGGTGCGGCGCCGCCCTGGGCGCCACCCTGCTGCTGCTGCGCGCCACCGGCTCCGCCGGGCGTCACGGCGCCGCCGGGGAAGCCGGACGGCAAGCCACCGCCACCCTTCTTCGGCGCGCCGCCGAGCGCGAGCGCCGCGGTCTGGGTCTGGGACCCGCCGCCGGCCAGGCCACCGAGCCCCCCGGCCTGACTCTGACCCTGATCGATGCCGATCACGGTGTCGCCGCCTGTCTTGGCGCCTTCGGCCAGCGAAGCACCTGTGCCGTCGAGCGCGGGCGGCGCGGCACCGGACGCTCCGGGGATCGGCTTCTTCTGGCCCGGGACCGTCGGGGGCGGCGTGGTCTGCGCCTGCTCACGGCCGTTCCGGCAGTCGGGGATCACGTAGTCCGTTGCGCAGTCCGTCTTGGCGCGCCAGTCGCTCCGGAAGGATGTCGCAAACTGGTCCAGCTTCTTCTGCTGGTTCTGGGACACGATCAGCTGGCGAATGCCCGCGGTCGAGGCCTGCAGGCTCTGCTTTGTGGCCGGGGTGATCTTGGTCACGCGGAAGACGTAGAAGCCCGCGCCGGTCTTGACCGGTCCCGCGATCTTGCCCTTCACCGCGGAGAAGATGGCGGCGTCGAACGCCGGGTCCTGCTGGCCCTTCGTGACCCCGAGCAGCTTGCCGCCCTGGTTCTTGGAGGCGGGGTCGCTCGAAAACCGCTTTGCGACCTGACCCCACTTCGCACCCGAAGCGACCTCCTGCTTGGCCTGGTTGGCCTTGTCCTGGTCCTTGGTGAGGATCACCTCGAGGTCTCGGCGCTCGGGCTGGGAGAACTGCTGGGCGTTCTTCTCGTAGTAGTCCTTGATCGCGCTTTCGGTCACGTCCGAGGTGCCCTGCGTCACGTCCTCGCGGATCTTGTTCGAGAGCACGTCCAGCCGGACCCGGAAGAGCAGGTCCTGAACAGTCTGGCCGGAGCTCTTGAGAAATCGCTGGTAGGCCTTGTCGTTCGGAAACGACTGCTTCTTGGTCTGAGCGAACTGCTTCTGGACCTCTTGCGAGCTCGCCGAGATGCCGCGCTCCTTCGCCTCACCCTCGATCCAGTCCGACGACACCAGGAACTGCATCACCTGCTGCTTCAGCGCCTCGCCCTGCTTGCTCTTGAGCGGGGGCGGGGGCTTCGGCTTCTTCTGGCCCGGCTGCGGCTGCTTCGAGACCACGAGGTACCAGTGGTTGAAGGTGTCCTTCGAGATCGAGTTGACGTCCTTGATCTTGGCGACATTCTTGCTGTCGTCAACGCCGCCGAACGAGGACAAAATGCCCGCGAGCAAGAACATGACGACGACCACGCCAACGACCGCGACGATTCCCGTGGTTGTGAGCCTGTTGCCTTTGAACATCCGGGGAAGCCTCCACGCGGGCGCGAGGGCGGCCGCGGCGCAGAACTATAGCGACGGTTGACGCCTTTTCACGCCGCTTCGGCGAGAGGGGTCTTCAGCCGCTCGAGCGTTTCCGCCACGCGCAACACCGTGGGCAGGCGCTCGCTCTCTTCATCGGGCATGCCCACGCGAAGTGTCCGTTTGAGCGACTCGTAGACGACTTCGCCCAACTCCTCGCGCAGCGCCCTGGACTGCGCTGAGTCGAGCTCGATGGGCGCGACCACGAGCCGGTCGCCGCGAAGCTCCGCTGTCCGCGCCCCGGCGCGACCAAACTTGATCCTCGCGTCCTGAAGCTTCAGGAGCGCGTCCACGGGCTCCGGCACCGGCCCGAAGCGGTCTTCGATCTCCTCCGTGAGCGCCGCGAGGTCGGCCGGCTCGCGCGCCGCGGCGATGCGGCGGTGCACGTCGATCTTCGCGACCTCATAGGGGATGTAGTCGGCGGGCACGTAGGCGTCGACCGGCACGTCGAGCCGGACCGGCTCCCACGGCTCCCCGACCTCCTCCGGGCGGGCATGCTGGACGGCCTCGTCCAGCATCTTGCAGTAGAGCTCGAAGCCGACCGCCGCCACGTGCCCGGACTGCTCGCTGCCGAGCAGGTTCCCGGCGCCGCGGATCTCGAGGTCCCGCATCGCGATCTTGAATCCCGACCCGAGCTCCGTGTAGTCGGACAGCGTCGAAAGCCGCGCCGCCGCCTCGTGGGTAAGCGCGTCCGCGGAGGGGTAGAGGAGGTACGCATAAGCCCGCTCCCGCGAGCGGCCCACCCGGCCGCGGATCTGGTAGAGCTGGGCCAGCCCGAGACGATCCGCGCGCTCGACGATCAGCGTGTTGGCGCTCGGGATGTCGAGGCCCGACTCGATGATCGTGGTCGAGACCAGCACCTGGTCCGAGCCGCGCAGGAAGTCGAGCATCGACCGCTCGAGCGTGGACGCCTCCATCTGTCCGTGGGCGACCGTGACGCGTGCGGCAGGAACGAGTGCCCGGATCAGCTCGGCCGCCTCGTCGATGGTCTCGACCCGGTCGTGGAGGTAGAAGACCTGACCACCGCGCTCCAGCTCGCGTTCGATCGCGGTCCGGACGAGGTCGTTGTCGTACTCGCCCACGTAGGTGTGAATCGGACGGCGGCCCTCGGGCGGAGTCTCGATCACGGAGATGTCACGAAGCCCGGCCAGAGACATCTGGAGGGTGCGTGGGATGGGGGTGGCGGAGAGGGCAAGCACGTCGACGCTCAGCCGCAGCTGGCGCAGGCGCTCTTTCTGCTTGACACCGAAGCGCTGTTCCTCGTCCACGATCACCAGCCCGAGGTCCTTCGGCTGGACGTCGCGCGAGAGCAGCCGGTGCGTGCCGATCAGGATGTCGACCTTGCCGTCAGTGAAATCCCGGATCACCGCGCGCTGCTCCTTCGGTGAGCGGAAGCGAGACAGCAACTCGATACGAAAGGGATAGTCGCGAAGGCGCTCCGAGAAAGTGCCGAAGTGTTGCTGGGCGAGGATCGTGGTGGGTGCGAGCAGCAACGTCTGCCTGCCTTCGCTGGCGGCCTTGAAGGCCGCGCGCAGCGCGACCTCGGTTTTGCCGTAGCCCACGTCCCCGCAGATCAGCCTGTCCATCGGACGGGCCGCCTCCATGTCGACCTTCGTCTGCTCGATCGCCTCGAGCTGGTCGTCCGTCTCGCGATAGGGAAACGCGCGCTCGAACTCGAGCTGCCAGTCGGAGTCCTCGGCGAAGCCGTGGCCGGACCGTCGCTTTCGCTCGGCGTAGATCGTGAGCAGCTCGCCGGCCAGCTCCTCGGCTGCACGGCGGGCGCGCGCCTTCATGTTGTCCCAGGTCTTCGAGCCGAGCTTCGAGAGTGCCGGTGCGTGCCCGTCGGCGCCGACGTAGCGGCTCAGCTTGTCGAGCTGGTCCGTCGGCACGAAGACGCGATCGCCGTCGCGGTACTCGAGCTCGAGGTAGTCGCGCGTGACCTGCGCGACCGTTTTCGTGTCGAAGCCTGTGAACCGCCCGATCCCGTGGTCGACGTGCACGACGATGTCGTCCTTGCGCAGGTCGGTGAACGCTGCGAGCGCCCGACCCGGACGGGTGTCGGGGCGCTCCGCTCGGCGGCGGCGGAGCAACCGGTGATCTGGAATCACGGCAAGCTTCAGCTGCGGAGCGACGAACCCTTCGCGGAGGCGCGCGACCGCGAACCACAGCGCGCCCTCGCCGTCGGCCGTGGGCGGGCGGGAGCCGTCCACGAACGCCGGCCGCAAGCGCGCCATGTTGTAGGCGGCCCGGTCCGCTTCGCCGCGGCGGCTCCACGCGACCACGGTCTCGTAGCCGCCGCGGACCAGCTTCTCGAGCTCGGGCTCGGCCTCTCTGATCGAGCGCGCCGCGCCGTCGGCCGCCTGCGCACGGAATTGGTGTGGCTGGTCCTGCGAGACCGTCGAGAAGCTGACCACGACCCGTTTCCTCAGCGATTCCTCCACCTCGGTTGGCGGAACGTAGAGGTGGTGCGCGTCGGTGGAGTGCAGGCTCGTGGTGACGTCGTGCCAGTGATCCGCGAGCCCCGGCCGGAGCTCCTCGGCCGAAGCGACCAGGACCGCCGCCTCATCCGGGACGAGGTCGAGGAACGAGCGGAACCTGTCGACGGGCAGGATCTCGGCGACGTCGGGCCGCTCGTCGCGATCCTCGCTTGCGGCAAGCTCGGCGAGCTCCCGGTACTCGGCCCCGAGCTCGGCCGCGGGCGCGATCTCGACCTCCTCGGCCTCCGCCAGCGAGCGCTGCGTGAAAGTCGAGAACCATCGCAGCGACTCGATCTCGTCGCCGAAGAGCTCGACCCGCACGGCGCGCTCCTCGGTCGCCGGATAGATGTCGAGGATGCCCCCGCGGGCGGCGAACTGGCCGCGCTCGAAGACCTGCTCCTGGCGCTCATAGCCCGATTCGACCAGCCGCTCGAGGGTCTCGTCGAGGTCGAGTTCCTCGCCCACGCGGAGGGTGAAGCCGTGCGGGCGAAGCTCCGGGTCGGGGACGCGCTCCATGAGCGCGACGGCGCTCGCGACGACCACGGCGGGAGAGCGTGAGCCGGCGGCTCCGCCGCCGTGTTCTTCCAAGAGGGCATCGAGGGCGGCGATCCGCAGGCCAACCAGGTGTGGCGGCGGCGCGAGATGGGATTCGTACCGCACGCCGCGCGCGGGATAGAACCGCACGCCCGGCCCGAGGAAGGCGCGGAGATCGGCGGCCAGATCGCGGGCCGCGCGGTCGTCTCCCGCCACCACCAGCGCGGGCCCGTCCTCGAATTCCTCCGAGCTCAGCAGCGCGGCGACGACGAACGGGCGCACCGACGCCGACACGAACGCAGCCTGAGGCGCAGCGGCCGCCTCGCGGACGAGCCGCTCGAGCTCGGGACTCTCATTTGCTCTCTCTAGAACTCGGGTAAGGGCCATACGGGCACGACGAATGACCGAGCTCGTCGGCCCGGCCTCGTCTCGATCCTTAGGATAGGCTTTCGCCGCCGATGAGCCGGAAACAGCAAGACAAGGCAAAGGACGCCGTCGCGATCAGCCGCATCGCGGTCGGCGCGGGCACTTACCTGATGCCGAACCTGTCCGGCCGGCTGTTCGGGCTCGACCCCGAGGGCAACCCCCAGCTGGCCTACGTCGGCCGCCTCTTCGGCGCGCGCGACGCGCTGCTCGGCGCGGGCGCGCTGCGCAGCTCGCGCAAGCAGAAGGACGCCTGGGTCGCGGCAGGCGTCGCATGCGACGTCGCGGACGTGGGCGCGGGCCTGCTTGCCGGCATCCGGGGGCAACTGCCGCCCGCCTCCGCAGCGTTGGTGACCGTGACTGCCGCGGGATTTGCGGCAGTCGGGTACTGGCTGCTCCAGCAGTAGGCCTCAAAGCGCAGGTCGAACCGCGACGGCGGCGCCCATACGCCCACCGCTCGACTCGCCAGGAAGCCACGCTCGCCCGCTGGGGTCGGTGGGGCGGTGGCGGGCCAGAAAATCGGGTGCAATGAACGGGGTCAGGCTAAGGCGCCTGATCGGTTCGCATGTGACTCGCGCGGATTGACACCGCGACATGGCCGCTGATCGTGCCGCCATCGTCCAATGGTCAGTTGAGTACCCGGTAGGGGCCCCAATGCACCAGTGACGGGGAACGGGTCTGTGTCAATGGGACTTTCTTGACCGTCCCGTGCACGCCCGCACCGCAACGAGGTCACTCGCGAGACGGATCGGCCCAGCCTGACCCCGTCGATGTGCGCTCATGCGCCTTCGGAGGACCTGCTTGCGGCCTTGCTGGTTACAAGTCGCTCGGTCTCGTCGGCGGCCCGGTCGATCAAAGCCCGCACATCGGCGGTGGGCTCGTCGAAACGCGACAGCACGTAGCGCGAGACAACCTCCGGATCGGTCGAGTCGGGTCGGCCGACGCCGACGCGCACGCGCGTGAAGTCCGGCCCGCCCAGGTGCTGCTTCAGCGACTTCAGCCCGTTGTGCCCGGCGAGCCCTCCGCCGAGCCGCTCGCGGACCTCGCCGAACGGCAGGTCGATCTCGTCGTGGATCGCCACCACCCGCTCGAGCGGAACTCCGTACTGGCCCCGCGCTGGGCTCGCCGCCCGCCCGGACTCGTTCATGTACGTCTGTGGCAGCAGGATTGCCACCCGCGGGCCTCCCGGCCCGCTTCGCCCCTCGGTGACGAGGGCGCCGAACGCCTTGCGTGCCTTCGGAAGCTGCCAGCGGGTCGCGAGCGCATCGGCGACCTCGAAGCCGATGTTGTGGCGCGTGCCCGCGTACCTCGAGCCCGGGTTTCCGAGCCCCACGATCAGATAGTCGACTGGGGCGGCGGGGCGTTTCCCCCGGCCACGGAACAAGCGCAAGGGCGCCTTAGTGCCCAATCCAGCAAACCACACCCTGGTTTACAAGATCGGGCACTAGCCCTCTTCGCCGCCGGACTCGGCGGACTCGCCTCCCTCGCCCTCGCCCTCGGCGGCTTCCTCGCCCTCAGGCTCGGCCCCCTCCTCGCCGACGAGCTCGGCCTCTTCCTCGATCTCCTCCTCGACCTCGATCTCGGAGGGAGCCGTGATCGTCGCCACGACGATCTCCTCGAGCTCACCGATGATCTCGACGCCCGCCAGCGCGCTCACTGCGTCCAGCGTCATCGTCTCGGCGATGCCCATGCCCGAGACGTCGGCGACGATCCGGTCGGGGATGTCCGTGGGCAGCGCCTCGATCGTGACCTCCCGGGTCACGTGCTCGAGCACGCCGCCCTCGCGCACGCCGGGGGCATCCTCGACACCCTCCAATTCGAGCGCGACCGTGGCCTGAATCTTCTCGTCGAGGCGGACCTTCAGCAGGTCGAGGTGCTGAACCGTTCCGCGCACGGCGTCGCGCTGCTGGTCCTTGACGATCACGGGCTCCGGATTGCCGCCGTCGAGCTCGAGGTCGAATAGCGCGTGCCCCTCCGCGAGCACTGCGCGGAGGCGACGCCTGTCGACCTTGAAAGAGACGGAGTCGCCGCCGATGCCGTAGACGACGCCCGGAACGAGTCCCTGCCGGCGTAGCCGCCGGCTTGCACGCGACCCCCGTTCCTCGCGGGGCGCGACGCTCAGCAATGTCCTCTCGCCCTTCGCCACGACGGCCGATTGTACCCAGCCTCGCCGCTCAGGCCGGGTGGCCAGGCGGGATTCGCTTGGCGCGGTGAAACGAAAACAGCCCGTTGCGGTGGCCGTGCTCCGCCATGACCGGTTCCAGCACGAATCCGACATGGTCGCCTGCGTCCACGCGCTCTCGGATCACGCCCACGAACCGGTTCGCGCACGCATCCAGCAACGGGACGCCGCCCGGGCCCGGATGCCACTCGCAGCGCCCGAACTGTCGACGCGGTCGCCGGTCTCGCCGCCGAAAAGCTCGGCCAGCGATTCGGCGTCCGTGGGCACGAAGTGCACTCCGAGGGTGTCGGCTTCGTGGGCGACCCGATAGGTGTGATTGGCCTTCGAGAGGCATACGAGGAAGCGCGGTGGGTCGATGCTGCACTGAGTCGCGAAGCCCACCAGACAGCCTGCCCGCGTTCTGCGTGCGCGACCGTCACGATCAGCATCGGGTAGTCGAGCTCGCCCATGAGCGCGTTGAAGGTGTCGCGGACCGGTGGCACGGGCAGGAGGCGCGAAGGGTAACTTGGGCTCAGATGTCTGCATGAGCGATACAGGCGACCGGAACATCCCCAGGAGCCGGCTCGGCCGCTCCGCCCGCGTCGGCATGCGCGCCGGGTTCGAGGGCGCACGCTTCGCGGGCGCGAAGGCGAGCGGGCTCATGCGATCGCGGGACAGCCGCCGCGAGCACATGGAAGAGCTCGCGCTCGAGTCGGCGGAGCGAATGGTGGACACGCTCGGGACGATGAAGGGCGCCGCCATGAAGATGGGCCAGCTCGCCTCCTTCATCGACACCGACTACCTCCCCGACGAGTACCGCGAGCTGTATCAGGAGAAGCTCGGTCAGCTACGGACCTCGGCCCCGGCGATGCCCTGGGAAAAGGTCCGCAAGGTGATCGACGAGGAATACGACGAGCCATGCGTGGACGTGTTCCAGTCGATCGAGCAGGAAGCGTTTGCAGCCGCGTCGATCGGCCAGGTGCACCGTGCTGTGCTGCACGATGGCCGCCGCGTTGCGGTCAAGGTGCAGTATCCCGGAGTGGACGCGGCGCTCCGCGCCGATCTGTCGAACGCCGGGATGATCCTCCGCCTCGCGAAGGCGATCGCACCCGGTCTCGACGCGAAGGCGGTCGCGCACGAGCTGAAGGAGCGTGTGCTCGAGGAGCTCGACTACGAGTACGAGGCCCAGAACCAGCGCGCCTTCGCGCGAGCCTACCGAGGCCACCCCTTCATCTACGTGCCCGACGTGATCACCCGGCTGTCACGCAACCGGGTGCTTGTGACCGAATACGTCGAGGGCGAGGGATTCGAGGACATCAAGCACCTCGGCCACGACGCGCGCAGCCGCTTCGGCGAGATCGTGTTCCGCTTCTACCTCGGCTCGATCTACCAGCTCCAGCACTTCAACGCCGACGCGCACCCGGGTAACTACGTGCTGCTCGAGGATGGCCGGGTCGCGTTTCTCGACTTCGGCATGACGAAGCGGCTCGACATCGAGCAGATCCGTCTCGAGGAGGAGGCGATCAGGGCGCGAGTCGACCACGACCCCGAGCGCCTCCGGCAAAAGCTCCACGAGCTCGGGTTCCTGCGTGATCCCAAGCGGATCGACGCTGAGCGCCTGATGGAGCACGTCGATGCGGTCGGCGGCTGGTACATGGAGGACGCCGAGCTGGAGGTCACGCCCGAGTACGTGATGGGTGTCATCTCCGCGATGTCGGACCCTCGCTCGGACTTCTATGCGCTGATGCGGCGAGAGAACGTGCCGGCGAACGAGCTGATGGGACGGCGCATGGAGATCGGCGTGCTGGCCGTCCTGGGTCAGCTCCGCGCACGGCGGAACTGGCACCGGATCGCCCGCGAGTGGTGGTTCGGCGACGAGCCCTCGACAGAGCTCGGGCGGCTCGAGCACGAGTTCTGGCAGAGGCGCGCGGGCACAAGTTGACCCGCGCTGATCAACGCATCTGGGCGCGTTTCCCCGATTTTTCACCGACTGGTAACGCCGACAGCGCCCCGACCGCGCGAAGATCGACTCAATCGGTCCAGAGGGCCGGCCACGTCGACACGATGCTCCGAAGCTCTCCTAGGAGCAGGCCGGCCGCGGGCTCGATTGCCCATCAGGCCTTGCCCAGGTCCTGACTCGGCGAGAAGCGGGTCGGTCTCCGGCCCGCGACCGCCGGGTGTCGATTTAGTCGGCGAGTCCTTGCTTAGAACAGCTGGTTGTCGCCGGCGAACAGCTCGGAGACAGAGCCGTCGGTGAAGATCGAGCGGATCGAGCGCGCGAGGATGTCGGCAACGCTCAGGACCTTGATCTTGTCCGGCGCGCTGGGTGCGAGCGGGATCGTGTCGGTGACGACGATCTCCTCGATCTCCGGGCGACTGAGGCGGTCGAAGGCCGGTCCGGAGAAGACACCGTGGGTCGCCGCCGCGAACACGTGCGTGGCCCCCGCTTCGCGGACGACGCGCGCGGCCTCGATCAGCGTGCCGGCCGTGTCGATCATGTCGTCGACGAGGATCGCGGCCTTGCCGGCGACGTCGCCGACGACGTAGCCCGCCTCGGCCACGTTGTGCTCGGGCCGGTGCTTCGTCAAGAAGGCCGGCCGCACGCCCAGCTCACCGGCGAACTTCTCCGCGAGCTTCGCGCGACCAGCGTCAGGCGAGACCGCGACGTACTCGTCCTCGACCACCTTGTCGAGGAAGTACTGGGTCAGCATCGGGCGGGCGATCAAATGGTCGACGGGAACCTGGAAGAACCCCTGGACCTGCCCGGCGTGCAGGTGCATGGTGAGCGCCCGGTCGGCGCCGGCCGTCTCGATCATGCGCGCTACCAGCCGTGCCGAGATCGGCTCGCGCGGTCGCGACTTCTTGTCCTGGCGCGAGTAGCCGTACCAGGGCAGCACCGCGATGATGCGGTGCGCGGAGGCGCCTTTCGCGGCATCGATCATGAGCAGCAGCTCCATCAGGTTCCGGTTCACGGGCGCGTGGGTCGACTGCACGATGAACACGTCCGCGCCTCGAATCGACTCGAGATAGCGGCAGTAGACCTCGCCGTTCGAGAACGTCTCCAGCTCGACGCCGCCGAGCTGGATCCCGAGCTTGCCGGCGATCTTGGCGCCGAGCTCCTGGCTGCCGCGCCCCGCGAACACCATCAGGCGCTTGTCGTACGGGGTCGGGACGCTGGTGTGCGTCGGCGCCTCGGCTGTCGCCGTCAGCATCGGCTCGGTTTCGAGCAGCTCCATCGGTGCCCCACTCACGACTGCCTCCTTCCGCGACTCACCGCTTCCCTTCCTCGTCGGTGGCGGCCTCACGCTCGGCGTAGCCCTCGACGTTGGCCTGACGCGCGCGAGCGATTCCGAGCGCGCCGCCCGGCACGTCATCTGTCACCACCGAACCCGCACCAGTGTAAGCGTCGTCTCCGACGGTGATGGGCGCGACCAGCGACGTGTGAATGCCGGTGTGGACATTCCTGCCGATCACGGTCCGGTGCTTGCGCCGGCCGTCGTAGTTCGCGGTGATCGTGCTCGCGCCGATGTTCGACCCCTCGCCGATCTCGGCATCGCCGATGTAGGAGAGGTGGGGCACCTTCGCGCCCTCGCCGATCTCGGAGTTCTTGATCTCCACGAAGGACCCCGCCTTCGCACGGTCGTGAAGCTTCGTTCCGGGCCTGATCCGGGTGAACGGCCCGACGGTGCAGCCATTGAGCACCTCACATGCATCGAGGTGCGAGTGAACGACCGACACGCGGTCGCCCAGCACGCAGTCGACCAGGGTGGTCATCGGGCCGACCGTGCAGCCCGAGCCGATCTCCACCTGACCCTTCAAGAAGCTGAACGGCTCGACGGTGGTGTCCTCGCCGATCCTGGCGTCGACGTCGATGAAGGTCGACGATGGATCGCTGATCGTCACGCCTGCCAGCATGTGCCGCTTGAGGATCTGCCGGCGGGCGACCTCCTGGACCTCGGCGAGGTCCGCACGGGTGTTGATGCCCATGCTGATCAGCTCGTCGTCGGTCAGAAAAGCGGCCACCTTGTGGCCCCGCTCGCGCAGCAGCGGCAGCACGTCGCCGAGATAGACCTCGCCCTGTGCGTTGTCCGTTCCGACCTCGGTCAGCGCCTGGAACAGCGGCTCCACCGAGAATGCGTAAGTGCCGGCGTTGATCTCCTTGATCGCCAGCTCCTCCGGCGAGGCGTCGCCCGGGTGCTTGGTCTCGACGATTCGCTCGACGTCACCGTCGGCGGACCGGACGACCCGGCCGTACTGGCCGGGATCCTCGAGCGCCCGGGTCGTGACGGTTGCCGCCGCGCCCGAAGCGGCGTGACGCTCGGCGAGGGCCGTCACGAAGCCCGCATCCAGCAGCGGGTGGTCACCCGACAGCACGATTACGTCGCTCGCTCCGGCGAGTGCCTCGCGGGCGCACAGCACGGCGTCGCCCGTGCCGGCGGGCGGGTCCTGCAGGGCGACCTCGACCCCAGGGGGCAGCACGCGTTGCACGTCCGCGCCCTCGCGGCCGACAACCACGACGATGCGCTCGGCGCCCGCCTCGCGCGCGGCCTCGACCGGCCAGAGGATGAGGGGCCTGCCGCACAGCGGGTGCAGCACCTTTGGCAGCTGCGAGCGCATACGCGTGCCGCGGCCTGCGGCCATGATCAGCACCGAGGGGATCTTCACGGCGCTTGGATGGTAGAGGGCGGGGCTGCCATTTCGAAGACGCCGGTGCCGGCCGATTCTGGCAAGACCACGTAAAAAGCGGGATACTCGGACCGAGGGATGGAGGCTTCGCCACAGCAGGCGCCGCAGGCGTCGCGTCGCCGGACCCGCAACGAGGTCCAGCAGGCCGTCCGCGCGGCACTCGCCGAGCTGCTCGCCGAGCGGCCGTTCAAGGACGTCACCGTCGACGAGCTCGCGCGGCGCGCGGGTATCTCGCGAACTGCCTTCTACTTCTACTACCCGGACAAGAACGAGGTCCTGAAGGAAGCCGCCGACGCCACCGCCGCCGAGGTCTATGCGGAAGCCGATCGCTGGTGGCACGGCGAGGGCGAACCCGCACAGCTCGTGCGAGAGGCGCTCGACGGAATCGCGGTGGTCTATTGCGACCACGCCGACATCCTGCGCGCGGCCGTCGAGGCGGCCGCCTACGACCCTGCATTCCGCGCGTTCTATGAGTCCCTGATCCGCCGCTTCGTCACCGCGACGGCGGAGCACCTCAGGCGCGAGCGCGACGCCGATCGGCTGCGATCCCTCGATCCGGATCCTGTCGCCGAGGCGCTCGTCTGGATGGCCGAACGCTGCAACTACGCGTTCCTGCTGCTCGAGGGCCGCCCACGGAGCGAGGTCGTCGACTCACTGACGACGATCTGGATCCACGCACTCTACCCGGACGACTTCAGCCCGTCACCGTAAGGGAGACGGCGAACGCCACTGGCGCGGGCGAAGCGGCAGAACCGTCCTCCGAGCCGGTGGTAAGGTCGCCGGGCAGGGGATGAGCGCCGAGGCGAACACTCATGGGGTCGCGTCGCCCGCGCAGCGCGAGGCGCTCGACCGCGACGGCTTCCTGGTGATCGAGGCGGTCGCCCCGGACGAAACGCTCGACGCGATCGTCGCAGAGCTCGACGGGCTCTACGGAAAGCCGCCGCGCGAAGAGGGCGGTGTGCGCTACTTCCACAAGCGCATCCAGGACGCCTGGAAGATCAGCGAGAACGTGAAAGCGCTCGCGCTCGCGCCCACAGTGCTTACCCTGCTCGAGGAGCTCTACGGCCGGAAGCCTCTCCCTTTCCAGACGCTCAACTTCCTGCGGGGCTCGCAGCAGGCGCCGCACTCGGACGCGATCCACTTCAACACGATTCCCGAGGGATTCATGTGCGGTGTCTGGGTCGCGCTCGAAGACATGGACATGGACAACGGGCCCCTCGTCTACTACCCCGGCTCACACAAGCTCCCGTACGCACGGCCCGCCGACTTCGGTGCGGAGGCGAAATGGGCGAACTATCCGAACTACGAGGACTACGTCGCCGATGTGATCGAGCGTGACGGGCTCGCGCCGGCGTACGGCACGATCAAGAAAGGGCAGGCGATCGTGTGGGCGGCCAACCTCATTCACGGCGGGGCGACTCAGAACGACCCCACCCGGACGCGGCTCAGCCAGGTGACCCATTACTTCTTCGAGGGGTGCAGGTATTACACCCCGATGGCGAGCGAGGGTGAGAACGTCCGCTGGCGCGATCCGGTCTGGGTCGCCTGACGCAGGCCGTAAGCCCCGAAGAAACGCTGGAGAGCGGCCAATTCGAGCGGCTATCATCCGACCATGAGTGGCGACGGCGGGGCGGGCCGGCGCGCGGGCGTGGTTGTAGAGCGTCCGCGGCCGAAAATCACGCGCGAGGAGCGCCTGGAGATCGAGGCGCGCAACCGCGCGCTCCTCGAACGCGAGCTGCTCGAGAAGCGGTTCGTGTTCGACTCACGGCCCTTCGAGGCGCAGATCCAGTACAGCAACTTCTGCAACATGAGCTGCATCATGTGCCACGACGGCGCCAACCCGCCGCTTCGGAAGATGTCGCCGCAGATTCTCCGCAAGGTGGGCGAGCAGATTGCGCCGTCCGTCTCGGTCGTGGTTCCGTTCGACGGGAGCGAGCCGCTGATCGTGGCCTGGGACGAGGCCAGGCAGATGGCCGAGGAGTACAGCTTCGAGTTCAGCCTGACGACCAACGCGCAGTTCCTCGACGAGGAGAAATTCTTCGAGCTCAAGGACATCACGCGGGAGATGCTGGTCTCGATCGACACGCACTATCCCGAGCTGTTCGAGAAGATCCGGCCCGGCAGCAAGCCGGAGAAGGTGTTCGAGAACCTTCCCCGGGCGGCCGCCCTCTGCCGCGAGCACGGCCTCGAGGTCTGGGCGAACATCGTCTTCATGACGCTGAACGGGCCCACGCTCGACGAGACGATCGCCTACCTCGCGGATGCGGGAATCCAGACCATGAACATCCTCCAGATGATCGACGTCAACGGCCGCAGCGGGCACCTCGACCCCACTCTCCACTTCTCGGCCGACTACGTCGAATGGATCAAGCAGCAGTGCATCCAGGTTGCGAAGCAGAAGCACGTACGCCTGATCTGGACCGTCGCGGGGTGGGAGCGCCACGACTTCCGTAAGGACAAGATCGCGTCGAAGCCCGGTCGCGACTGGGCCGTCCGCTGGGAAACTCGGATGAAGCGCTACGTCCCCGGCTACTGCATGACCGTCTGGAACCGGGTCCACGTCAACACGCAGGGCCAGTGCACGCCGTGCTGTTATGCAACCGGGGGAGACCTTGTGCTGGGAGATCTCAGGAATCAGGACTTCGACGAGATCTGGAACGGCGCCAACGCAGTCGATCTCAGGCGGTCGATGGCGACATGGGACTATCCCGCGCTCTGCAGCACCTGCTACTTCACCGACAAGCCCGGGACCGAGGCGTACCTGCCCTTCATCGACGGCGTCCTCGAAGTCCTCGGTCGTTCGAAGCAGAGCGTCGATCCCCGCCTCGTCGTCAAGGGGCCGGAGCACATGACGCGAACCACGGATGCGCCCACGATCCAGATCGAGGATCCAGGCGACGAATCCGTCGACAGCTACGTGCTGGCGTTGTCGCTCGGCGGCGAGAGCGAGCACGTCGAGATATGCCCGCTGGAGCCGTCCACGGACGCCGAGGGATTGGAGTTCGCGGTGCCTGCCGAGACGTGGGAGAAGCTCGGTACGAACCTCGGTTACTGGTGGGCCGTGTTCGCCGTGAATGCGAACGATCCGGAGGCTGTGCTGCGTTCAACCGAGATTCGCTGCCTCGTTCGCCACGAGCCGATCGCCCGCCTGGAGGGCAGCACTCTCCGCTATCCCGACCAGGTGCTGCCGGTGGCCGATCTCGGCGCCGCGAAGGAGCCGGGGTGGGCGGAGCGCGACGATCTGCCCGAACGTCCCGACGTCGACAACCCGAGAATCCAAGAGCAGCGCACACGTCACGTCCGCCGGAGCACGGAGGACGCCGACGCCGAAAGCGACAGGCGCTTGAAGAGGGAGCAGTACCGCGAGCTCGTGGAGCGGATCCACATGATTGCGCGGAGCGCGGTTCCACCCGACGCAACGGTGCTGGTCGTGAGCAAGGGAGACGACCAGCTCCTCGACCTCGAATGCGGCGAGGCCTGGCACTTTCCCGCCTCACCGGATGGAAGCTACATCGGCTACCACCCCCCGGACGCGGACTGGGCGGTCGAGCAGCTCGAGCTGGCCCGGGCCAGGGGTGCGGACTATCTCCTGCTCCCGGCGTCCTCGTTCTGGTGGATGGAGCACTACCCGGGCTTCGCCCAGCACGTGAGCAGGCGATACCCGGAGATCGTGGAAGACGAGTCCTGCACGATCTACGCGCTCGGCCGCTTCCCGGCGCTCTACGGCCGCGACCGCGAGGACACCGTGCGCAGCCACCAGCGGGCCGTGAGCGAGCTCGTGCGCGAAGCCCCCGGGCCGATCCCGAGCGCGGCCCTGCACGAGTAGGGCACGGGGTTTGCTAGATCGGCTGGGTAGGGTGCTCCGCGTAGTGTCTCGCGTCCGCGCCGAGTAGCAGGTCCGGGTATACGAAGGCGCAGAAAGACGCCACCAGCGCCGCGTCGAACTGCGTGCCGGCACACCGTTGAAGCTCCGACGTTGCCGCCTCGAAGCTGACCGTCTTCCGCCAGGGCCGGGACTCCGTCATCGCGACGAATGCGTCACAGACCGCGATCAAGCGCGAACCGAGCGGGATCTCCTCTTCGGCGAGCCCGTCCGGGTACCCGCCTCCGTCCCAGCGTTCGTGGGTCGAGCGGACCAGCTTCGCCACGGGCGTCATGGCAGGCGCCGACGAGAGGATGCGCTCGCCGATCACGGGGTGATTGCGCATGATCTCCCATTCGCCGGGGTCCAGCGGTGCGCGCTTGTGCAGGATCGCGTCGGGCACGGCGATCTTGCCGATGTCGTGGAGCTCCGCGGCGCGCGCTACCTCGTCGAGCTGCTCGGCGTCGAGATGGATCGCCTGTCCGAGCTCGATCGCGAGCTGGGCGACGCTCCGCAGGTGCCGGTCGAGCTCCGGCTCCCGCTCGCGCAGCACGCGGAGGAGCACGTTTCGCATCTGACGCTCCGCCGAACGGGGGCGGCGGCTCTTCGCCGCGTACATGCGGCGGTCCGTGAGGCGCAAGGCGGCGCCGGCGCTGTCGGCCTCTTGGGGCAGGAAGACGACGCCGCATGAGCTTCCGATCGTGAAGCCGTCGCCGTGCGTAGAGAGTGCCGAGGAAGCGGCGGCGATCGGCTCGCGGGCGGGATGCGTACGGGGCGCGATGATGCAGAACTCGTCTCCGCCCAGACGGTAGGCGCAACCGTCGGGCGCGACCGCGGTCTGGAGGCGATCGGCCAGCTCGGCCAGCAGCGCGTCACCCGCCGGATGGCCGAAGCTGTCGTTGTACGACTTGAAGCCGTCGAGGTCGAAGAGCGCGAAGACCCGTGGGTCGGACCCGGCCTCGGTGAGCTGCGCGAGGTCCTCCATGAGCTGACGGCGGTTGGCGAGGCCGGTAAGGGGATCCGTGCGGGCCTCCGATCGACCTCCCGCGTCCAGCCTCCGGTTCTTGCGGTACGTCAGCACCAATGCGACGACCAGCAGCGAGGTGTAACCCCAGCTCTCGATCAGCCAGCCTGGCCCGCTTCCGCCGAGCCAGCCGACTGCGTGAAGCGCATGCGCGCCAAAACCTGTGAGTGCCGCGCACAAAAGCGCACGCATGACCAGCGGCTCGCGGCCGGCACTGTTGTTCAACAAGGTTGATCCTTCCGCTCGCCGTCGGCTATCGACTCGCTCTGGGCCACGCTTGAGGGCGAGTGGCCACGGGTCGGCATCTGTTAGAGCGGGGCCGCCGATCCTTGTTCCAGCCCGCGGATCGCGGTACCCTCGAGCCAGCTCGCGCAACAAGGGAGGAGCCCTGAAATGAGTTGGATTCGGCGCAACCGGCCGTCGCCGTTGACGCTGCTCGCTCTTGCCGCACTCGGGGTGATGGTGCTGGCCCAGCTGGCCGGCGCCACGCACCCGCGGCCCAGGGCAGCGACACCTCTGCGGGCCTCGCTCACGCCCGCCTACAAGCAGTGCACCACGCCGAACAGCACGCACGGCGCGCCGCTGGTATTCCGGTCCTGTAGCCCACCCGTGCAGACCTCGAGCTTCCTGACGGTCGGGTCGCCCGACGCCAACGGGGCAGGCGCCAAATCGGTCGGGTTCGTGCAGCTGAACGTGAAGACGACTTCTCCGGAGGACGTGCTCATCAGGGCGGCCATCTCGGATGTCCGCTGCAAGCCCGGCACGGCGGCCTCCGTCTGCAGCGGCGCGAACGCCGCGGACGGCCCCGACTACTCCGGTGATCTACAGGGGAACGCGACGATCCGAATCAGCGACCACTACAACGGCCCCAACCTGAACGAGGCGGCCACCGTGGTGGACATTCCGCTGCCAATAAACATGCAATGCCAGAACACGGCCGACACGTCGATCGGCGGCCTCTGCACGATCCCGGACGTCGGGTGCTTGGGGTGCCCGCCTCCGCCCGAGGGACAGCGTGCGGTCGTCGAGATCACCCAGATCCAGATCTTCGACGGTGGCGCGGACGGTCGAGTCGGAACGGACGACAACACGCTCTTCGCGGTCCAGGGAATATTCATTCCGTAGGGCCTCCCAGAGCTGCGGCGTGACGAGAGGATGACGGAAGACAGGAGGGCGAAGAAATGAACTCGAGCGAGCCGGTTGGCACGATCCGGGCGCTGTGGCGATTCCCCGTCAAGTCGATGCTGGGCGAGGAGCTCGACGCGGCCGACTTGAGTGAGGGCGGGATCGTCGGCGACCGCGCTTACGCGCTTCGGGACAGCGAAACGGGCAAGATCGCGAGCGCGAAGCACCCGAAGCTGTGGCCCAACCTGCTCGCGTGCCGGGCCGCCTTCGTCGAACCGCCCCGCCCAGGCGACGACCTTCCACCGGCGCGGATCGAACTCGCCGACGGCAGCTCGGTGCTGAGCGACGCGCCGGATGTCGACGCCGTCCTGTCGCGCTTCTTCGGCCGCGACGTGGAGCTGGCACGCGCCGCGCAGAACGGCTACACGATCGATCAGTACCACCCTGACGAGGAGAACTACGATCCCGAGGGACACCGCGACGAGGTCGTCGAAGCGCAGCTCGGTGCGGCGTTCTTCAACGCGCGGGGGCTCCCTTCCGCTGTCCCCGAAGGCTCGTTCTTCGACCTCTTCCCGCTCAGCGTCCTCACGACGTCAAGCCTGGACCAGCTGAGCGAACTCGAACCACAGAGCCGCTTCGACGCCCGGCGGTTCCGCATGAACGTGATCGTCGATACCCCCGCCAGGGGCTTCGTCGAGAACGAGTGGCTCGGTCGCACGGTCGCGATCGGCGACGACGTAAGGCTCGGCGTGGCCTTGCCGGATCCTCGTTGCGTCATGCCGAGCCTTGCGCAGGAGGATCTTCCGAGGGACACCCGGATCCTCAAGGTCCTCGCCCAGCACAACAGGATCGACGTCGCGGGTGCGCTCTACCCCTGCGCCGGCGTCTACGCCGTCGCGGAAGCGACCGGCACGATCCGCAAGGGTGACCGCGTCGGCCTGGTCTGAGTTCGCCGACAAGGACAGGGCGAGGTGAGCGGCATTTCGCTCAGTCCGTTACCCACTTTGTTACCTGCGGCCGAGCCCCGCTCGACCAGGTCGGCCGGTCCCTTGTTGCGGGCCACGGCTCGCGGTACCCTCGAGCCGAGCGCAACAAAGGGGAGGAGCTCTGAAATGAGTTGGATTTTGCGCAACCGTCCGTCGCCGTTGACGCTGCTCGCTCTTGCCGCACTCGGGGTGATGGTGCTGGCACAGCTGGCCGGGGCAACACATCCACGGCCGCGGGGAGCCGCACCTTTACGGGTCTCACTGGTGCCCGCCTACAAGGAGTGCACCTCACCGAACACGCGGCACGGCCCGCCACTGGCTTTTCCGTCCTGTAGCCCGCCTGTCCAAACGTCGAACTTCCTCACGGTCGGGACGCCCGACGCCAACGGCGCCGGCGCGAATTCGATCGGGTTCTTTCAACTCAACGTGAAGGCTGGACAGGCATCAAACGAAAACATCGTCGTCACGTCCAGCATCTCAGACGTTCGGTGCAGGCCCGGGACGGACGCAGCTGTCTGCGGCAGCGCGAATGTCGCGGGCGGTCCCGACTATTCGGGTCAGCTGCAGGCCGACACGACCATTCGACTCACCGACCACTTCAACGGCTCGGGCGGAAACGAGGCGGCGACAGTGCAAGACGCGCCCTCTCCCGTGACCCTGTACTGCACGAGTACGGCCGATACTTCGACCGGGGGCGTTTGCAGCTTCGTCAACTTCTCGCCCTGTCCGCCGCAAGGGTGCTCGGGGATCAGGAATGGCGATCGCGCGGTCGTCGAGGTCGCCCAGATGAAGGTCTTCGACGGTGGCCGGGACGGCAATGTCTTTACCGACGACAACACGCTCTTCGAGGTTCAGGGGATATTCATTCCGTAGGGCCTCGCAGAGCCGCGGCGTGACGAAAGCGGAGAGGCTGACGAAATAAGTGACCGCGTCGGCCTGGTCTGAGTTCGCCAACAAGGACAAGGCGAGGCGAGCGGCAACTTGCGAAGCCGTCCTTCCTGGAGCTACGGCGGAGAGGAGACCGGGCCGCCTATCGCCGCCGTAGGGATAGCGGCCGCGCGGAGCGTCTCGTCGAAATCCACGAAGTGGCTCTCGCGCACGATCAGGCCTCGCTCGGTCCAGTAGATGCTGCCGTATGGGGAGTCGAGCTCGATGCCGCTCTCACGGGCGTGCTGATGGACTTGGCCGAGGACGACGACCGGGTTGCCCGCCTCCACGATCTCGAGCGACGTCAACTCCATCCGCTCCCAGGCCTCGAACCAGTCGGCCGCCCATTCGCGCCAGCCCGTGTGGCCCATGTAGGAGCTGCGCATACCCGCGGCAGTCCATTCGCGTGGAGGCTCGAGGTGACAGTCGGCCGCGTAGCGCACGAGTATCAAGTCGAGGTCCCCGCGCACGAAGGCTTCCCAGCCCGACAGCACGGTGCGCCGCACCAGCGCACGTCGTAGGCGCGACCGCGGCGGTAGGAACTCGACCGCCCGCGCGAGCGCTGCCCACACAACCGGCCAGCGGACGAAGAGCCGGTCTTCGAGCGGCCGCCGCGTTGTCGGGCGGGCGTTGCGACCAATTGGTGCTCGCATAGGGTCAGCCATCGTCGCGAGTATCTCCGAACAACCCTCGTGCCGCTAGCGCATGAGGCTGCGGAGGAAGGAATCGAGCCTCCACCTCCGGGACCAAACCCCAGTCACGCTCAGGCGTTCAGGTCCGGCTCCGCGCTCTCATCCGGGTTGACTGCGTCTGAGTGCCGGTGACGCACTGCTTAAAGGCTTGTCTTCGAACATCGACAAGTATCCGATTGACGCTGGTTAGTTTGCGTGCGAGCTTTTGCTCACTCCGAGGTTTCGTCGAGTGTCGGCGTCAGTTTCAGGCATAGGGCTTGGGAAAGGGTCTCCGAGCGCAGCAAGGAGATGGATCGTTCGTGCGATCGCAACCGGAGCGGCGCTGCTCCTCACTGCGCTCGCGGCAGCGCCTGCCCGGGCCGACGAAACCGTCGGTACGGTGCTGTCGGCGACGACCGTCGGCTCGCCTCCGGCAAGCTACGGCGACACGACCGCGCCGCCCGACAATAGCCAGACCACGCCCACCGCACAGCAGAGCAACACCGCCACCAACACCCAGACCGCGGCCGCGACCGGAGGTGCCGGGGGCAGCGCGACGGGTGGAAACGCCGGTCCCTCGCAGTTCGGCTCGAACGGCGGTAACGCCTACGCGAACGGCGGCGACGCCGCGGCGCACAACAGCCTCGAGAACGAGCAGTCGAACCAGACCTCCGGGCGCGACAGGTCCGGGTCCGGCTTCAGCGGGAGTGGCAGGTACCACTCGGGAGCCCAGGACACCTTCGTGCTCGAGACCAACAAAGAGCGGGGCTCGGGCGGCGCAGCGGCCCGAAGGAACCACGCTCGGTCCCCGGGACACTTCCGGTTGGGCACCGCAGGCCGCGTCATCCGACCGGAGGCGGAAATGCGCGCCGGCCACGAAACCGGGAAGGCCTCGCCGTTGAACGGTGGTCTGCCGGGGCACGGCGGCCAGCTGCCCGGCCAGAATCCCTTCTTCAACCTCCTGAGCGGCTCCGGGGGCGCCGGTACCGGCCTGTTACTGCTCCTGCTCGCGGGGTTGGGAGCGTCGATCGCGCTACCAAACCACCGCTTCAAGGCTTTTCGCACGCCCACACTCCCCTGGAGACCGTTGGCGTACGTCCCTCCGATCGAGTTGCCCGGCTAGCCGACACCGGCTGTGATTCCGGGCCGCGCCGGGGGCCCTTAGACGCTCGGCATCAGTGAGAACTCGAAGTACGAGAGGAATCACCATGCAACATCGATTCAAGCTAGGTGCCCTGGCTTGGGGAATCGCGGCTGCAATCGCATTCACCGCGGGGGCAGCGGCGAGCAACAGCGCCGGGATGCCGACCCTCCCGACGGGCAACAACTCCGCCGTCTGCAACCAGCTGGCGACCGGCAACACCAACGCCGCCGACCAGTGCAGGCAGGAAAACACCGCTACCAACACCCAGACAGCCACTGCGTCGGGTGGCGCCGGTGGCACGGCCACCGGTGGCAACGCCGGGCCCGTGCAGGTCGTCGGCAACGGCTCGCAGGGTGGCTCGTACGGAGGCGACGCGTACGCGAACGGCGGCGACGCCGAGGCGCACAACAGCCTCGAGAACGAGCAGTCCAACCAGATCTCCGGGCGCGACAGCTCCCCGGGGAGCTACGTCGGGGAAGGCAACAACCACTCCGACGTCTGCAAGCAACTGGCGACGGGCAACACGCAGGGCAACGACCAGTGCCACCAGAGCAACACCGCCACGAACACGCAGACAGCCACTGCGTCCGGTGGCGCCGGTGGCACGGCGACCGGTGG